>JBDHRL010000016.1:0-31916 GCA_039807535.1 Rhodocyclaceae bacterium
GGTAATTCCCATAATTGTAGGCCGGCATGACCACACTGAGCAGGACCGGCAATTCAGGTGCGTCCGTCATCGTCTAGCGGGGGGAAGCGGGCGGATCGGCTTCTCCCCGCCTGGCAATCACGACAGCATTGCCGTCCGCATTTTCGAAGCGCTGCACTGCAACCATCCGGTTTTTCTTCAGCCAGGCGTCCGGATCTTCATTTTTTTTCACTTCCACAACCACCCAGGCGCAGCGCCCTTCGCCCAGCACCCGGTCGAGATGCGCGGTCTCGAGGACGATGCCGTCCGGGCGCCATCCCGCATAGTAGGCGATGCGCGAGTTGGTCATGCACACCTGGCCGGAGTCGGCCACATGCTCGGCCAGCCAGCGTCCGGCCTCGACAACCTGCGTCTTTTTCGGCGAAATGGACAGGACATTCGCCGCCATCGTCAGCAGCGCCAGCGCCAGCAGCGGGATTTTCCAGCGCGGGAAGCGTCGCATCAGCTGGGCGAATCCGGCGGCAACGACCGGCACCGCCAGCAGGTTGAGCAGGCTGACGTAGCGGCCGACGAGAAAGAACTGGTGCGTGACGAAGGCCGTCAGCACCAGCGCATAGGCAAGAAAGGCCCAGGGCAGCGGCTGCCAGCGCGACAGCGTCGCCCGCTTCGGCTGGGAGACGAAGGCGTAGACCAGCGGCACCACGAACACGCCGGCCATCTTGAGAAATTTCACGGGAATTATCGATAGCAGCCCGAAGAACAGGATGTATCCGGCCTCCTCGCGCGAATATTTGTACGGAAACACCGCGTCGTACATCCGGCTGGCGGCTTCTCCGATGCGCTGGAGCGTGCGCATCGGATTGGCGGCGTCGAGGTAATAGGCAACGCGATTGGGCACGGCCAGCAGTCCGCTCCCGAAGAGGAAGGCCGCGACGAGCCCGCCCGCAAGCGGCACGCAGCCGATCATGAGCACGCGCCGGCGGCGCTGTCCGGCCGGCGCGGCAAATGCCTGCCACAGCATCAGCGCCGGATAGAAAGCCACGGCCTCGAGGCGGAACGAGGCGGCGACACCGAGCGCCAGCTGGCTGGCGATCGCCTCGCGCCAGCGCGGCGCCTCATGCCAGCGCATGGACAGCCAGAAAGCCAGCATGCAGAAGAACCAGAAACCGTATTCGCGAATGATGTCGTGGCGGTTCTGGTTGTAGGCCGGCATCGCCAGAACGACGAGGCAGGCCACCCAGGCAAGCTCGGGCGCGCGCCGCCGCACCATCGCGACGAGCAGCGCACAGGTGCCTGCCATGAAAAGCCCGTTGAGGATGCGCGCCGCCGCTTCCGGGCCGAGCGGCGTCAGGGCGGACACGGCCGCAATCAGCCCCGGCAGGATGCCCCAGGCACCGGTTTTCAGGCCCGCAGCCCATCCCTCGTCGAGCATTCGGCGCGCCGCCTCGAGGTAAAAAACACCGTCCCGGCCAACCAGGCGTCCTTGCGCCGCGGCAACAAGGGAAAGCAGCAGGCTCGCCATGAAGGCCGTGCGCACCGGGCCGATTGCCCGCACCGACGCCACCCACCGCTCCATCATGGGCTTTCCCCCGCCAGGAATACACGCACTGCCGGCTTGCCGTCATCCCGCGGCCAGCGAAACATCTCTTTCATGACTGGACCGCCGGAGCCAAACAGGCGCGGAAAGCGCTCGGGGGATTCCACCGCCAGCAGGACAGGCCCGTGTTCGTTCGCCAGGCGCAGCGCCTCCTCTTCGCCGATCCAGACATTGAAGGTTCCCAGACCGAGCTGCAGCGTCACCGGCGTGTCGAGATGCCGGATTTTGCGCGCGTCCAGTCCGCTCGCGGCGAGCGTCCGCGCGGCCTGCTCCGCCGCAAGGGTGTAACGCACTTCCTCGTTTTGCCGCATGGCTTTCGAATGGTACTGCCACCAGGCGCCGCCGAGAAAAAGAAAAGTCAGTCCCGCCACCACGGCAGCCGTCGCGCGTCTGCCTGCGCGCCCGGCCAGCCGTGCCATCTCGCGGCCGGCCAGCAGGGCCGCCCCCGGCCACAGCGGCAGCAGCAGATCGCCGCGATGGTGAGAGGCGAGCGAGAAAAGAAGAATGCCGCCGACGATCCAGCAAAAGAGAAAGCGCTCGAAGCGCCGCTCGCTCTCCCCAGCCGCGGGGTGGCGTGCGGTGCGCCATAGGCCATAGAGCGCGAACAGGCTGAAGGGCAGAAAGCGCAGCGTGAAATAGAGCGTCGGCTTGGGCAGGTTGCGGCCCGGGAAGCCGCCCTTGCCGACGCCGGTCGCCTGCCCGACCAGCTCCTCGAAGAACAGCTTGCTGACCAGCGGCTCTCCGGCCGAGACGAGGGCCGGCACCAGCCAGCCTAATGTCAGCAGCAGAAAAACCGTGATGCCCGCCTCGTGCGAACCGGCTGGCGGCGGCGTGGCCGGATCGCTGCGCCGCTCCCAGAACCAGGCCGCGAGGCCCATGGCGGCCAGCGCCAGGCCGAGCGGCCCCTTGATCAGAGTGGCAATGCCGGACCAGAACCAGAACGGCATCCAGCCGCCGCCGCGCGCCCAGGCGCGATGCGCGGCAAGGGCGCCGAAGGCGACCGCCAGCGCGAACAGGGCGTCGGTGCGCACCAGTGCGATTTGTTTGGACATCATCGGCGCCAACACCACCGCGAGCCCGGCCAGTCCGCCGGCCGGCAGGCCGTAACGGCGGCGCCCGGCCTCGAGGACGAGAAGCGCCATGGCCAGCACCGCCAGCATCGAAGGCAGGGTCAGCGTCGTGCGATTGATGCCGCCAGCTTCGGCGAAGGCAGACGCGACCCAGGTGTGCAGCGGCGGCTTCGACATGATGCGGCCGCGGATGTCCTGCTGCACCAGCCAGTGGCCCTCCCATACGACATCCATCACATAACCGACGTTGCGGTCCTGCGCGTCGGCCTCGAGGTCGGACGGGCCGGTCAGGCGAATGGCGTAGAAGGCGAGCACCAGCGCGGCGAACAGCAGGCCCCAGGCCAGCATGCCCTTGCGGTCCGTCCGTTCCATCAGCGCCCCCTGCCCTTGCGCCAGCGCCAGAGCATGAAGGCGCCCCCGCCGAGCACAACCCCTGCCGCAACGAGCTTGCCGATGCCCTCCATCGCGTGCTCGCCCACCACCCCGCTGCCAATGAGTACGGCGATGATGCCCTGCGGCAGATAGCCGATGAAGGTGCCGACGAGGAATACCCGCGCGCTGACCTGGGAGAGCGCCAGGCCGCCGTTGATCATGACGCTGGTCAGCGGCAACTGGCGGATCATCACCACCGCCTTGACCGAGGAGCGCACGCGGAAGGCCTTGCCGACGAAGCGATGGCTGCCGAAACGCTGCTGCAGCCAGCCGCGCCCGCCGTGGCGCACCGCGCAGAAAGTCAGCCACGAACCGACGACCGCGCCCGCCTGGGCCAGCAGCAAGCCCTGCCAGAAACCGAAGACCAGGCCGCCCACGACGTAGAAGACCAGCCGCGGCGCCCCCAGCGCCACCAGCACAATCACGATCAGCGCGTAGGCGAACTCGGCCCACCAGTCGTCGCCGGCGAGAAACGCGCGCAACTTGCGGACGTCATGGGCAAGTTCGCCCAGCGGCGTGAAATAGAGCAGGCAGAAGGCGCCGGCCGCGATGGCCAGCAACAGGAACAGACGGCGCAGTTCCCTGGAAAAACCCGGCGCGACCGATGCCAGCTCGATGTCGTCTTCGACGCCTTCCGGGAGGTCGTTCCCGGACGAGGTCATTCCCGCCGCCCTTGCTCCGCCTCCTCCTCGACCCGCTCCGCCGGCACGGCGCGCGCGCCGAACCAGCGCACGCCGAAGCAGTCGCGGATGCCGCGCCAGAGGCGGTTGTGCACGCCGTACTTGGAGACGCCGCGCAGGCGCGGCCGGTGGTTCACCGGGCACTCGACGACGGTGTGGCCTTTGCTGCGCAGCAGGGTCGGCATGAAACGGTGCAGGCCGTTGAACACCGGCAGTTCGCGTGTGCACGGGGTGCGCACGACACGCACGCCGCAGCCGCTGTCGGTGACACGGTCGCCGGTCGCCCAGTTGCGGAAGCCGTTGCCGACGCGCGAGGAGAATTTGCGGATGAAGTTGTCCTGGCGCTTGGCGCGCACGCCGGTGACGCAATCGACGCCGAGCCGGCGCGCCTCGTCGAGCAGACGCGGCAGGTCGGCCGGATCGTTCTGCCCGTCCCCGTCGAGCGTGCCGACCCACGCGCCGCGCACGGCGCGAAAACCGCTCGCCACGGCTGCGCTCTGGCCGAAATTGCGGCGGTGGCGCAGGCTGCGCACGACACCGCCGGACGCAAAAGTCAGCCGCCGCAGCACGGCGGGGCTGTCGTCCGTGCTGGCGTCGTCCACGAAAATGACCTCGTAGGATTCCGGTCGTCCGGCGAAGGCGGCCTGGATCTCGCGCACCATGGGTTCGATGTTCTCCGCCTCGTTGTAGACGGGGATGACGATCGAAATGAACGGGGGATTCTGCATGGCCGGCCGGCGAAATGTGCGAATGATACAGGAAACAGCGGTTTAGCCGGCCATTCGATCTAGAATCTGGCCGAAGCGTCGGTAATCCTCCGCCTGCGGCGTCGAAAAGCTGCTCTTCACCAAGGCGGCGAGGACGGGCAGGAGCCGCCAAGGCTGGCGATAGCGCGTGCGGCGCCAGAAGCGCTTGAGGTGCTTGCGGAAATGGCGCCGGAGTTCGTCCTCGGGCATCAGTCCTGCGTGCTCCGCAAGGAACTTGGCGTAGGTCAGGAAATGCGCGCCGAGCATCTTCACGCGCCGCCGCGAGGTATTGCCGGCATGCTTGCGATAGCCGGCCAGGACTTCCGGCACGCGGCCGAATGCATGATGCACCGACAGGCGTAGCCAGAAATCCATGTCCTCGAGGGCCAGGCTGGCATCGAAACCGCCGATGGCGAGAAAGGCATCGCGCCGCAGGGCCAGGGTCGGATTGAAGATGTAGTGCTTGCCCATGAAAATCCAGCGCCAGGCCTCGTGTTCGATGCCGGCCGGCGGGCGCGACTTCGCAGACTGGCGCGCATGCATCCGGCCTTCGTGGTCAATGATATCGACGTCAGCATGCACCAGCACCAGCTCGGGGCAGTTCCACCCGGCGATGGCCTGCTGGATGCGCTCGACTTTGCGCGGATAGAGCACATCGTCCGAGCCGAGCAGATGCACCCATTCGCCCCGGCAGGCCGCGAAGCAGGCATTCGAGGTCGCGCTCACTCCCTGGTTTTCCTGCCGTTCCAGCACGATGCGACGCAAGCATCCGCCATGAACATCGAGATAGCGGCGCGCCCGTTCAAAAGTGTCATCCTTCGAACCGTCGTCGATCAGCACCAGTTCCAGTTCGGGATAGGTCTGCGCGCAAACCGACTCGAGGCAGGCTTCGATAAAGGCGGCGTGGTTGTAGGCCGGAATGGCAACGCTGACGAGCGGTACGCTCATGATGGCACGGCCAGCACGGCATGTTGCACGGCAACGAAAGGCTCGAGCAGGCGCGTCGGCATATACCAGCGGCGGTAGCGCTTCCTCATGTTGCTTGTCGCGTCGCGCACCGTCCAGCCGCATTCAAGCAAGGTTTCGCCCAGGCTCGCGCGCGTGAAGAAATGCAGGTGGGTGCGATCCATGATGCCCGAATCTTCATAGCGGAACTCGCCGCGGAACAGCAGCGGCAGGGACACCTTGTAATGGCGCACGTTGGGCACGCAGACCAGCAGCCGGCAGCCGGGCGAGACGACAGACCTGAGCCGTCGCAAGGCCGTCCATGGGTCGGCCAGGTGTTCAAGCACGTCGGCGAAGGCAATCAGGCCATAGTGCTGCCAGGGCACTTCGCCGGCGACAGATTCCAGGGAGCCCTGCCACACCCTCCCCAGACGGGCCTGGGCGAGGCGCGCCGCTTCGGTGTGGAGCTCGATGCCATCGCAGGCATCGACAACACCGGCGCGCAGCAACGCTGCGCCGAAGACGCCGGAAGCACAACCGATGTCGAGGGCCGCGCCGAATGGACCATGCCCCTGCAGGAACCTGACCAGTTCGGGCCGCTCGGTGGCGTAGTAGGCATCGATCTTGGCGCTCACCGCACACCCTCCTTCGTCACCAGCACGTCCTCCATGATCAGATAACGCAGGTCCGAGCCAAAGAACATGTCGAGCGCGTCCTGCGGCGAGCACACCATCGGCTCGCCGCGGCGGTTGAGCGAGGTGTTGAGCACGACGCCGTTGCCGGTGAGCTTTTCCATCTCGACCATCAGGTCGTAGTAGCGCGGGTTGTGCTCGCGGCGCAGCACCTGGGCGCGCGCCGTGCCGTCCTCGTGCACCACCTCCGGCACGCGCGTCTTCCATTCCTCCGCCACCGGGAAGGTGAAGGTCATGAAGGGCGACGGGTGTGCGGAGCCGAGCATCCGCGGGCCGACCGTGTCGAGCATCGACGGGCAGAACGGCCGCCAGCGCTCGCGGAACTTGATCTGCTCGTTGATGCGGTCGGCGACGCCGGCCACGCTCGGACAGCCGAGGATGGAACGGCCGCCGAGCGCGCGCGGGCCGAACTCCATGCGGCCCTGGAACCACGCCACCGGCTGGCCGTCAGCGAGCAGCCGGGCGATGCGCCGCGGCACTTCCGCATCGCCATGGGCGATCTGCTGCCAGACCGGTTTCGCCGGATGTTTTTCGCAGGCGGCGATGACCTCCTCGTTGGTGTAGGCCGGGCCGAGGTAGACGTGCTCCATCTTCTCCACCGGCACGCCGCGCGCCGTCGAGACCCAGGATGCGGCGCCGACCGCCGTACCGGCATCGCCCGAGGCCGGCTGGACGAACAGCTCCTTGACGTCGGGCCGGGCGAGGATGCGCTGGTTGAGCTTGACGTTCAAGGCGCCGCCGCCGGCGAAGGCGAGGCGCCCGGTCTCGCGCAGGATGTCGCCGAGGTAATGCTCGAGCATGGCCAGCGCGAGGTCCTCGAAGAGCTTCTGCATGCTTGCCGCGTAGTGAATGTAGGGGTCGTCGGCGACGTCGCCCTGGCGGCGCGGGCCGAGCCAGTCGATCAGCTTCGGCGAAAAGTAATAGCCCCTGCTTTTGCCATTTTCGTTCTCCTTGTAGCGGCGCAGGCCGATCACGTTGGCGTAGTCGGTATTGATGACGAGCTCGCCCGCCTCGAACTTCGCCAGGCGCGAGAAGTCATAGCGGTTCGGGTCGCCGTAGGGCGCCATGCCCATCACCTTGTACTCGCCGTCGAGCATCTCGAAGCCGAGAAACTCGGTGAGAGCGCCGTAGAGGCCGCCCAGCGAATCCGGATCGAAAAATTCCTTGATCTTGTGGATGCGGCCGTGCTCGCCCCAGCCGAAGAAGGTCGTCGCGTATTCGCCCTTGCCGTCGATGCCGAGGATGGCGGTCTTCTCGCTGAAGCCGGAGCAGTGGTAGGCGCTCGAGGCGTGGGTCAGGTGGTGCTCGACCGGCACGAGGTCGACCTTGTCCCGGTCGAAGCCAAGCTGCGCCAGGCAGTCGAGGATGCGGCCGCGGTAGCGGCGGTAGCGGCGGTTGCCATTGAAGAGCGCGTCGAGCGCACGGTCCGGCGCGTACCAGTAGCGCCTGGCGTAATGCCAGCGCGCCGGCCCGCGCAGGCTCACCGGCGCGAAGGGAATCGCCACGGCGTCGACCTCGTGCGGACGCACGCCGGCAAACTCGAGGCAGAACTTCGCCGCTTCATACGGCATGCGGCCCTTGGCGTGCTTGTCGCGGAGGAAGCGCTCCTCCTCGGCGGCGGCCACCAGCCTGCCGTCGACGTAGAGCGCGGCGGAAGGATCGTGGCCGAGCGATCCGGAGAGGCCGAGGACGGTCAGCGACACGGCATCATTCCTTTGAGCGCCGACCGCCGGGCCGCCCCAAGGACGGCGCAGTCAATGACTCGGAGCCGCGCAGCGGCGAACCACCGTCACCCCCTTCCCCGGGAAGGGGGCGGGGGGATGGCGCTTCCTTCTCCCAGGCGTCGAGAAAAGCCTGCCAGTGCGCCAGGTTCAGCCCCTCCAGCGTGCGCCGCACGAGGGCCGTCTCCGCGGCGAAGGCGTGTTCGTCGAGCAGCCCGCGCAGGCGCTGGAAGTGGAGGAAGACGAGATAGGTGTTCACGGCGTCGGTCTCGCAGTAGTCGCGGATCTCGTCGCTGCGCCCTTCCTGCCAGGCGCCCCAGACCGCGCTGCCGTCCATGCCGAGCTTGCCGGGCAGGCCCATCAGCTTCGCCAGTTCGTCGAGCGGCGCATTGGCGCGCGGCTGATAGAGCGCCAGCAGGTCCATCAGGTCGAGGTGGCGCGAGTGGTAACGGCCGAGGTAGTTGTTCCACTTGAAATCGCGGCTGTCCTTGTAGTCGCCCTCCCCCTGCTCCCAGTAGCGCGGCGCGACGACGCCGTGGATGAGGCCGCGATAGTGCAGCACCGGCAGGTCGAAGCCGCCGCCGTTCCAGGAAACGAGCTGCGGCGTGAATTTCTCGATGCCGTCGTAGAAGCGCTGGATGAGCGCGGCTTCGGCGAGTTTCGGCTCGGCGAGCGACCAGACAGTGAAGCGGTCACCTTCGCGCAAGGCGCAGGAGATGACGACGACGCGCTGCAGGTGTAGGGGCAGAAAATCGCTGCCGCCGGCGGCGCGCCGTTTCTGGAAGGCGAATTCGGCCGTCTCGGCGTCGGACAGCTCGGCCGGCAGCGCGTGCAGCTTGCGAATGCCCGCCACATCGGGAATCGTCTCGATGTCGAAGGCCAGGACGGGCGTCATCTGGCCGCTCCGCCCTGCGCCGCCGGCGTGGCAACCTCGGCCGGCTTGTTGGCGGCCTCCGGGAAGTGCACGTGCAGGTTGACACAGCCGGCGAGGATCAGGGCGATGGTCAGAAAGAGGGTTTTTTTCATTCGATGACGATGCCGGGACGCCCCGCGATCACCTCGCGGATGCGCGCCACCAGCGCCTCCCAATCGATACGCCGATTGTAGCCGATGATGCTCACCGACGGCATGCCGCTGCCGCGCATCAGAACGACGCCCTCGCCTTCGCGCTCGACGCCGTCGAGCAGGCAGACGCCGTCACGCAGCGTGCAGCCGAAGCCGATGCGCGCGTAGCCGAGACTGAAGCCGGAGCGCTCGGGCGCGCGCTCGATCGCCTGAGGGGAGCCCGCCTCACCCAGCGCGGTGATGTCCTTCAGCGCACCGAGGCTCAGGCTGCGCGGATAATCGCCCTCGCTGCTGGCGATGCGCGCCTCGAAACGCAGTGGGTGCCAGCCCTCCATTTCCAGATCGCGCAGGTCGGCGTCGAAGCGTCCCTCGATGGCGCCGAAGGCGAAGGTGCGCGTCAGCATGCCGAGGTCGAGGTTGCGCGCCGTGACGTCGGCGACCAGGCGGCGGTTCTTGCCGAAGGGATCGATCAGGCGCAGCTGGTACGCGATGATGCCGCCGTCGAAAACCTCGATGCCGAGCGCGCCGTCTAACCGCAGCAGGCCCGGTTCGTAGGCGATGCGCGGAATGCGCGCCGTCAGCCGCCCCGCCATGACCGGCAGCTTGAGCGCCCGCGACAGCTTCGGCATGGAGACGTCCTCGATGCCGCCCTCGAACTCGCCGTGCCAGCCGGACTGACTTTTGGCCAGGCGCAGCGAATCGACGACGAAACGCCCGTCGAGCATGGGGGCGACGAGGCCCGCCACCTTCGCCTCGTTGCCGTCGATGTGCAGCGGCAGGGTGAAGCCGCCCAGCGGCAGGTCGCCGAACCGGCCGCGCCCGACGCCGATCTCGGCCTCGGTCGGCCCGCCCGCTTCCCAGGGAACACGGGCATTGACGCCATCCAGCTCGATGGTGCCGGTGCCGTCGGCCAGCCGGGCGTCCTCCAGCCCGGCGTAGAAGCGGCGCAGCGCCCGCCCCTTCCATTCCGCCGAGACGCGGCCGTGGCCCGACACCCGCCATTCGGGAAAGCCGAGCGTGCTCAGCCAAGGCTGCAGCCAGTCGCGCATCGCTGCCGCCAGATCGATGCGGTCGGTGACGAAGCCGCCGTCGGTCGCCTCGCCGCGGACGCGGTCCCAGCGCAGGCCGGCGCTGACGCTGCCCAGTCCGTCGACATCGAGCCGCGCCAGCTCGACATCCAGCGTCCCGGCGGAGAGCCCGCCCTCGGCTTCCATGCGCAGGCCGGCGGCGCGCCGCCACGGCACGCGGACCAGTTCGCCCTGCGGCCAGTCGAGCCGGGCGCGCCAGTGCCAGCCGGCGCCGCGCTTCTCGGCCGCCGCGTTCAGGGTGAAGGCGATGTCCTTGCCGGCGATGTCGCCCTCGCGGCTGGCGAAGGCGAGGTCATGCACGGCGAGGTCGAGCAGTGCGCGGCCGCCCTCGACGCGCAGGGCCAGATCGATCCGGCCTTCCGGCTTCCAGCCGCGCAGCCGCTTGACGAGCGGCGAGAAGGCGACGACGTCGACGCCGCGCAGGGAAAAGTCCAGATGGCCGCCTTCGCGCCAGGCGAAGCTGAACGGCAGCGCGGGCCGGTTTCCGCCGCGCTCGTCCTCGCGGCGCAGGCTTCCCTCCGGGCAGTCGAGACGGCGGCCGTCGAAATAAAAGCCGCTGCAATGCAGCTGCAGCGCGCGGTATTCGGCGCCGGCGACGAACAGCCGGCCGAGGCGGATGTCGGCCTCGCCGCGACGCGCGGCATCGAGGCTGACGGTGATGCCGTCGGCTTCGAAGGCCGCATGACGGATCGAGCCGAGAGAAAGGGTGATCTGCGCCGCGCCGCACGGCAGGGCGGCGAGAAAAGTCAGCCCCAGGAATACGGCGGCGCGGAGCATCAGTCCTCCGCCGGACCGCCCCAGGGAGGACTGAAGCCAACGAACCGGAAGCCGCGCAGCGGCTGAACTTTTGTCACTCCTTTCCCCGGGAAAGGGGCCGGGGGACAGGTCGTCATGTCAGGCGGGAAAGACGCCCGTGGACAAGTAGCGGTCGCCCCGATCGCAGACGATGGTGACGATCACCGCGTTGCGCACCTGCACGGCCACGCGCAGCGCCACCGCCATGGCGCCGCCCGAGGAGATGCCGGCGAAGAGGCCTTCCTCGCGCGCCATGCGCCGCGTCATCTCCTCGGCATCGGCCTGGCTGACGTGCTCGATGCGATCGATGCGGGACTTGTCGTAAATCTTCGGCAGATAGGCTTCCGGCCACTTGCGGATGCCGGGGATCTGCGAGCCCTCCTCCGGCTGACAGCCGACGATCTCGATCTTCGGGTTCCGCTCCTTGAAGAAGCGCGAACAGCCCATGATGGTGCCGGTGGTGCCCATGCTGGAAATGAAGTGGGTGATTTGCCCCTCTGTGTCGCGCCAGATCTCCGGGCCGGTACCCTCGTAGTGGGCAAGCGGGTTGTCCGGGTTGGCGAACTGGTCGAGCATGACGCCCTGGCCCTCGGCCACCATCTTGTCGGCGACATCGCGCGCCATCTCCATGCCGCCCTTCTGGGCGGTGAGCACGATCTCGGCGCCGAAGGCGCGCATGGTCTGGCGCCGCTCGACGGAAAGGTGCTCGGGCATGATCAGCACCATCCGGTAGCCGCGCATGGTCGCCGCCATGGCCAGTGCGATGCCGGTGTTGCCGCTGGTGGCCTCGATCAGGGTATCGCCCGGCCGGATGTCGCCGCGTTTCTCCGCGCGCAGGATCATCGACAGCGCCGGCCGGTCCTTCACCGAACCGGCCGGATTGTTGCCCTCCAGCTTGGCAAGGATCACGTTGTTGCGGCGCTCGCTCTCCGCGCCGGGCAGGCGCTTCAGGCGCACCAGCGGGGTGTTGCCGACGAAGTCTTCCAGACAGTGCTTCATGCCTTCAGCCTGCTCTCGACATATTGCCTGACGCCCTCCTCCACCGTGGCGAACGGCGCCTCGTAGCCGGCCTGGCGCAGGAGCGAGACGTCGGCCTCGGTATAGCTCTGGTACTTGCCGCGCAAGGCCTCCGGGAAGGCGATGTATTCGATCGCCCCCGCGGCCCGCAGTTCCGCCAGCGACAGGGCCGGCTCGCCGCGGGCCCCGCGGCAGGCGTTCACCGTGGCGACGGCGACGTCGTTGAAGGATTGCGCGCGGCCGGTGCCGAGGTTGTAGATGCCGGAGGCGCCGCTGTCGAGGAAATGCAGGTTCGCCTTGACGACGTCGTCGATGAAGACGAAGTCGCGCCGCTGCTCGCCGTCGGCCCAGCCGTCGCAGCCCGCGAAGAGCTTCACCCGGCCTTCCGCCTGGTACTGGTTGAAGAAGTGGAAGGCCACCGAGGCCATGCGCCCCTTGTGGTCCTCGCGCGGGCCGTACACGTTGAAATAGCGGAAGCCGGCGACCGGCGCGGTAAAGTCAGTCCCGGCGAGACGGCGCCGCACGGCCTGATCGAAGAGGAACTTCGAGTAGCCGTAGACGTTGAGCGGCGCCTCGAACTCGCGCGATTCGCGAAAGACATGCCCGCCACCGTAGACCGAGGCCGAGGAGGCATACAGGAAGGGCACGCTCTGCTCGAGGCAGAAATCGAGCAGCTCCAGCGAGTAGCGGTAGTTGTTGTCCATCATGTAGCGGCCGTTGTGCTCCATGGTGTCGGAGCAGGCGCCCTGATGCAGCACGGCCTCGACGGCGCCGTCCAGATCACCGGCGGCCAGGGTCTCGATGAACTCCTCCTTGTCGAGATAGTCGGCGATCTCGCAGTCGACCAGGTTGCGGTATTTGTCGCCCCTGGTGAGATTGTCGACGGCGATGATGTCGGTGACGCCGCGTTCGTTGAGCGCCTTTGCCAGATTGGATCCTATGAAGCCGGCAGCGCCGGTCACGATGGTGTACATGTCGTTCTTCCGTTGTTCAGGGCGCGGCGCGCATTTCCTCGAGCGTGGCGACGGCCGTGCCGAGCTTGCCGACGACGATGCCGGCGGCGCGGTTGGCCAGCCGCATCGCCGCAGACAGGTCCGCGCCGCTCGCCAGCATCACCGCCAGGGTGGCGATGACGGTGTCGCCGGCGCCGCTCACATCATAAACCTCCCGCGCCTGGGCGGGTTCGTGCACGGCTTCGCTGCCGCGGAAGAGCGTCATGCCCTCCTCGCTGCGCGTCACCAGCAGCGCCTCCAGTCCGAGTTCCGTGCACAGGCGCAGCGCCTTCTCCCGCAGTTCGGCCTCCGAGGACCAGCGGCCGATGGCCTGGCGCAGTTCGGCGCGGTTCGGCGTCAGCAGCGTGGCGCCGGCATAGCGGGCAAAATCCTCGCTCTTCGGGTCGACCAGCACCGGCTTGCCGGCAGCCCGCGCCAGCCGGATCATCTCGCCGATGTGGGCGAGGCCGCCCTTGCCGTAATCGGAGAGCACGACGGCGTCGCAGCCGGGCAACTGGCGCGCAAAGTCGGCCAGCTTGGCGCGCAGTACTTCGTGCGCCGGCGACTTCTCGAAATCGATGCGCAGGAGCTGCTGCTGGCGACCGATCACGCGCAGCTTGATGGTGGTCGACAGCGCGGCGTCCTCGTGCAGGCTGGCGGCAATGCCCTCGGCCCCCATCAGCCGCGCCAGCGACCGGCCGGCCTCGTCGGCGCCGACGACGGAGAGCAGCGATGCTCCGGCGCCCAGCGCCGAAATGTTGCGCGCCACGTTGGCGGCGCCGCCGGGGCGCTCCTCGGTGCGCTCGATCTTGACCACCGGCACCGGCGCCTCGGGCGAGATGCGGCTGACCTCGCCGAACCAGTAGCGATCGAGCATGACATCGCCGACGACGAGGATGCGAGCGTTCGAGGTGTCCGGGAGGGCAGGCTTCTCCATCACTGTCTCCCGATTGCGAAATACGCGATGCCGGCAGCGCGCATCGCCGCCGGATCGTAGAGATTGCGCCCGTCGAAGACCAGCGGCGTCTTGAGGCGCCGCTTCAACTCCTCGAAATCGGGGCTCCTGAATTCCTTCCATTCGGTGACGATCACCAGCGCATCGGCGCCGGCGAGCGCGGCCATCGGCGATTCGGCGTAGGCGATGCGCGGCTCGGCGCCGAAGTTACGGCGGGCCTCGTCCATTGCCACCGGATCGTAGGCGCAAATCGTGGCGCCGCGCGCCAGCAGGTCGGCGACGACGCGACGGCTGGGCGCCTCGCGCATGTCGTCGGTGTTGGGCTTGAAGGCGAGGCCCCACAGCGCGAAACGGCGGCCGGCGAGGTCCTCGCCGAACTCGGCGGCGACCTTGCGTCCGAGCACGCCCTTCTGGAATTCATTGGCCTCCTCCACCGCCTGCAGCACGCGCAAGGCGGCCCCCGCCTCATGCGCCGTGCGGTTGAGCGCCTGCACGTCCTTCGGAAAGCAGGAGCCGCCGTAGCCGCAGCCGGGATAGAGGAACTGGTAGCCGATGCGCGGGTCGGAGCCGATGCCCTGGCGCACCTGCTCGATGTCGGCGCCCAGCTTCTCGGCCAGGTTGGCCAGTTCGTTCATGAAGGAGATGCGGGTGGCCAGCATGGCGTTGGCGGCGTACTTGGTCAGCTCGGCCGAGCGCACGTCCATGACGATGAGGCGCTCGTGGCTGCGCTGGAAGGGCGCATAGAGCTGGCGCATCAGTTCGATGGCCGGCGCCTCTCCGGCGCCGACAACGATGCGGTCGGGACGCATGAAGTCCTCCACCGCGGCGCCTTCCTTGAGGAACTCCGGGTTGGAGACGACGCTGAACCCGGTCTTCAGGCCGCGCGCCGCCAGTTCCCCGGCGACCGCCGCGCGCACCTTGTCGGCGGTGCCGACCGGCACGGTCGACTTGTCGACGATGACCTTGTAGCCGTCCATGTGGCGACCGATGGAGCGGGCCGCGGCGAGGACGTGCTGCAGATCGGCCGAGCCGTCCTCGTCCGGCGGTGTGCCGACGGCGATGAACTGCAGCAGGCCGTGCGCCACCGCTTCGACCACATCGGTGGTGAAGCGCAACCGGCCGGCTGAGCGATTGCGCACGACCATGTCGAGCAGCCCGGGCTCGTGGATCGGCAGGCCGCCGGCGTTGAGGATGTTGATCTTCTCCGCGTCGAGGTCGAGGCACAGCACGTCGTTGCCCACCTCTGCGAGGCAGGTGCCGCTGACCAGTCCGACGTAGCCGGTGCCGATGACGGTGATCTTCAAGGCGTTGTTTCCTGAGGCGTGTTTTCGATTAGGGTGCCAAGTCGAATTCTTCGGTGCGCTTCGGCGGATAGCTTTCCCACGTCCCGCAGCCCGGGCAGCGCCAGTAGAACTGCCGCGCCTTGAAACCGCAGCTGTCGCAGCGATAGCGCGCCACCTTGCGGGTATGGTGGTGGATCAGGTTCTTCACCAGCTCCAGGTCGGCGCGCTGCTCCGGCGGCGCCACCAGGATCTGCGCCTCGAGCAGCTTGTCCAGGCCGAGCAGCGTCGGGTTGCGACGCAACTCGTCGCGCACCAGCTGATGGGCCGCCTCCGGGCTCTCATCCTCGAGCGACCACTGGAAGGCCGTGTCGAGCAGGTCGAGCGAGGGATGCTGCGCCAGATAGCCGCGCATCAATTGCAGGCCCTGCCCGCTGCGCCCCAGCCTGCGATAGACGTCCTTCAGCCGGGCGGCAACCAGGGCGATGTATGCCGGATTCTGCTGCTCGATGCGCTTCCAGGCTCCGATGCCGCCTTCCAGGTCGCCGGCCGCCACCAGCAGCTCGCCGAGCAGGATGGTCGCGCGCACCGACTTGCGATGCGTCGCCAGCGCCTCCTCGAGCAGGGCGCGCGCCTCGGCGGGGCGGGAATTGTTGATCTCCACGGTGGCCAGCTCGCAGTAGAAGTTGGCGATTTCCTTCTGCCACAAGTGGCCGGAATGGTCAGGCAGCTGGCGGGCGATGTCGATGGCCTTGCGCCACTCCTTTTCCTGCTGGTAGATCTCCAGCAGGAAGTTCAGGGCGGCCTCGTTCTGGCTGGTGCCGCGCAGGCCGACGAAGATGTCCTCGGCGCGGTCGAGCAGGCCGGCCTTGAGATAGTCATGCCCCAGTTCGGCCAGGGCATGGAGGCGCTGCTCTTCATTCAAGCCCTCGCGCTCGACCAGGTTCTGGTGCATGCGGATGGCGCGGTCGGCCTCGCCGCGGCGACGGAACAGGTTGCCCAGGGCATCGTGCAGTTCGACCGTCTCGGAATCCACCTTGGCTGCCTCGATAAAGGCGTCGATCGCCTTGTCGGGCTGCTCGTTGAGGAGGAAATTCAGCCCCTTGAAGTAGGACTTCGGCAGTGCGCGCGATTCGCGCACGACATGCCGGATGTCCACCCTCGCCGCCACCCAGCCCAGGGCGAAGAACAGCGGGATCGCCAGCAGCCACCAAAATTCGAATTCCATCATTCCCGCCGGATCATCCTCGGAGTCGGCTGCCGGCTTCCATCCGTTCCGCCGCTTCCAGTTCCTGCCGCAACCGCGCAATCTCGCGACGCTGGCGCAGGAAGGCGCCAAGCGCCGCCGACAGTCCGGCTGCCGCCCCGGCGGCAAGGAAGATCAGCATGACGGCAACCAGCGGCAACGGCCATGCGGCGCCGAAGAAGAAATGCAGCGTCACCGTGCCGCTGTTCTTCACCGCGAAGCCGAGCAGCACGACGAACAACACGATCCGCAGCAGCCAGACGAGAAATTTCATGTCGATCCATTCGGCGTATCCCGCCGGATGCGCCTAAAAAAAGGGCGGCATCGCCTGACGCCGCCCGATTCCTGCAGACTCTGGTTTCAGCCGTGGGCGGTCAGCCGACCTGATCTACGCGCTCGCGCAATTCCTTGCCGGCCTTGAAGTGCGGCACGAACTTCTCCGGCACCTGCACTTTCTCGCCCGATTTCGGGTTGCGGCCGATGCGCGGCGGCCGGTGGTTCAGCGCAAAACTGCCGAAGCCGCGAATCTCGATGCGATCGCCGTGGGTGAGCGCGGCGGTCATGGCATCGAGAATCATCTTGACGGCGTAATCGGCGTCCTTGGCGACCAGCTGCGGGAAGCGCCCCGCCAGTTTCGCGATGAGTTCCGACTTCGTCATGTTAGCCCGTTGCGGTTATTGCTGGGGATTGCCGAGCTTGGCCTTGAGCAGGGCGCCGAGGTTGGTCGTGCCGCTGGAAGCGGACGACTCGCTCTGCAGCTTCTGCATGGCCTCGTTCTGCTCGGCCTGGTCCTTGGCCTTGATCGACAGGTTGATCGAGCGCGACTTGCGATCCACGTTGATGATCATGGCGTCGAGGGTATCACCTTCCTTGATCAGCGTGCGCAGATCCTCGACGCGCTCGCGCGCGGCCTCGGAGGCACGCAGGTAGCCCTCGACCTCCTCGGACAGCTGCACCACGGCGCCGCGGGCGTCCACGCTCTTCACCGTGCCCTTGACGACGCTGTTCTTGTCGTGGGTGGCGATGAAGCTGGTGAACGGATCGCCGTCGAGCTGCTTGATGCCGAGGGAGATGCGCTCGCGCTCGACATCGATGGCCAGCACCACGGCCTCGACCTCGTCGCCCTTCTTGAAGTTGCGCACGGCTTCCTCGCCGGCCGCCGACCAGGACAGGTCGGACAGGTGCACCAGGCCGTCGATGTTGCCGGGCAGGCCGATGAAGATGCCGAAATCGGTGATCGACTTGATCTGGCCGCGCACCTTGTCGCCCTTCTTGTGATTCATCGAGAACTCGTCCCACGGATTCGGCAGGCAATGCTTCATGCCCAGAGAAATGCGGCGGCGGTCCTCGTCGATCTCGAGGATCATCACCTCGACCTCGTCGCCCAGCTGGACGACCTTGGAGGGATGCACGTTCTTGTTGGTCCAGTCCATCTCGGAGACGTGCACCAGGCCCTCGATGCCCTGCTCGACCTCGACGAAGGCGCCGTAGTCGGTGAGGTTGGTGACCTTGCCGAAGAGGCGCGTGCCCTGCGGGTAGCGGCGCGAAATGCCGACCCACGGATCCTCGCCGAGCTGCTTGAGGCCGAGGGAGACGCGGTTCTTCTCCTGGTCGAACTTCAGCACCTTGGCCGTCACCTCGTCGCCCACGTTGAGGACTTCCGAGGGGTGGCGCACGCGGCGCCAGGCGAGATCGGTGATGTGCAGCAGGCCGTCGATGCCGCCGAGGTCCACGAACGCGCCGTAGTCGGTGATGTTCTTGACGATGCCCTTGACGACGGTGCCTTCCTTCAGGTTGGCGAGCAGCTGCTCGCGTTCCTCGCCGGCGGAAGCCTCGAGCACGGCGCGGCGCGAAACGACGACGTTGTTGCGCTTGCGGTCGAGCTTGATGACCTTGAATTCGAATTCCTTGTTCTCGTAGGGCGTGGTGTCCTTGACCGGGCGCACGTCGACCAGCGAGCCGGGCAGGAAGGCGCGGATGCCGTTGGTCATGACGGTGAGGCCGCCCTTGACCTTGCCGTTGATGACGCCCTTCACCAGGGCGCCTTCGTTGAGGGCTTTCTCGAGGTCGTTCCAGGCGGCGATGCGCTTGGCCTTCTCGCGCGAGAGCCGCGTCTCGCCGTAGCCGTCCTCGAGCATCTCGATGGCGACGCTGACATAGTCGCCCGGCTTGGCTTCGACCTCGCCGCGGTCGTTGCGGAATTCATTGATGTCGATGAAGCTCTCCGACTTGAGGCCGGCGTTCACGACGACGAAATTCTGGTCGATGCGGACGACCTCCGCGGTGATCACTTCACCCGCGCGCATCTCCTGGCGGGACAGGCTTTCTTCGAAGAGGGAGGCGAAACTTTCCTGGCCGGTGGCCGGGGTAGCGGTTGCAATGGACATAAGTTGTTGTGGAAAAAACCAAGGCCGGCCGAAATCGGACGGCGCGTTCGTTGAATGAAACCGCAAAGCCTGGCGCTTCGCGGCACCCGGGCTGCGGCACGCCCTCAGGAGCGCACCGCAGCGTGCGGAAGACTCCGCCTTGCCTTGTCGACCACCCAGGCGACGGCTTCTTCCACCGTCATCGCCGTGGTGTCGAGCAGCTCGGCATCCGCGCATTTCTGCAGGGGAGCGACTGCCCGCGCGCTGTCGCGCGCATCGCGTTCGCGGAGATCCTGCAAAAGGGTGTCAATGCTAACAGACATTCCCTTGTCGATCAACTGTTTATAACGCCGCTCCGCGCGCGCCCCGGCAGTCGCCGTGAGGAAGATCTTGAGCGGGGCATCCGGAAACACCACAGAGCCCATGTCGCGGCCCTCCGCGACGAGGCCCGGCGCCTGCCGATAGGTGCGCTGGCGCCCGAGCAGAGCCGTCCGGACAGCCGGAAAGGCCGCCACATTCGAAGCGCCGGCCGAGCAGTCCTCGCTGCGGATGGCCTCGGTCGCATCCGTCCCGCCGAGCAGGATGCGACCGCCCTCGAAGCGTGCCGGCAGGTTCTCGGCAATGCGCGCCAGGGCCGCCCCATCCTCCAGCGACACCCCGGCACGCAGGGCGGCCAGGGCCACCAGGCGGTAGAGGGCACCGCTGTCGAGGTAATGAAAGCCCAGTTTTTCCGCAACGCGGGCCGCCACGGTGCCCTTGCCGGAGGCCGAGGGCCCGTCGATGGCGACCACCGGCGCGACCAGCGCGGCGAAGCGCTCGAAATACTCCGGATAGGTCTTGTTCACGCACTGCGGGTCGTTGATGCGCACCGCCACCCCGCCCAGGCAGGCGAGCGAGAAGCACATCGCGATGCGGTGGTCGTCATAGGTGTCGATGGCGGTGTCCGGTGTAAAAGTCAGTCCCGGGGACACGGCGATGAAGTCGGCCCCCTCCTCCACCGTCGCGCCGAGCTTGCGCAACTCGGTCGCCATGGCGGCGATGCGGTCGGTTTCCTTGACCCGCCAGCTGGCGATGTTGGTCAGCCGTGTCGTGCCCTGCGCGAACAGCGCCGTCACGGCCAGCGTCATGGCGGCGTCGGGGATGTGGTTGCAGTCGAGTTCGATGGCCCGCAGGCGGCCGCCCGCCGGCGCGCGCGCTTCGATCCAGTTCGGCCCCATGTCGATGCGCGCCCCCATCGCCGCCAGCGCCTCGACAAAGCGCACGTCGCCCTGGATGCTGTCCCGCCCGACACCCTCGACGCGCACCGGTCCGCCGGCAATCGCCCCGGCCGCCAGGAAATAGGAAGCAGCGGAGGCGTCGCCCTCGACGAACACCGTGCCGGGGCTGCGGTAACGCGCCCCGGCCGGAATGTGGAATGCGCGCCAGCCCTCGCGCTCGACGGCCACGCCGAAGCGCGCCATCAGGTTCAGCGTGATGTCGATGTAGGGCTTGGAGATGAGTTCGCCCGCCACCTCCACCGTGGCGCCGGCGCCGGTCAGCGGCAGCGCCATCAGGAGCGCGGTGAGAAACTGGCTGGAGGCCTCGCCGCGCACCGTCACCCGGCCGCCGGCGCGGATCGTCGCCGGGCGGATCTCCAGAGGCGGAAAGCCCTCGTTGCCGAGGTAGCGGATGTCGGCGCCGAGCTGGCGCAGGGCATTCACCAGGTCGCCGACCGGCCGCTCGTGCATGCGCGGCACGCCGGAGAGGCGGTAATGGCCGTTGGAGAGCGCCAGCACCGCCGTCAGCGGGCGGAAGGCCGTGCCGGCATTGCCGAGGAAGAGCTCCGCCTGCTTGACCGGGAACGGGCCGCCGGCGCCGCGCACGGCGAAGTCGTTGTCCTCCCCGCGCCGCCAGTCGATACCGAGTGCCTTCAGGGCATCGAGCATGCGCTCGACGTCGTCGGAGGCGAGCAGGTCGCGGATGGCGGTTCCGCCCTCGGCCAGGGCGGCGAGCAGCAGGAAGCGGTTGGAGAGGCTCTTCGAGCCGGGCAGGCGGACCGTGCCCGAAGCATGGAATGCCGGCGGAAGGTCGAGAAACTCCATCAGCTCAGCTTGCCCTCGGCCCAGGCGCGGCGCACGGTGCGCGCCTCGTCGAAGACGGCCTCCAGCGCGGCGGCATCGCCGGCCTGCAGGGCCCGGCGCAGCTCGTCGAGCTGGCGCTGGTACTGCTCGAGCTCGCCGAGCAGGGCGTCCTTGTTGGCGATGCAGATGTCGCGCCACATCTCCGGGTGGCTGGCGGCGATGCGCGTGAAGTCGCGAAAGCCGCTGGCGGCGAAGCGGAAGAATTCCTCGCGATTCTCGCGTTGCGCCAGGTCGTGCACGAGGGCGAAGGACAGCAGGTGCGGCAGGTGGCTGACGGCGGCGAACACCTGGTCGTGGCGGGAAGGGGCCATCTCGTGCACCGTGGCCCCGCAAGCGGCCCAGGCGGCGCGCACGCGCCCGACCGCCGCGGAAGCGTTCTCCGGCAGCGGCGTCAGCACCACTTTCCGGTCCGCGTAGAGGTCGGCCTTGGCCGCCGCCGCGCCGCTGTTCTCCGCCCCGGCGATGGGATGAGCCGGCACGAAATGCGAGAGATGCTTTGGCAAGTATTGGCGGGCGGCGGCGACGACGTCGCTCTTGGTGCTGCCGCCATCGGTGATGGCCGTTCGCGGGCCGAGATGAGGCGCCATCGCCTGCATCAGCGCCGGCATCTGGCCGACGGGCGTGGCGAGCAGAACGAGGTCGGCATCCTTCAGGGTGGCGGCATCGCAGGCGCCGGCGCGGTCGATCAGACCCAGCCGCAGCGCCTCGTCGAGCGTGGCCCGGCTGCGGCCGATGCCGACCACTTCCTTTACGGCGCCGGCCTTCTTCAACGCGAGGGCGAAGGAGCCGCCGATGAGGCCGACGCCGAAAACGGCGAGCTTGTCGAGGCGAAAGCCCACGGAACTTACCCGGCCAGCGCCTTTTCCAACGCCGCGATGAAGCGCGCGTTCTCGCTCTCCAGGCCGATGGTGACGCGCAGATGCTCGGGCAGCGCGTAGCCGCCGATCGGCCGCACGATGACACCCTGCCTGAGCAGCGCCTGGTTCACCTTGGCCGCCTCGCCCGCCTTGAAGGTGACGAAGTTGCCGTGCGAGGGAATGTGCTCGAGGCCGAGGCGCTTGAGGCCGGCAACGATCTGCTCCATGCCGCGCCGGTTGTTGTCGTAGCTCTCGGCGATGAAGGCATGGTCGTCGAGCGCCGCGATGGCGCCGGCCAGCGCCAGGTTGTTCACGTTGAAGGGCTGGCGCACGCGATGCATCAGGTCGGCGATCTCGGCCGTGGTGACGGCGTAGCCGACGCGCAGGCCGGCGAGGCCGTGGATCTTGGAGAAGGTGCGCGTGATGACGAGGTTGGGGAATTCCTTCAGCCAGGCCAGGGAGTCGACGCGGTCGGCCGGCGGCAGGTATTCGTTGTAGGCCTCGTCGAGCACCACCACCACGTCCTTCGGCACCGCCTGCAGGAAAGCCTTCACCTGGGCGCCGGGCAGGAAGTTGCCGGTCGGGTTGTTCGGGTTGGCGACCCAGACGATGCGCGTGTCCGGGCGGATAGCGGCACGCATGGCGTCGAGGTCGTGGCCGTAATGTTTGGCCGGCACGACGATGCACTCGCCGCCGGCCGACAGCGTCGCCAGCGGATAGACGGCGAAGGCGTGCCTGGAGAACACCGAGGAGCGGCCCGGCGCAAGAAAAACGCGGGCAGCCAGGTCGAGCACGTCGTTGGAGCCGTTGCCGAGGACAATCTGCTCCATGCCGACGCCGAGCCGCTCGGACAGCGCCGCGGACAGGTCGAACTGGTCCGGATAGCGCTCGAGGCCGTCCATGGCCGCCTGTACCGCTGCGCGCGCACGCGGGCTCATGCCGAGCGGGTTCTCGTTGGAGGCCAGCTTGACGATCTTGTCGACGGGGATGCCCATCTCGCGCGCCAGCTGGGTGATCGGCTTGCCCGGCTGGTA
Organism: Rhodocyclaceae bacterium; assembly: GCA_039807535.1. GTDB lineage: Bacteria > Pseudomonadota > Gammaproteobacteria > Burkholderiales > Rhodocyclaceae > Desulfobacillus. The sequence continues at coordinate 22,678 of JBDHRL010000016.1, forward strand.
GGGCGAAATGGCGCGGATGTACGGTGGTGCGTGTTCGGCGATGCTCATGGTCGATCCCCCTCGGTGGACTACCTCTCCCGTTGTTCCCTGCTCAGGCTGCAGCACCCGGATAGGAGCCGAGCACCTTGACGAAAGCGGCACGCTCGCGCAGCTCGGCAAACGCCTTGACCACGCGCTCCTCGCTCTGATGGCCATCGACGTCGATGTAAAAAACATATTCCCAGAGGCCGGTGCGCGAGGGGCGCGACTCGAATTTGCTCATCGACACGCCGTGGCGGGCCAGGGGCTCGAGAAGCCCATACACAGCGCCGGCCTTGTTCTGCGCGGAGCAGACGATGGAAGTCTTGTCGGATCCGGACGGGCCGGCATCGTGCATGCCGATGACGAGGAAGCGCGTGGTGTTGTTCGGATCGTCCTCGATGTCGTGCGCCAGCCGGTTCAGCCCGTAACGTGCGGCCGCGGCCTCGCCGGCGATGGCGCAGGATTCGGCATCCCCGGCGGCCACGCGCGCCGCCTCGGCGTTGCTCGCAACCGGCACGCGCGGCAGCGCCGGCAGGTTGCGGTTGAGCCACTCATGGCACTGCGCCAGCGACTGGCTGTGTGAGTAGAGCCGCTTGAGGTCCTCCAGCCGATCCGCCCTGGAAAGCAAATGCTGGTGGATGCGCAGCATGACCTCGCCGCAGATCCGGATCGGCATCTGCAGCAGGAGGTCGAGGGTGCGGCCGACGGCGCCCTCGGTGGAATTCTCCACCGGCACCACGCCATAGTCGGCATTGCCGGATTCGACGGCGCGGAACACCTCGTCGATGGTGGCCAGCGCCGTGAAATCCGGTGCCGAACCGAAATGCTTCTTCGCCGCACTCTCGGTGAACGTGCCCTCGGGGCCGAAATAGGCGATGCGCAGCGGCTGCTCCAGCGCCAGGCAGGCGGACATGATCTCGCGGAAGATGTGCCAGACAGCGCCTTCGCCGAGAGGGCCCTGGTTGAGGGCGGTGATGCGCCGCAGCACCTGGGCCTCGCGTTCCGGCCGATACACCACCGCCCCGCCCTTGACGCGGCCGATCTCGTGGGCGATCTCGGCGCGGCGCGACAGGCGCGCAAGCATCTCCTCGTCGAGGCGGTCGATCTCTGCACGCAGGCGCTGCAGGTCGTCGCTCATGAACCTTCTCCCCGCCCCCCTTCCCGCGGAAGGGGATGAAGGCGGTTCGCCGCTATGCGGCTCCGTATCGTTGGCTGCGCCGCCCTTTGGACGGCCCGGCGGGCTGCGCTCATGCCGGCAGGTAGCGTACGGTCAGCACACCCTCGATGCTGGCGATCGAGTCGATCACCGCCTGCGAGACAGCGCTGTCCACATCCACCAGGGTGTAGGCGATGTCGCCGCGCGACTTGTTCACCATGTTGTGGATGTTCAGGTTGGCCTTGGCCATTGCCGTCGAGATCTGCCCGACCATGTTGGGCACGTTGGCATTAACGATGGCGATGCGGAAACCCGATTCGCGCGGCATCACGGTGTTGGGGAAGTTCACCGAGTTCTGCACGTTGCCGTGTTCGAGGTAGTCGCGCACCTGTTCGGCGACCATCGCCGCGCAGTTGTCCTCGGCCTCACGTGTCGAGGCGCCGAGATGCGGCAGGGCCACCACGTGAGGATGGTTATTGACATGCGGGCTGGGAAAGTCGCAGACGTAGCAGCCGAGTTTCTTCGCTTCCAGCGCTGCCAGCACGGCAGCTTCGTCCACCACGCCCTCGCGCGAAAAGTTGAGCAGTACGGCGCCGTGATGGAGGTGCTCCAGCATCTGGGCGCTCACCATCTTCTTCGTTGCATCCACCAGCGGCACGTGCAGGCTGATGAAGTTCGAATTCTTCATCACCTCGGCCACGCTGTGCGCCTTCCTCACCTGCGCAGGCAGGCTCCAGGCAGCGTCCACGGTGATTTCCGGATCGTAGCCCATGACGTGCATGCCCAGCCTGATGCCGGCATCGGCCACCAGGCAGCCGATCTTGCCCAGGCCGATGACGCCGAGAGTGTGTCCTGCCAGCTCGTAGCCGGCGAAACTCTTCTTGCCATCCTCGACCTTTTTCTCCATCTCCGGGTCCTTCGGATCGAGGGCTGCGACGAAACGCATGGCGCCGGTCAGGTTGCGCGCCGCCAGCAGCATGCCGGCGATAACGAGTTCCTTCACGGCGTTGGCGTTGCCTCCCGGCGCGTTGAAGACCGGCACGCCGCGTCCGCTCATGGCTTTGACGGGAATGTTGTTGGTGCCCGCACCGGCGCGGCCGATGGCGCGCACCGAAGCCGGGATGTCCAGTTTGTGCATGTCGGCCGAGCGCACCAGGATGGCGTCGGGTGCGGCGACATCCTTGCCGACCGTGTATTGCCCGGTCGGCAAGCGCTTCAGGCCGGCCTGGGAAATCTGGTTGAGCACCAGTATCTGGAAGTTCCTAGCCATGCTTCGCCTCGAATTCCTTCATGTAGTCGACCAGCGCCTTGACGCCCTCAATCGGCATGGCATTGTAAATCGAGGCGCGCATGCCGCCGACGGAACGGTGGCCCTTCAGCTGGATCATGCCGCGCGCCTTGGCGCCCTTGAGGAACTCCTCGTCCAGTTCAGCCTTCTTCAGGGTGAACGGCACGTTCATCAGCGATCGGTCGGCCTTGGCAACCGGGCTGACGAAGAACCCGCTTTGGTCGAGGAAGGCATAGAGCAGCGCCGCCTTGTCGCGGTTGTGTTTTTCCATGGCCGTCAGGCCGCCCTGCCGCTTCAGCCACTGGAAGACCAGGCCGGCGATGTAGATGCCGTAGGTGGGCGGCGTGTTGTACATCGACTCGTTCTCGGCGTGGGTCTTGTAGTCGAGCATGACCGGGGTTTTCGGCAGCGCATGACCAATCAGGTCGTCGCGCACGATGACGATGGTGAGCCCCGCCGGGCCGATGTTCTTCTGCGCGCCGGCGTAGATCAGGCCGTACCTGCTGACATCCACCGGCCTGGAAAGGATGTTGGAGGACATGTCGCACACCAGCGGCACCTCTCCCGCCTGCGGGGTCCAGTGAAATTCGACGCCGCCGATGGTCTCGTTGGCCGTGTAGTGCAGGTAGGCGGCATCCCTGGAGGGCTTCCAACCGGCCTGGGGCGGCGCGTAGGTGAAGTTCTTGTCCTCGCCGGAGGCGACGACATTCACCTGGCAGTACTGCTTGGCTTCCTTGATCGCCTTCTTGGCCCACTCGCCCGTGTTCACATAGTCGGCGCTCGCCTTGCCGCACAGCAGATTGATGGGAATCATGGCGAACTGCAGGCTGGCGCCGCCCTGAAGAAACAGCACCTTGTAGTTGGCGGGAACGTTCATCAGCTCGCGCAGATCGGCCTCGGTCTGGGCGGCAATGCTCATGAACTCCTTGCCGCGGTGGCTCATCTCCATGACCGACTGGCCGCTGCCGTGCCAGTCGAGCATTTCCTCCGCGGCCTGCCTGAGCACGGCTTCCGGCAGGGCTGCCGGACCGGCGCTGAAATTGAATACGCGTGCCATTTATTCTTGCTCCTCGTCGGTTTCGATAATCTTTTCCATGCCGGCCAGCTTGGTGCCGTCGTCCAGGTTGATCAGGGTGACGCCCTGGGTCGAGCGGCCCATCTCGCGTATGTCCTGCACCAGGGTGCGAATCAGCACGCCGCCGGTCGAGATCAGCATCAGCTCGTCGCTGTCGCTCACCAGCACGGCGCCGATCAGTCTGCCGTTGCGATCGGTCGTCTGGATCGCAATCATGCCCTTGGTGCCGCGACCGTGTCGGGTGTATTCGCCAATCGCCGTGCGCTTGCCGAAGCCGTTCTCGGTCGCCGTCAGCACGCTCTGTTCCTCGCCCTTGGCGACCAGCATCGAAATGACGCTCTGGCCGGGGTCGAGCAGCATGCCGCGCACGCCGCGCGCCTCGCGTCCCATCGGCCGCACGTCCTCCTCGGCGAAGCGCACCGCCTTGCCGGCATCCGAGAACAGCATCACGTCGTATTCGCCGTCGGTGATGGCCACGCCGATGAGGTGATCGCCCTCGTCGAGGTCGACGGCAATGATGCCGGCCTTGCGCGGATTGGCGAAGGCCGACAGCGGCGTTTTCTTCACCGTGCCGCCGACGGTTGCCATGAAGATATAGTGTCCCTCGTCGAACTCCTTCACCGGCAGCACCGCGGTGATCTTCTCGCCTTCGGCGAGCGGGAAGAGATTGACGATGGGCTTGCCGCGGCTGGTCGAGGATCCCTCCGGCACCTCGTACACCTTCAGCCAATAAACGCGGCCGCGGTTGGAGAAGCACAGGATGTAGTCGTGCGTGTTGGCGACGAACAGGCGGTCGACGAAATCGTCCTCCTTCATGGCAGCCGCCTGGCGGCCGCGGCCGCCGCGGCGCTGGGCACGGTAGTCGGCCAGCGCCTGGCGCTTGAAGTAGCCGCCGTGCGAAAGGGTGACGACGACGTCGGCCGGGGTGATCAGGTCCTCCAGGCAGAGATCCTCGGCGTTCACCACGATCTCGGAACGGCGCGCGTCGCCGAACTGCTCGCGGATGGCCTTCAGTTCATCGCCGATGATGCGGGTGATGCGCGCGGGATTGGCCAGGATGTCGAGCAGGTCGGCGATCTGGTCCATCACTTCGCGGTATTCGGCTAGGATCTTGTCCTGTTCGAGGCCGGTCAGACGCTGCAGGCGCAGTTCGAGGATGGCCTGGGCCTGGGCGTCGGACAGGCGGTAGCCCTGGGCGAACAGTCCAAATTCGGGGGGCAGTCCATCCGGCCGCGAGGTCTGGGCGTTGGCGCGCACCAGCATTTCCTCGACCAGGGTCGAGCGCCAGCTGCGCGCCATCAGTTCGCGCTTGGCCTCCGGCGGCGTCGGCGCCGCCTTGATGAGAGCGATGATCTCGTCGACATTGGACAATGCAACCGCCAGGCCCTCCAGGATGTGGCCCCGTTCCCGTGCCTTGCGCAACTCGAACACGGTTCGACGCGTCACCACCTCGCGGCGGTGGGCCAGGAAGGCCTCCAGCATCTCCTTCAGGTTGAGCAGGCGCGGCCGGCCATCCACCAGGGCCACCATGTTGACGCCGAAGGTATCCTGCAGCTGGGTCGTCTTGTAGAGGTTGTTGAGCACCACCTCGGGCACTTCACCGCGCTTCAGCTCGATCACCACGCGCATGCCGGACTTGTCAGATTCGTCCTGAATGTGCGAGATACCTTCCAGCTTCTTTTCGTTCACCAGCTCGGCGATGCGTTCGAGCAGGGACTTCTTGTTCACCTGATAGGGCAGCTCGTCGACGATGATGGCCTGCTTGTTGCCCTTCTCAAGGCCCTCGAAATGGGTGCGCGCGCGCATGACAATTCGGCCGCGGCCGGTCAGGTAGCCCTCGCGCACACCGGCTGTGCCGTAGATGATGCCGGCGGTGGGAAAATCCGGCGCCGGAATGATCATGATCAATTCCTCGAGTCCCAGCTCCGGGTTCTCCAGCAGGGCCAGGCAGCCGTCCACCACCTCGTTCAGATTGTGCGGCGGGATATTCGTCGCCATGCCGACAGCTATCCCCGAGCTGCCGTTGATGAGCAGATTGGGGATCTTCGCCGGCAGAATCAGCGGCTCGCGTTCGGAGCCGTCGTAGTTCGGCCCGAAGTCGACCGTCTCCTTGTCGATGTCGGCAAGCAACTCGTGGCCGATGCGCGCCATGCGGATTTCCGTGTAGCGCATGGCGGCAGCATTGTCGCCGTCGACCGAGCCGAAGTTGCCCTGTCCGTCCACCAGCATGTAGCGCAGGCTGAAGTTCTGCGCCATGCGCACGATGGTGTCGTAGACCGCCGTGTCGCCGTGAGGGTGGTACTTGCCGATCACGTCGCCGACGATGCGGGCGGATTTCTTGTAGGCCTTGTTCCAGTCGTTGGAAAGCTCGTGCATGGCGAAGAGGACGCGCCGATGCACCGGCTTCAGCCCGTCGCGCACGTCCGGCAGCGCCCTGCCCTTGATCACGCTCATGGCGTAATCCAGATAGGAATGCCGCATCTCCTCTTCGAGGCTGACCGGAAGAGTTTCTTTGGCGAATTGAGTGGTCATCGAACGGGAAACCGCAGGCGGGGAATCATGTCCCGCGAAAAAGTTGCAAGTTTAACATGCCGAGCATACCGAAAGCCGCCATCCCCGTGGCGTCAGCCTGGGGGCTGCTGGTATTCAATTGTCGTTCCAACAACAAGTTGTAGGCATTTGGTTTTTGTGCTTAAATTTGCTCGACAAACGTCAGATTCGGTGCATATGTGCTCCCGTGCATATCCCGCCGGAAAATCTGAACATCAATCCAGTGGAGGACTCAATCTTGAAAAACATCCGCCTTTCCCAAGCTTTTCTCGCCGCTGCACTCGGCCTGTCCGTCAGCGTCGCCAGTGCCCAGGTACCAAACAACGACGGCTATCTGTTCGACACGCGTGGCCTCGTCGCCAAGAGCGGTTTCGGCCTGTGCTGGAAGACCACCCGCTGGACGCCCGCCATGGCCATCGCCGAGTGCGATCCGGAACTGGTGAAAAAGCCGGAGCCGCCGAAAGCGGCCGAGGCGCCCAAGCCCACCCCGACACCGAAACCCTGCAACTTTACCTACTCCCTGCAGAACGACGCCACTTTCGCCTTCGGCAAGGCCGACCTGAATGCCGCCGGCAAGGAGCAACTCGACAAGAACGTGCTGGCCAAGCTGGACAGCTGCGCCAGCGTCAAGCTGATGCTGATCACCGGCCATACCGACCGCATCGGCAGCCATCAGGCCAACCAGAAACTCTCCGAGAAGCGTGCCGATGCCGTCAAGGCCTATCTGGCCAGCAAGGGTGCCAAGGCCGATGCCGTCGAGACCATGGGTGCCGGCAAGACCCAACCCGTCCCCGGCGTGAAGTGCGACGACAAGCTGCCGCGCAAGAAACTCGTCGAGTGCCTGGCGCCGAACCGCCGCGTCGTCGTCGAAGTGCAAGGCCCCGGCAAATAAGCCCGCCTCACGAACAAAAACCCCGCCCCGTACCGGCGGGGTTTTTTTACGCATGTCAGAACCGATAGATCTGCTGATCGAGCCGCGCTGGCTCATACCGGTCGAGCCGCGTGGTGTGGTGCTTGAGGACCATGCCGTGGCGGTCAAGGGCGGAAATATCTCGGCTGTGCTGCCGGCACGGGAAGCGCTTGACCGATATCTGCCAAGCCGCCGCATGGCCCTGCCCGAACAGGTGTTGATTCCGGGCCTGGTCAATCTTCATACCCACGCAGCCATGACGCTGCTGCGCGGCATTGCCGACGACCTGCCGCTGATGGACTGGCTGAGGACGCGCATCTGGCCGGCCGAGGCCAAGCATGTTTCGGCCGCCTTCGTGCGCGACGGCACGCTGCTCGCCTGCGCCGAAATGCTTCGCAGCGGCATCACCTGCTTCAACGACATGTATTTCTTCCCCGAGGCAGCGGCGGAAGCAGCGCAAAGCCTCGGCATGCGCTCCGTGCTGGGCATGGTCGTCATTGAATTTCCGACCGCCTATGCCACTGATGCCGACGACTACATCAGCAAAGGGCTGGCCGTGCGTGACCGACTGCGCGGCGGGCCGCTCGTCTCGTTCTGCATGGCGCCACATGCCCCCTACACCGTATCGGACAGGACCTTCGAGCGCCTCGGCACGCTCTCCGCCCAGCTGGACCTGCCGATCCACATTCATGTGCACGAAACGCGCGCGGAAATCGAGGAAAGTCTGGCCCGCCATGGCGTCCGGCCGCTCGAACGTCTGCGGCAGCTCGGACTGCTCGGCCCCGGCCTGATCGGCGTGCACGCCATACATCTGGATGAACACGACATCGCCCTGCTCGCGGAAAACAACTGCTCGGTCGCGCACTGTCCGACTTCGAACATGAAGCTAGCAAGCGGTGCGGCCCCAGTCGCCCAGCTATCGGCACATGGCGTGCGGATCGGCCTCGGCACCGACGGCTCCGCCAGCAACAACCGTCTTGATCTCTTCCAGGAAATGCGCCATGCCGGGTTGCTGTGCAAGGTCACCTCGGGCGATGCTGCCGCCCTGAATGTGCATGAACTATTGCGCATGGCCACGCTCAACGGCGCTGCCGCCCTTGGCATGGAGGGCAAAATCGGCTCGATCCAGGCCGGCAAGGCCGCCGACCTGTGTGCCGTCCGCCTCGACGCCCTGGAAACCAGCCCCTGCTACGATCCAACTTCCCACCTGGTCTACGCCGCAGGCCGGGAGCATGTCAGCCATGTCTGGGTCAATGGGTCACTCCGGGTCGAGAACGGGATGTTGCGGCAATGCGACACAAACCGATTGCTTGACGCCGTAAATTTGTGGCAGAATAAGCTAACCGCTTGAACCGGCAATGCCAAAAACATACCGTGACAGGCGTGTTTAATATGATTGCGTAAAATGATTGCGTTATTTGTTTGCCCGGCCCATCCACTCCATTTCGCACTGTAACGAGGGGGAACATGAATAAACAACTTTCGAAAATCTCGCTTCTGGCCACCCTTGGAATGAGCGCTTCCGTCGCGCTCGCTCAAGTGCCGAACAACGACGGTTACCTGTTCGACACCCGTGGTGTCGTCGCCAGAAGCGGATTCGGTCTTTGTTGGAAGACCACCCGCTGGACGCCCGCCATGGCTGTCGCCGAATGCGATCCCGATCTGGTGAAGAAGCCCGAGCCCCCGAAAGCCGCCCCGGCCCCGGCTGCCACCCCGAAGCCCGCGGCGCAAAAAGTGACCTTGGCCGCCGATGCCCTGTTCGACTTTGACAAGGCGGTACTGCGCCCGGAAGGCAAGGCCAAGCTGGATGATGTCACCGGCAAGCTGAAGGACATGAAGCTCGAAGTCATCATCGCCGTCGGCCATACCGACCGCATTGGTTCCGACCAATACAACCAGAAGCTGTCGGAGAAGCGTGCCGAAGCCGTCAAGGCCTACCTGATCAGCAAGGGCGTCGAGCCGAACCGCGTTTACACCGAGGGCAAAGGCAAGAAGCAGCCCGTCACCGGCGACAAATGCGGCACCAGCGTCAAGAAGACGAAGCAACTCATCGAGTGTCTGCAGCCCGATCGCCGCGTCGAGATCGAGGTCATCGGCACCAAGTAATACGGCCTTCCGCCGAGAAAAAGCCCTGCGCATGCAGGGCTTTTTTTATACTGCGCATCACTGCTGTCCAAAACAGCCGAAACTCTGCGGCCGACCTCTTGAACTGACGCCGGTTTCGGACGGGTTATGACGG
>JBDHRL010000139.1:0-5596 GCA_039807535.1 Rhodocyclaceae bacterium
GTTGCAGGGCGCGCTCGACGGCGGCCAGCGACTCGGCGTAACGGTCCAGCCGCAGCAGCACGTCGGCCAGGTTGTAGAACGCCGCCCAGCTGCCGGCGTAGCGTTTTGTCAACTGCAGGTTGTCCTGCAGTGCCTCCTCCAGCCTACCGAGCACGGCCATGAGTGCCGCGCGGTTGAGCCGCGCGCGGAAGTGGCCGGGAGCAAGCCGCAAGGCCTCGTCATAGCGTGCCAGCGCTGCCTGCGGCGCGCCCCCCGACGCCTCCAGCAGGATGGCGGCGTCGGTCAGCGCCTCGACGTCGCCGGGCCGCTGCCGCAGATGCGCTTCGAGCGCCGCCAGCGCCTGTCCGGGCGCCGGGGGGGCGGATGGATTTTTCATGCGGGCGAAGTGCCGGCGCAGGATGCGCCCGCCGACCCGGGAACGCTACTTCTTGAAAACGGCTGCGCCGTGGATGTCGCCGTATTGCGTTCCGGAGAACTCATAGACCAGCCCGGCGCGCGCGGCATTGGCGCCGGCGAAGAAGCCGAGGATGCTGGAACCGCAGGAGCAGCAATCAGTCCCGGTAGTGGCTACATTGCCATACCCAAAAAAGTTCGATCCGGCAATGTTGGGTGATCCGCCGTAATCCCAAGAAGTTGAATAGGTATTGGCGCCCATCGGCACACTAAGATTTCCGGAAACCGTTGAGGTGCCAAAATTAGCCGTCAGGCTGCCCGTGATCGGCTGGGTGCCGATGGTAAAGGTGCTGGTATTGCTGTTCCAGGCAGTCGGGTAGGTGTAGCCCATGAGGGTGTAGCTGGCCGTGACGTTGCCGGACTGTAACGCGCTCAGGTCCGCTGCCGGTGTCGGCATGCCGACGACGTAGTGGACGTGCTGCATATTCTTTAAGGAACCTTCATCGTCGATGGTGCCATCGACCCAGCGCCCCCAGCCGATGATGCCGTCCGTGAGCATGCCGACCGGCGTCCCTTGCGTGATGCTGGCCGGCAAGGACGTGTCGCTGAAGGCCGCCAGTGCGCCATTGCTGAATGTGGCGGAGGTATCGCCCTCCAGTCCATCGAACACATAATAATCTGAGTAATTGCCGAACACACCGACTGCGGCAAGCGAATAGCCCGGCCCGGAAGCCAGTCCGGCCGGAGCCAGTCCGGCCGGTGTGCCGTCGCTGTTGGTGTTGTTCCCGGCGACGAAGCCGGGCAACTGCCCCTCCTGCGCCGGCGGCGGCGGGATTTCCGCCTTCTTGTCGGTCATCGCCGGACGGGTGTTGGCGTCCGGCACATAGGCGGTCTCGCCGCTGTCGAGGATCAGGCAGCCGGCGGCGTTGCAGACCTCGACGGTGCCCTCGCCCGTCGTGACGTTGATGCTGTTGCCGTAGGTGACCGAATACTCGGTGCCGCGGATGCCGATGGTGGCCACCGTGGTGGTGACCTTGTAGTTGTCGCGGTTGGTGCGCCCGACCAGGCCGGTGATGGTGCGCATGGCGCCCTTCACCAGGCTGAAGAAACCCTTCTCGCTGCCGTCGGCCTGGCCGCTGAAGCGGTAGTCGTCGATGCGGAACTGGGTCTGCGGCGCGAGCGACACCTGGGCGCCGTCGGAAAAGCGCACCTGGGCGCGCCCGCTGCCGGTGTCGATGGTCTCGCCCGTGGCGATCTCCGCGCCCTTGGCGAGCGGCCGGCTGCGGCCGTCGGGGGCGAGCGCCTTGACATCGCCCAAGGCGAAATCGACGCGCGCGGCATTGGCGGCATGGCCGGCAAGGGGAAAGGCGGCGGCGAGCGCCGCCATCAGGACGGCGCCGGAATGTTTGGGCTTGAATTCGTTCGGCATGATGCCTCCCGCTCAGAATTGCCGGCGCACGGTGACGGACACCACTTTGCGCCGATAGTCGTTCAGGTCGATGTTCGACTGGGCCCGGGTGTACTGGAACTGCGGCGTCACCAGCCAGTTCCTGGCCGGCGTCCAGGCCACGCCGGCGCCGAGGTTCCACTGGTTGTCGGTTCGCGTCTTCAGGAAGAAGGGTTCCTCGCCGTTGTAGCGGCGGTGCTCGTAGCCCAGGTTGGCGAACAGCCGGGCGTCGCGGTGGAATTCGTGCTGCACGCCGGCGCGGGCGCCGAGCAGGACGTGGCCCAGGTGCTCGAAGCCGTCCTTGCGGGTCGCTTCCTCTCCGAGATAGGCGCCGCCGTAGAACACCGTCTTGAAGCCGGGCAGCGCATGCGCGAAGTTCGCGCCCCAGACGAAGCGGTCGGCATTGCGCACTTCCTGGCCGGATTGATAGTTCAGGTCGGAGTACTGCATGTAAAAGCTGGACTGGGTGCGGGCGTTGTAATTGTGCTGCCACTGCGCCGTGAAGCCCGCCGCCGCGCGGTAGCGGTCGTTGTCCACCCAGAACTGGTTGTGCTGCAGCGCCACGCTGAAGACGTCCTTGCCGTAGGTCCGGACCAGGCCAACGTGCGCATCGGTGGAGCCGGTGTCGAAAATGTCCCAGTCGTTGTTCATGCGCTTGTTGCCGGCCACGCTGGCGGTCAGCGCCCATTCCTTGTTCAGGGGCATGCGCAGGTTCGCGCCCCCGCCGACGGAGGTGAAGGTGTCGGACTTGCGCACCCCGGCCGGATTCAGCGTGAAAATGGCGCCGCCGAAGAGGGGCACGGCGATGTTGCGGCTGTCCGTGGCGCTGTTCACGTTGGTGTCGTGACCGATCGTCGCCTCGGCATAGCCATGCACCACGGTGCGGCCTTCGTCTTCGACGCGCTCGATGGCGGACAGAACGCGGTCGATGGTGGCGGCCACTTCCGGCGGGATGCCCTGCTGCTTGACGGTCTCGAATTCCTGCCTGGCGGTCCTGGTCTCGCCCAGCGCCGCGTAGGCCCGCGCGATCTCGGCGCGGGCGCGCACATGGTTGGGATCGACGGCCAGCACGCGCTCGAGGGCGAAGACGGCGTTGGTGTTCTTGCCGATTTCGAGGGCAGACAGGCCCAGCAGGAAGTCGTACTCCGGATCGCCGGCGCGCTGCGGCTCCAGTGGCTCGAGCAGTGCGTAGGCAGCCTTTGCATCACCCTTGTCGAGCAGCGCACGCGCGTTGTCGGTCACCGCATCGGCGCGCGCCACGGCCGAGATCATGAGCCCCGCAAGCAGCAGTGCGAATCGGATGCTGCGGTTTTGGTTTTTCTTGTTCATCGAATCCCCTTCCGCCAGGACCCCCGACGGTTTTTTCAAATCCATTCCAGCCAGACGGAAAAGATTAATCCAGTCAAAGGAATCAATCAACAGTCAAGGCGGTTGTTTCACTGAAATCCTGCGCATTTTCAGCGGCGGCCCGGGCCAGGCCGGCCGGGACCAGGAACGAAAGCAGAAGAAAGCCGGCGAAGATGAGCAGGCGTGTCATGGCGGGGTCCGTCGAAAAATGCCTTCACATGCGCGAAATCTCGCATATTTACCATTGATTGTCAAATGGTTACAAGATATTCGTGAGGCGGCACATTAACCAGACTCCAAAGACGATGCCCGTGGGCGGTCCTGCCGGGTTCCGGCGCCCTATTTCACGCAATCGACGAAATAGCGCACCTTGCCGTCCGCATCGTCCTTGACCAGGCCGTGGATGTCGGTCTCGAAGCCGGGGAAGCGCTCGTTGAAATCGCGCGCGAAGCTGAGGTAGCGCACGATGGTGGCATTGAAGCGCTCGCCCGGGATCAGCAAGGGGATGCCGGGCGGATAGGGCGTGAGCAGCACGCTGGTAACGCGGCCTTCGAGCCGGCCGAGTTCGACGCGCTCGATCTCGCGGTGGGCCATGCGGGCGAAGGCCTCGGCGGGCGGCATGGCCGGCACCATGTCGGAGAGGTACATCTCGGTGGTCAGGCGCGCCACGTCGCTGGCCTTGTAGATGTCGTGGATCTGCCGGCACAGGTCGCGCAGGCCGACGCGCTCGTAGCACGGGTGCTTCTGGCAGAACTCGGGCAGCGCCTTCCACAGCGGCAGGTTGCGGTCGTAGTCGTCCTTGAACTGCTGCAGTTCGGTCACCATGGTGTTCCAGCGTCCCTTGGTGATGCCGATGGTGAACATGATGAAGAAGGAATAGAGGCCGCACTTCTCGACGATGATGCCGTGCTCGGCGAGATACTTGGTGACGATGGCGGCGGGGATGCCCCAGTCGGCGAAGTCGCCGTCCACATCGAGGCCGGGCGTGATCACCGTGGCCTTGATCGGGTCGAGCATGTTGAAGCCGGGCGCGAGGTCGCCGAAGCCGTGCCAGCGTTCGCCCGGCTTGAGCATCCAGGCCGCGCGCTCCTCGATGCCCTCCTCGGAGAGGTCGTCCGGCCCCCACACCTTGAACCACCAGTCGGCGCCCCACTCCTCGTCGACCTTGCGCATGGCGCGGCGGAAATCGAGCGCCTCGGCGATGGATTCCTCCACCAGCGCCGTGCCGCCCGGCGCCTCCATCATCGCCGCGGCGACGTCGCAGGAGGCGATGATGGCGTACTGCGGCGAGGTCGAGGTGTGCATCAGGTAGGCCTCGTTGAAGACGTCGCGGTCGAGCTTGCGGCTCGCGGAGTCCTGCACGAGGATCTGCGAGGCCTGCGAGAGGCCGGCGAGCAACTTGTGCGTGGACTGCGTCGAGAACACCATCGATTCCCTGCAGCGGGGCCGGTCGGCGCCGATGGCGTGGTAGTCGCCGTAGAATTCGTGGAAGGCGGCGTGCGGCAGCCAGGCCTCGTCGAAGTGCAGGGTGTCGATGCGGCCGTCGAGCATCTCCTTGATCTCCTCGACGTTGTAGAGGATGCCGTCGTAGGTGGACTGGGTGATGGTCAGCACGCGCGGCTTGCCCTTCACCTTCGAGGCGAAGGGATGGGCGGCGATCTTCTTCTGGATGTTCTTCCAGGCGAATTCCGTTTTCGGGATCGGCCCGATGATGCCGTAGTTGTTGCGCGTCGGCATGAGGAAGACGGGAATCGCGCCGGTCATGATGATCGAGTGGAGCACCGACTTGTGGCAGTTGCGGTCGACGACGACGATGTCGCCCGGCGCCACCGTCGAGTGCCAGACGATCTTGTTCGAGGTCGAGGTGCCGTTGGTGACGAAGAACAGGTGGTCGGCGTTGAAGATGCGCGCCGCGTTGCGCTCCGAGGCGGCCACCGGACCGGTGTGGTCGAGCAGCTGGCCGAGCTCCTCCACCGCGTTGCAGACGTCGGCGCGCAGCATGTTCTCGCCGAAGAACTGGTGGAACATCTGGCCCACCGGCGACTTGAGGAAGGCGACGCCGCCGGAATGCCCCGGGCAGTGCCAGGAATAGGAGCCGTCGGCGGCGTAGTGCGTCAGCGCGCGGAAGAAGGGCGGCGGCAGCGAATCGAGGTAGGCCTTCGCCTCGCGCACGACGTAGCGCGCGATGAATTCCGGCGTGTCCTCGAACATGTGGATGAAGCCGTGCAGCTCGCGCAGCACGTCGTTCGGGATGTGGCGGCTGGTGCGCGTCTCGCCGTGCAGGAAGATCGGGATCTCGGCGTTGCGCAAGCGGATCTCCGAGACGAAGGCGCGCAGCTCGGCGATGGTCTCCTCCTCCTCGTTGGCGAGTTCCTCGTCGTCGATGGAGAGGATGAAGGCCGAGGCGCG
>JBDHRL010000140.1:0-5589 GCA_039807535.1 Rhodocyclaceae bacterium
CAGCGCCAGGCCGGCGAGCACCATCAGGCCGGCAACGAGGTGGACGATGCGATCGACAGTCATGTTTTCTCCGCGAGCTATGTGTTGTGATCGTTTCTTACTTCAGGCGTGCCGACGTGCCCGGCTGTCCGCGGAAATGCGCGTGGCAGGTGACGCAGCCGGCGCTCATGGCGCCGAACTGTTGGGCCGCCGTGCCCATGTCGCCCTTCTCGGCGGCCGCCGCCAAGCGGTGGGCGCTGCCTTCGACGGCATCCTCCATCGCCGGCAGCACGCCGAGGTCCTTGCCGTTGATCTTCTCCAGCGGCAGGTAGGGCAGCAGGCCGCCGCGCGGCAGACGGTGGTTGGCGACACGGCGCGCCGCGTCGGCCGCCAGCTCGCCGTTGTCGGTGGCGATGGCGATGGCGACGGCCTGGTAGTCGGCGAGGATCTCCTCCATCACCTGGCGCAGGGTCAGCGTCTCGCTATGTCGCGTGTGCTTGATGGCGATCTTCAGCAGGAACTGCTGGATTTCCGGCGGCAGCGCCTTGACCTTCTCCTGCAGCTCCGGCTTCATCATGCCCATGCTCTTCTGCAGGAATTCCTTGCCGCGCTGCATGTCCGTCGGCGACGGCGCCTGGGACCAGGCCGTCCCGCTCAACCCCAGGCCCAGCGCAACTGCCACTGCGGCGGCGCCCCGTTTTGCTGTTCTCATTTACGTTCTCCCTTTGTTAAAAATCATTCGCTCACGGCGATGGTCACGCTCATCAGGCCGATGACGTCGCCGGGCTCCGGGCCGTCTTTCTCGAAATTCACGATGTCCAGCTCGCCCTTCGGCTTAAACATTTTCCCCTCCCTATCTGTGTTATTTTTTTCCCGCACGTGCAGAATAGAAAAGAGCGGTTTCCGTGCGGTTTCAGGATGGCCGCATTTGTTACAAGTTGTTTCATGTGGAGAGAAGGCATGGACGAACGCCGGGGCCGCATACTGGTGGTGGACGACGACGAGGGACTGCGCGAGCTGCTGCTGCGTTACCTCATCGACAACGGCTATGAAGCGTCCGGGGTAGGCGACGGCCAGGCCATGAAGCGGTACCTATCGTCCCATCCTGTCGACCTGCTGCTGCTCGACATCATGCTGCCGGGCGAGGATGGCTTGACGCTCGCGCGCGAGCTCGGCAGCCGCGGCGGCCCGCCGATCATCATGCTCTCGGCGCGCGGCGAGGAGGTCGACCGCATCGTCGGCCTGGAAGTCGGCGCCGACGACTACCTGCCGAAGCCCTTCAGCCACCGCGAGCTGCTGGCGCGCGTGGCAGCGGTGCTGCGTCGCCGCCAGCCGCCGACGGCGACCGGGCGACTGCGCCGCTTCGGCCCTTTCGAGGTCGACCTCGATGCGCACCGCGTCACGCGCAACGGCGAGGAGATCGATGTCTCCGGCGCCGAGTTTGCCCTGCTCAAGGTGCTGATCGAGAATCCCGACCGCGTGCTCAGCCGCGACGCACTCGTGGAACTGCTCAAGGGCTACGAACGTGCGCCCTTCGACCGCATGGTCGACGTGCGCGTCACCCGTCTGCGCCGCAAGATCGAGCCCGACCCGGCACACCCGGTCTATCTGCGCACGGTCTGGGGCGAGGGCTACCTCTTTTCGCCCGGCGGCGCCAGAAAACCATGACAGCCCCCCCCGCTCGCAAACTCGGCTCGCTGCCCCCCGTGGGGGGGGGCATGCCTCCTTGGGGCGGCCCGACGGAGTCATGATGCCGCCGCGCACGCTGTTCGGGCGCACCGCGCTGGTGATCGCGCTGGTGTCCTTCGCCTTCCAGCTGTTCACCATCGCCGTCATCACCGCCTTCGCCCTGGTGCCGCTGGGGCGTCACGCCACCAGCGACTTCGCCGCGCTGCTGGTCGAGACAGCGCAGGAATGGCATAAAGAATCGGCCGGCGAGCGGGCCTGGCTGCAAGAACGCATCGGCCGCCTGCATCGTATCCAGGTGCAGGAGCGGCCGAACGAGACGCGCAGCTTCATCCGGCTGCTGCCCTATTTTCATCTGCTCGAAACCTCGCTCTCCGCCCGCGTCGGCAAGCGCGTCAGTATCGCCGCCGGCCCCGGCGAGGACGGCGAGGAATGGTATTGGGCCGACATCCCGGTGAACGACGCCACCGTGCGTGTCGGCTTTCCCGCCAGCCGTGTCGACGTGCGTCCCTGGTTCGCCATGCTGCTGATCCTCACCGTCGGCACCGTCGTCACGCTGATCACCTCGGCGTGGCTGGCGCGCTGGCTGATCGCGCCGCTCTCGCGGCTGGCGACGGCGACGCAGCGCATCGGTCAGGGCCGGCGGCCCGAGGCGCTAGCAGAAAGCGGCCCGACCGAACTCGCCACCCTGGCGCGCGAATTCAACCGCATGGGCGAGCAGGTCGAGGAGTTGCTCGCCAACCGCACGACGCTGCTGGCCGGCATCTCGCACGACCTGCGCACGCCGCTGACGCGCATCCAACTGGCGCTCGGCATGCTTTCGGAAAGGCCCGACCGCGATCTGATCGACCGCGTGCTGCACGACGTCGAGGGCATGAACGAGCTGATCGCCCGCTGTCTCGAAGTCAGCCGCGACTTCGCCGAACTGGAGACGGTCGACATGAACCTCTGCGACCTGCTCGCCGAGATCGCCGCCGAATTCATGCAGGCCGGCGCCGTCATCCGCGGCAACAAGGGGCCGGACTGCCGCATCCAGGTACGGCCGCTGTCGCTCAAGCGCATCCTCGTCAACCTGATCGACAATGCCGTGCGCTACGGCGGCGGCGCGCCGGTCGACATCGAGTACGTGCTCGGCGAGAAGGCGATCGAGATCCGCGTACTCGACCGCGGCGCCGGCATACCGGAGTCAGAACGCGAAGCGGTGTTCCGGCCCTTCCACCGGCTGGAACCCTCGCGCAACAGCCGCACCGGAGGCAGCGGCCTGGGACTCGCCATCGTGCGTCAGCTCGCCAATGCCAACGGCTGGAGCGTGGAACTCAGGGAACGCGCAGGCGGCGGCACCGCCGCCTGCGTGCGGCTGCCGTTGGAAGACTAGCCGCTGTTTGCGCCATCCCCGGATGGGCATCAGCCGCTCCGATGGACAGGCTTGGACAAGCCGCCAAAAGTCAGTCCCTGCAGTACGGCGCCACGCAACGTTCAACCGTCCTCGAACGGCAGCCCGACGTAGTTCTCCGCCAGCGTGGTGCGCCCGGCCAGCGAATGCACGACGTAGTCGAGTTCCGCGTCGAGCGCCCTCTGTTCGAAGGGGCCGGTGTCGGGAAAGGTGTGCAGGAGCAGGGTCATCCACCAGGAGAAGCGCTCGGCCTTCCAGACGCGGCGCAGGCAGCGCGCCGAGTAGTGGTCGATGCCCGTTTCGCTGCCTCGGTAGAATTCGATCAGGGCGCGCGCGAGATAACGCACGTCGGTGGCGGCGAGGTTGAGGCCCTTGGCGCCGGTCGGCGGCACGATGTGGGCGGCGTCGCCGGCGAGGAACAGGCGGCCGAAGCGCATCGGCTCGGCGACGAAGCTCCTCAGCGGCGCGATGCTCTTCTCCAGCGAGGGGCCGGTCACCAGCCGCGTGTTCGCCTGCGGGTCGAGGCGGAGGCGCAATTCCTCCCAGAACCTGTCGTCGGACCAGTCCTCGACCTTCTCGGTGAGCGGCACCTGCACGTAGTAGCGGCTGCGCGTGTGCGAACGCATGCTGCACAGGGCGAAGCCGCGCGCGGTCTTGGCGTAGATCAGCTCCTCCGACACCGGCGGCGTGTCGGAGAGCAGGCCCAGCCAGCCGAAGGGATAGACGCGCTCGAAGTTGGCGATGGCGTTCTTCGGCACGCTGGCGCGGCAGGCGCCGTGGAAGCCGTCGCAGCCGGCGATGAAGTCGCATTCGATCTCGTGGCTTTGGCCGTCCTTGCGGTAGCGCACGCGCGGCTTCGTGCCGTCGAAGTCGCACACGCTGACCTCCTTTGCCTCGTATGCCGTCTTCAGCCCGGCGGCGGCGCGCGCCTCCATCAGGTCCCTGGTCAGCTCGGTCTGGCCGTACACCATCACCTGCTTGCCGCCGGTGAGTCCGGCAAGGTCGATGCGGTGGCGCGTGCCGTCGATGAGCAGCTCGAAGCCCGCGTGCGGCAGGCCCTCGGCGTGCATGCGCTTGCCGACGCCGGCCTCGTCGAGCAGGTCGACGGCGGCCTGCTCGAGCACGCCGGCGCGGATGCGGCCGAGCAC
Organism: Rhodocyclaceae bacterium; assembly: GCA_039807535.1. Lineage (GTDB taxonomy): Bacteria > Pseudomonadota > Gammaproteobacteria > Burkholderiales > Rhodocyclaceae > Desulfobacillus. Next base: position 4,207 of record JBDHRL010000140.1, read on the forward strand.
GTATTCCGGCGTGTGCGCTTCGAGGATGACGGCGTCGATGCCGGCCTTGGCCAGCAGCTGGCCGAGGATCAGCCCCGAGGGGCCGGCGCCAATGATGGCGACTTGTGTTTTCATGCCCGTTCTCTCCGTTGTCCCGCAGTCGGGGTGCTACGCGCCTTCCATGACCGCCAGGCCGGAGGCGGTGTTGGAAATCGGGAGTGCCTGTTGGCATGCGCCTTCTGCACGCCCCCAGCCAGGGCACCGCGCTTGGCCGGCTCCATCGGCAGCCCGGCGTCCCGGGTTGCGCGTCCACAGCGAGTATTCGGACTGCGGCGCGGCGATGGGATGCACGGCGTGGGCTTTGCGCAACGTCGCCGCCGAGACTTCGGACAGGCCGATCATGCGCGCCCTGCTCTCCCGCACCCGCACCCGTTCGGCCGGGGCGCACTTGCCTTGTCCTGAATGCCGCTGGGTTCCCGCATTCGCGAGGATGACGGTTTCCGCTTGACCGTCAGGGCAGGCATCACGCGGCCAATTGCCTTTCGAGCTTGTCGAGCGTGCGGTAGCACGGCAGCACCTGCGCCACGCTGGCGTTGGGCTCGCGGCCCTCGCGGATGGCGGCGAAGAACTCGCGGTCCTGCAGCTCGATGCCGTTCATGGAGACGTCGACCTTCGACACGTCGATCTTCTCGTCCTTGCCGTTCACCAGGTCGTCGTAGCGGGCGATGTAGGTGCCGCTGTCGCCGATGTAGCGGAAGAAGGTGCCGAGCGGGCCGTCGTTGTTGAAGGACAGCGACAGCGTGCAGAGGGCGCCGCTGCTCGACTTGAGCTGGATCGACATGTCCATGGCGATGCCCAGGGTCGGGTGGATCGGCCCCTGGATGGCGTTGGCCTGGACGATCTCGCCGCCGCCAGCCGCACCAGGTACGGCTCCACACTGGTAGGCGAAGAGGTCGACCGTGTGGGCGGCGTGGTGCCACAGCAGGTGGTCGGTCCAGCTGCGCGGCTGGCCGAGGGCGTTCATGTTGCTGCGGCGGAAGAAGTAGGTCTGCACGTCCATCTGCTGGATATTGAATTCTCCCGCCTGGATCTTCTTGTGCACCCACTGGTGGCTGGGGTTGAAGCGGCGCGTATGGCCGCACATGGCGACGAGGCCGGTCTGCTTCTGCAATGCCACCACCGCCTCGGCATCCTTCAGGCTGTCGGCGAGCGGGATCTCCACCTGCACGTGTTTGCCGGCCTTCAGGCACTGGATGGCCTGGGCGGCGTGCATCTGCGTCGGCGTGCACAGGATCACGGCGTCGACCTCCTTCAGCGCCAGGCTGTCGGCGAGGTCGGTGGTGACGTGGCCGATGCCGTACTTGTCGGCGACTTCCTTCGTCTTCGCCAGCTCGCGTCCGATCA
>JBDHRL010000141.1:0-5562 GCA_039807535.1 Rhodocyclaceae bacterium
GGCTGCGGGATTACACTCGCCGCCTGCAAGGAGATTCGCCATGTTGAGAACTTTCATCCTTCTGGCCGCCGGCGTGCTGCTGGGCGCCGGCTGCACCCACCTCGGCGTGAGCGGCCTTGCGCCCGGCCTCGCCACCGAAGCGGACGTGCGGGCGAAGCTCGGCGCGCCCGGCATGGCCTGGACCGAACCCGACGGCGGCAGGCTGCTCGAATATTCCGGCCAGCCCAACGGCACCTTCTGCCACATGATCGCCATCGGGCCGGACGGCAAGGTGCGCGAGATCCGCCAGGCCTTCACCGAGGCGAATTTCCGCCGCGTCGTGCCCGGGCTGACGCAGGACGAGGTGCGCCGCCTGCTCGGCCGGCCGGAGGAAACCCTGCGCTTCCACCTCAAGCCCGATGAGGAAGTGTGGACCTGGCGCATCGACGAGACCACGGAAAAGATCGAATACTTCAATGCCTATTTCGGTCCCGACGGCCGCCTGCTGCGCAGCGAGCGGATGGTCGAATACAAGGCCAGCGGACCGAGTTTCTTCTAGGGCAAAATTGACAGCCCCGCCCGGCCGGGGTAAGGTTTGCATCGCGCCGATTTGATATCAGCTTGCGGGGCGCGTAAAAAATTCCGCTAAAGCGAGCGCAGACCCGTTCGCCGCACCGACGAACGGGTTTTGTTTTTTCCGGACACGGTATTTGCCATGCAGCCCGACCGCAGCGAATTGCTCCGCAGCCTCCTCGCCCAGCGCATCCTCATCCTCGACGGCGCCATGGGCACCATGATCCAGCGCCACGGTTTGCAGGAGGCCGACTATCGCGGCGCGCGCTTCAAGGACCACCCGAAGGAGCTGAAGGGCAACAACGACCTGCTGCTGCTGACGAGGCCGGAGGTGATCCGCGGCATCCACGCCGGGTATCTCGCCGCCGGCGCCGACATCGTCGAGACCAACACCTTCAACGCCACTTCGATCTCGCAGGCCGACTACGGCCTGGAGGCGCTCGCCTGGGAGCTGAACGTCGCCGGTGCGAAGGTGGCGCGCGAAGTCGCCGACGAATACTCGACGCCGGACAAGCCGCGCTTCGTCGCCGGCGTGCTCGGGCCGACCTCGCGCACCGCCTCGATCTCGCCCGACGTGAACGACCCGGGCTTCCGCAACGTCGGCTTCGACGAGCTGGTGGCGGCCTACACCGACGCCGTGCGCGGCCTCTGCGACGGCGGCGCGGATCTCATCCTCGTCGAGACCATCTTCGACACGCTCAACGCCAAGGCGGCGCTGTTCGCCGTCGAACGACATTTCGACGCCATCGGCCGCCGCCTGCCGATCATGATCTCCGGCACCATCACCGACGCCTCCGGCCGCACGCTGTCCGGCCAGACGACGGAGGCCTTCTGGAATTCGCTGTGCCATGCGAAGCCGCTGTCCTTCGGCCTCAACTGCGCGCTCGGCGCGAAGGAACTGCGCCAGTACGTCGAGGAGCTCTCCCGCGTCGCCGACTGCTTCGTCTCGGCCCACCCCAACGCCGGCCTGCCCAACCCGCTGGCGCCGACCGGCTACGACGAGACGCCGGAAATGCTCGCGGGCGAGATCGTCGACTGGGCCCGGCACGGCCTCATCAACATCGCCGGCGGCTGCTGCGGCACGACGCCTGCGCACATCGCCGCGATCGCGAAGGCGCTGGAAGGCATCGCCCCGCGCCGTGTCGCGGAGACTGACTTTTCCCTGAGGCTCTCCGGGCTGGAGCCGTTCAACGTCAACGAGAAATCGCTCTTTGTGAACGTCGGCGAGCGCACCAACGTCACCGGCTCGAAGGCCTTCGCCCGCCTCATCCTCAATGGCCAGTTCGCCGAGGCCGTCGCGGTGGCGCGCGCCCAGGTCGAGGCCGGCGCCCAGGTCATCGACGTCAACATGGACGAGGCCATGCTCGACTCGCAGGCGGCGATGGTGAAGTTCCTCAACCTGATCGCCTCCGAGCCGGACATCGCCCGCGTGCCGGTGATGATCGACTCCTCGAAGTGGGAGGTGATCGAGGCCGGCCTCAAGTGCCTGCAGGGCAAGGGCATCGTCAACTCCATCTCGCTCAAGGAAGGCGAGGCGAAGTTCCTCGAGCAGGCGAAGAAAGTCAGGCGCTACGGCGCGGCGGTGATCGTCATGGCCTTCGACGAGCAGGGCCAGGCCGACACGCGCGAACGCAAGCAGGCGATCTGCCGGCGCAGCTACGACCTGCTGGTGAAAGAGGGATTCCCGGCCGGCGACATCGTCTTCGACCCGAACGTCTTCGCCATCGCCACCGGCATCGCGGAACACGACAACTACGCCGTCGACTTCATCGAGGCGACGCGCTGGATCCGCGCCAACCTGCCCGGCGCCAAGGTCTCCGGCGGCATCTCCAACGTCTCGTTCTCCTTCCGCGGCAACGACCCGGTGCGCGAGGCCATCCACACGGTGTTCCTCTACCACGCCATCCAGGCCGGGCTCACCATGGGCATCGTCAACGCCGGCCAGCTCGGCGTGTACGAGGACATCCCTCCGGAACTGCGCGAGCGCGTCGAGGACGTCGTCCTCAATAGGCGCAAAAGCGGCCGCCCCGACCCCGCCGAGCGCCTCATCGAAATTGCGGCGAGCGTCAAGGGCGCGGCCAAGGAGTCGGCGCCCGACCTCGCCTGGCGCGACAAGCCGGTGCGCGAGCGCCTCGCCCACGCCATGGTGAAGGGCATCACCGACTTCATCGTCGCGGACACCGAGGAGGCACGGATCGCCTCGGCGCGCCCGCTCGACGTCATCGAGGGCCCGCTGATGGACGGCATGAACGTCGTCGGCGACCTCTTCGGCGCCGGCAAGATGTTCCTGCCGCAGGTGGTGAAGTCGGCCCGCGTCATGAAGCAGGCGGTGGCCCACCTGCTGCCCTTCATCGAGGCGGAAAAGGCTTCCGGCGGCGCATCCACGAAGGGCAAGGTCGTCATGGCCACCGTCAAGGGCGACGTGCACGACATCGGCAAGAACATCGTCGGCGTGGTGCTCGCCTGCAACAACTACGAGGTGGTGGACCTCGGCGTGATGGTCGCCGCCGACAGGATCCTCGCCGCCGCGCGCGAACACCAGGCCGACATGATCGGCCTCTCCGGACTGATCACGCCCTCGCTGGAGGAGATGGCCCACGTCGCCGCGGAAATGCAGCGCCAGGGCTTCACCCAGCCGCTGCTGATCGGCGGCGCCACCACCTCGCGCGCCCACACCGCCATCAAGATCGCGCCGAACTTTTCGGGCACCACGGTGTACGTGCCCGATGCTTCGCGCGCCGTCGGCGTCGTCTCGCAGCTGCTCTCGGCGGAGCAGGGCGCCGCCTACCGCGCCGAGGTCGCCGCCGACTATGCGAAAGTGCGCGAGCAGCACGCGCAGAAGAAGGGCGTGCAGCTCGTCGCGCTGGAAGCGGCGCGCGCCAACCGCTTCAAGGCGGTCGACGCCGCGCCAAAGCCGAAGCAACTCGGCACTCAGGTACTGGCCGGCTACGATCTTGCCGCGCTCGTGCCCTGCCTCGACTGGGCGCCCTTCTTCCAGACCTGGGATCTGCCGGGGGCGTTTCCCGCCATCCTCGACGACCCGAAGATCGGCGAGACGGCGCGCCAGGTGTTCGCCGACGGGCAGGCCATGCTCGAGCGCATCGTCGAGGGGAAATGGCTCACCGCCAGCGGCGTGTTCGGGCTCTTCCCGGCGAACGCGGTCGGCGACGACGTGGAACTCTACACGGACGAATCGCGCCGGACGGTGCGCCTGACCTGGCACAACCTGCGCCAGCAGCAGGTGCGGCCGGAAGGGAAGCCCCACTACTGCCTGTCGGACTTCGTCGCGCCGAAGGACTCGGGCGTCGCGGATTACGTCGGCGCCTTCGCCGTCACCGCCGGCCTCGGCATCGAGAAGAAACTGGCCGGGTTCGCCGCGCAGCACGACGACTACAACAGCATCCTGCTGAAGGCCCTGGCCGACCGCCTGGCCGAAGCCTTCGCCGAGCACCTGCACCAGCGCGTGCGCCGCGAGTTCTGGGGCTATGCCGCCGGCGAGACGCTGACGAACACAGAGCTGATCGCCGAGAAATACCGCGGCATCCGCCCCGCCGCCGGCTACCCGGCCTGCCCCGACCACACCGAGAAGGGGCCGCTGTTCGCCCTGCTCGAGGCGGAGAAGCACACCGGCATCGCGCTCACCGAATCCTTCGCCATGCACCCGGCCGCTTCGGTGTCGGGCTTCTATCTCGCCCACCCGGAGGCGCGCTACTTCGCCGTGACAAAGATCGGCCGCGACCAGCTCGAGGACTACGCCAGGCGCAAGGGGATGACCGTGGCGGAAGCGGAGCGCTGGCTGGCACCGGTCTTGTAATTTCCTTGCAATTTACCTAGCATGGGCACCTCCGCCTGACGATCAGGCCCTCCATGGAAGGCGACGCCATGCATTCCGCCCTGACAAAAATGCTCCTGGCCGGCGCGTTCGCCGCCCTGGCCCAGACCGCCCATGCCGCCAACGCCGCCCGCGTCGATTTCGTCCTGGGCGATGTCAAGGCGCTCGCTCCCGACGGCGGCAGCCGGCCGCTGGCCAAGGGGGCGGAAATCGCCAGCGGAGAAACGATCGACACCGGCAGCGGCCGCGCCCAGGTGCGCTTCACCGACGGCGCCCAGGTGTCGCTCGCGCCGCAGACCCAGTTCCGCATCGACGAGTACGCATTTGCCGGAAAGGCCGACGGCAGCGAGAAAGGCTTCTTCAGCCTGGTGAAGGGTGCCATGCGCACCATCACCGGACTGGTCGGACGCACCAACCGCGACAACTACAAGGTCAATGCCGTGGTCGCCACCATCGGCATCCGCGGCACGGAATACTCGATCACCCACGGCAACAGCATCAACGTCACGACGGGCGAGGGCACCGTCGAGGTCTGCAACGCCGCCGGCTGCCTGGTCCTGAACAGCGGCGAGACGGGCTACGTGCCGGACGCCAACACCCGCCCCGTGATGACCGACAAGAAGGCGGAAATCCCCCCGCCGCCGGCCGAGCCGCGCCCCACGCTCATTTCCGGCAACGACACCGACAGCGAGGGCAATCCCGCGGCCCTTGTCGGCTTGAGCGAGCCTTCGATACCGGCGGTTATCCCCCTCGCGAGCGGTCTTGGCGGCTTGGGTGTTGCCTATGCCCCCACCAGCGGACCCTTTGGAGCCGGATTGCTGGGCGGCTCGCTGACGTTCGCCGGCTCCGGCGAACTGACCCAGTTCAGCGATGGCACCTTTCCGCTATCGGGATTCTCCGGCGGCACGGTGGCGGAGTACGGCGCGGACGGCATCATCGGCTGGGGGCGCTGGATCAGTGGCAACCAGACCGACTCGGCAGGCACTCCAACGCCGCTGGCCAGTATGAATTACGTGGCGGCGCTGAGCTCCACCGCGGTCACGGCAACGAACATCACCGGCACCTATAACGTTTTCGGCTCCACTTCGCCGGTCGTCACTTCCGGCGGCAGCGTGGCATACACCGGCACGCCCAATTCGGTCACCGGCAGCCTGACTGTCAACTTCACGAATCCGGGC
>JBDHRL010000142.1:0-5537 GCA_039807535.1 Rhodocyclaceae bacterium
TCGGCCGAGGTATTTGTGTGCGGGGGATGATTCCGCTCACATCCAACTGCATGGGGTTCCGATTCTTTACATGCCTTTTAAATCAATTCAGGCAACTTGAATCACCCGCAGGCCCCCACCGCGCCGCAGGCGCTGCAGAAGTCGCAGCCGTCCTTGCGGATCACCGTGTAGTTGCCGCACTCCTTGCACAGGGCGCCCTGCATGATCTTCGGCGCGCTGGCTTCGCGCGGCGCTTCGAGGATGCCCATCTCGCGCGTCGGGTAGCCGTTTTCGTCGAGGATGCCGAGCATGGCGTAGCGGTGCATGATCAGGCGCGCCATGTAGGCCACGGTCGACGGCCAGTTCTGCTGCTTGCGCGTGCCGGGCACGAAGGCCATGAAGTCGCCGAGCGGCTCGGGGTAGCTGAGGAGCTTCCTCAGCTTCATGCCGATCCAGGCCGGGTCCATCACGCGCATGTCGAGCGAGAGGATGTGCGAGAGGCCGTCGAGCGCGCGCGGGTAGTTGCCGGAGAGCCACATCGAGTAGGGCCGCGTGACGCCGTCGGGCAGGGTGATCTCCTTCAGGCCCAACACGAAGTCCTCGCCCGAGGCCGGGTTCTGGATGTCCACCGTCCACGACAGCGTGCCGTCGGTGCCGGTCTTCGGCTCCTGCAGGCTGAACATGGAGTCGAGCACCGGGGTCGGCACCTTCTCGTCGAGGTTGCCGCAGAGCTGCTCGACGCGGTAGCGCACCACCTGCGCCACAGCGGCGACGACGCCGGGCATGCGCTTGTTCTCGCCGTGCGGCGGGAAGGGCATGTCGAACATCTCCTCGCCGCGCGTGCGGGCCAGGGTGTCGAGCTTGAGCTTGAGCCAGGCGCGATCCTGCGCGCGCATGTCCATCGACAGCGTCTTGGCGACGGCGCCGAGGCCGCGCGGCTGCTCGGAGCCGTTCACCCACACCTCGAAGGGCACCGGCTTGGCGTTCTGCTCGATGTGGCCGACGAAGAGGGCGAACTCGCCGGCCGGCGTCTCGATCATGTAGGTCCACGCCGAGTTGCCGTCGGTCATGCGCGGGCGGCCGGGCCAGCGAAGAGAGGCGAGCACCGGCGCCGGCAGGCTCTTGATGGCCAGCCGCCGGTTGGCGTCGCTGATGTGCACGTCCTGCGGCTGCTTCTTCTCGGCGCCGGCGCCGCCCTCGACGGAGAGCACGGCGCCGAGCACCTTGTTGGGCCGGTAGGTGGCCAGCCCCTTGAGGCCGGACTTCCAGGCCTTCAGATACAGGTCCTCGAAGTCGGTGTAGGGGTAGTCCTCCGGCACGTTCACCGTCTTCGAGATGCTGGTGTCGATGTAGGGGGCCACCGCGGCGACCATCTCTTCGTGCGCCTGCGCCGAGATTTCCAGCGCGGTGACGAAGTAGGGCGGCAGCTTCTCCATGTCGCCGCCGAGGTACTTGAACAGGCGCCAGGCGTAGTCCTCGACGGAATACTGCTTGTGCGTGCCGTCGGTCATGCGCTTCTTGCGCGTGTAGGTCCACGAGAAGGGCGGCTCGATGCCGTTCGAGGCGTTGTCGGCGAAGGCCAGCGAGATGGTGCCGGTCGGCGCGATCGACAGCAGGTGCGAATTGCGGATGCCGTGCTTGCGGACCTGCTCCTTGATCTCGGCCGGCAGGCGGGAAGCGAAGTTGCCGCCGGAAAGATACAGGTCGGCATTGAACAGCGGGAAGGCGCCGCGCTCCCTGGCCAGTTCGACCGAGGCGAGGTAGGCGCGGTCGCGCATGAAGGCCGAGATCTCGGTGGCCTTGGCGCGCGCTTCCGGCGTGTCGTAGCGCAGGCCGAGCATGATAAGGGCGTCGCCGAGGCCGGTGAAGCCGAGGCCGATGCGGCGCTTGGCGTTGGCCTCCGCCTGCTGCTGCGGCAGCGGCCAGTGGGTGGCCTCGAGGACGTTGTCGAGCATGCGCGTGGACACCTCGACGCAGCGGCCGAAGCCGGCGTAGTCGAACTCGGCCTTCTTGGTGAACGAGTGCCTGACGAAACGGGTGAGGTTGATCGAGCCCAGGCAGCAGCAGCCGTAGGGCGGCAGCGGCTGCTCGGCGCAGGGGTTTGTGGCCTCGACGGTCTCGCAGTAGTTGAGGTTGTTGTCGCGGTTGATGCGGTCGAGGAACAGGATGCCCGGCTCGGCGTGGTCGTAGGTCGAGCGCATGATCTGGTCCCACAGCTCGCGCGCGCGCACCTTGCGGTAGACCCAGCTGCCGTCCTCGCGCTGGTAGGCGCCGGCCGCCTTGAAGTCGGCGGAGGGCTCGGCCTTGTGCGCCAGCTCGACGTCGCCGTCGCTCTCCACCGCCTGCATGAAGGCGTCGGTGACGCCGATGGAGATGTTGAAGTTGGTGAGGTCGCCCTGGTCCTTGGCGTGGATGAACATCTCGATGTCCGGATGGTCGCAGCGCAGCACGCCCATCTGGGCGCCGCGGCGCGCGCCGGCGGATTCCACCGTCTCGCAGGAGCGGTCGAAGACGCGCATGTAGGAGACCGGGCCGGAGGCGCGCGAGTGGGTGCCCTTGACGAAGGCGCCGACCGGACGGATCGAGGAGAAGTCGTAGCCGACGCCGCCGCCGCGGCGCATCGTCTCGGCCGCCTGGGAGAGCGCGGTGTAGATGCCGGGACGGCCGTCGACGACCTCGGAGATGGAGTCGCCGACCGGCTGCACGAAGCAGTTGATCAGCGTCGCCTGCAGGTCGGTGCCGGCGGCGGAGTTGATGCGGCCGGCCGGCACGAAGCCGTTCTCCTGCGCTTCGAGGAAATGCTTTTCCCAATGGGCGCGCTTGTCCTCGGCCTCGACGGCGGCCAGCGCGCGCGCCACGCGGGCGCGCACCTCATGCACGTTCTGTTCATTGCCTTTGGCGTATTTCTCGAGCAGAACCTCGCCGGAAATCTCTTGTTCTGCAGGTAGGGTGTTGTCGTCGCGGAGCTTTGTCTCTTGATTGTTTGAAGACAGAGTGGTGCTCATCTGTTTTTTTCTCCGTAGTTCGGGTTGATTCTGACCGGGGATCAATATACTGCTTCGATACGGCCTTGTGAACAGGTTTTTGAAAAAAATAATTTACGTAAAAACAGTTAGTTACATAATTGTCTTGTGTAATCAATGAGAAATGCCCACTAGATATAGTATGTCGCGCTGCACACTAGGGCTGGCGCGGGTTTCCGGGCGGTTTCAGCGTATCCGCAGGGGGGGCGGAGGCTCGGCGATGGCGTACAGGGCCGGCCGGAACGGCTCGGGCTGGAGGGTGGCATGGCCGATTTCGAATTCATTTTGCAGCAACCCGGTCAGCGCGGCGAGGATGCGCGGCCACTCGCCCAGATCGCGCACGACGACATGCGCCGAGAGCGCGGCGTGACGCGAGGAAAGCGACCAGATGTGCAGGTCGTGCACCGAAACGACGCCGTCCACGCCAGCCATGCGACGGCCGACTTCCTGCAAAGTCAGTCCTGCCGGCACGCCTTCGAGCAGGGCATGCACCGTCTCGCGCGCCAGGCGCAGCGTGGAGGCGAGGATCAGCGCGCAGATGAGCACCGAGAGCAGCGGATCGGCCGGCGTCCAGCCGGTGAACTGGATGATGAGGCCGGCGGCGAGCGCCGCCACCGAGCCGAGCAGGTCGCCCAGTACATGCAGCAGGGCGGCGCGGGTGTTGAGCGTCGATTCGCCGTGCGCCAGCAGCCAGGCGACGCCGATGTTGATCACCAGGCCGACGATCGCCACCGCCGTCACCGTCAGGCCCTGTACCGGCGCAGGGTGGAGCAGGCGGTCGACGGCGCTCCAGGTGATGCCGATGATCACCGCCAGCATGAAGCCGGCGTTGCCCAGCGCGGCAAGGATCTCGATGCGCTGCAGGCCGAAGGTGAGGCGCGCCGTCGGCGGGCGCCGCGCCGCCCAGGCGGCCGCGGCGGCGAGTGCCAGCGCCAGCGCGTCGGTGAGCATGTGGCCGGCGTCGGAGAGCAGGGCGAGCGAGCCCGCCCACCAGCCGGCGCCGGCTTCCACCCCGGCGTAGAGCAGGGTGATGGCGAGCGCCAGCGGCAGGTAGGCGGCGTGGCCGTGCGCGTGGTCGTGGTGGTGATGGTGGGAGTGGTCGTGTGCCATGACTGTAGGTCGGCCTTCAGGCCGACTGCGGCCGCTGCTGTCGGCCTGAAGGCCGGCCTACGGGATGGCGCGCGTTCATCACGATATCAGCGCCGCGGCGTGCTGCGCGATCATCCATTCCTCGTTGGTGGGCAGGACGAGGACGTCGACCGGGCTGTCCGGCGCCGAGATGCGCGTGGCGTGGCGGGCGTTGGCTCCGGCATCCAACTGAACGCCGAGCCACTCGGCGCGGCGGCAGACCTGCTCGCGCACCGGCGCGGCGTGCTCGCCGATTCCGGCGGTGAACACCAGCGCTTCGAGGCCGCCGAGTGCCGCCGCCAGCGAACCCAGCTCGCGCGCAATGCGGTAGCAGAACAGCTCTACCGCCTCGGCCGCCTCTGGCGCCTGGCTGTCGAGGAGCGCCCGCATGTCCTGGCTCACGCCGGAGACGCCGAGCAGTCCCGATTCCTTGTAGAGCAGCCTGGTCAGGGCGGCGGTGTCGAGGTGATGGAATTCCATCAGGTGCAGCAGCACACCCGGGTCGATGGCGCCGCAGCGCGTGCCCATCATGAGGCCGTCCAGCGCGGTGAAGCCCATCGTCGTGGCAATGCTTTTGCGCCGGTGCATGGCGCACATCGAGGCGCCGTTGCCCAGATGCGCGACGACGACGCGGCCCTCGGCCTTCGCGCCGAGGTGCTGCGGCAGCACGCGGGCCACGTATTCGTAGGAGAGGCCGTGGAAGCCGTAGCGCCTGATGCCGGCCTCCGACAGCCGGCGCGGCAGCGCGAAACGGCGCGCCAGGGCGGTCTGGGCCATGTGGAAGGCGGTGTCGAAGCAGGCCACCTGCGGTACGCCGGGCAGGAGCTGCGACAGGGCGCGGATGCCGGCGACGTTGTGCGGCTGGTGCAGCGGCGCCAGCGGGACAAAGCCGTCGAGCACTTCGGCGTCGGCGGGGGCGAGCAGCACCGGTGCGGCGTAGCGGTCGGCGCCGTGCACGACGCGGTGTCCGACCGCGACGACCTGCCAGCCGCTCTCATGCTCCGCGAGCCAGCGCACGAGGTAATCCAGTGCGCGCTGGTGTTGCTCATCGGCGGGGAGGCCGGCGAGCTTGGTGAAAGTCAGTTCCGCCAGCACGGCGCCCTGCGCGTCCTGCGCCCGCAGGCGCGGCTGCGCGCCGATGCCGTCGATCTCGCCGCGCAGCCGCGCCTGCGGCGCGGGCGGCTCGCCGCGCTCGAAGAGAGCGAACTTGATGCTCGAGGAGCCGGCGTTGATGGTGAGGATGGCCTGGGTCATGGTGTCATTCCGTCATTCCCGCGCAAGCGGGAATCCAGCAGTCCGAGACCCTGGATCCCCGCTTTCGCGGGGATGACTAGGTGGTTTTCGCGGTTTTCCGCCTCGCATGCGCCATGAGCACGGCGATGGCGCAGGAGGCGGCGCGCGTTTCGG
>JBDHRL010000143.1:0-5511 GCA_039807535.1 Rhodocyclaceae bacterium
GGCGTTGCCGCGGCAGAATTGCTGCGCATCGCCGCCAGCCTGGAGCAGGGCTCGTCGCATCCGCTCGCCGAAGCGATCGTCGCCCACGCCAAAGAGCAGGGCATTGCGCTCACCGCGCCGCAGAACCTGCAGGCGCTGGCCGGCAAGGGGCTTGCCGCCGCGCTCGACGGCGCGCAGTACCGGCTCGGTTCGCCCGCCTTCATCCGCGCCGGCGGCGTGCAGATGCCCGAGGCGCAGCTCGCCCCGCTGGCCGGGGCCGGCAAGAGCGTGGTCGCCGTCTCGCGGGGACTGACTTTTCTCGGCCTGCTCGGCATCGCCGACCGCCTGCGCCAGAGTTCCGCCGAGGCCGTGGCGCGCCTGCAGGCACGCGGCATCGAGGTGGTGATGCTCACCGGCGACAACGCCGCCACGGCGCGGGCCATCGGCCGCGAGGCGGGCATCACGCACATCGAGGCCGACGTGCTGCCGCAGGACAAGGCGGCGGCGGTCGGCGCGCTCAAGGCCGGCGGGCGTCGCGTCGGCATGGTCGGCGACGGCATCAACGACGCGCCGGCGCTCGCTGCGGCGGATGTCTCCTTCGCCATCGGCGGCGGCTCGGACGTCGCGCTGGAGGCGGCCGACGTCACGCTGATGCACAGCGATCTTCTGGCCGTCGTCGACGCCATCGATCTGTCGCGCGCCACGCTCGCGAAGATCCGCCAGAACCTTTTCTTCGCCTTCGTTTACAATGTGCTCGGCATCCCGCTCGCCGCCCTGGGCATGCTCAACCCGGTGATCGCCGGCGCCGCCATGGCGCTCTCCTCGGTCTCGGTGGTGAGCAACTCGCTGCTGCTGCGGCGCTGGATGCCGCAACGGAGAAACGCATGAGCAAACGCCTTCTTGTCGCCGTGCTGTGCGGACTGACTTTTCCCATCGCCGCGCAGACGACCCTGGGCGCCAACGAGCATCCCATCCACGACGCCGCGCGCCTGGGCACGGCCGCCGAAGTGCGGCGGATTCTCGCGGCCGATCCCGCTGCGCGCGATGTGCGCAACCAGCTCGGCGCGAGCCCGCTGCACATGGCCGCCACGAATGGCGACAGCGGGCCGCTGAAGGCGCTGATCGCCGCCGGCGCCAGCGTGAATGCGCGCGACCGCGAGGACAACACCCCGCTGCACATGGCCGCCTACACCGACAAATCGGAAAACGCGCGCCTGCTGCTGGAAGCCGGCGCCGACATCGAGGCCAAATCCACGGGCGGGCGCACACCGCTGTCGCTGGCGCGCAAATCGCGCGCCGACCAGACGGCCGGCATCATGTCGCTGTGGGTGCTGAAGGGCTGCCAGCCCGGAAAACCCTGTTGATGCCCCTCACCCCGGCCCTCTCCCCGCGTGCGGGGAGAGGCAGAACTTGAGTCTGCGAAAGGAACGGAACATGGAAACCACCACCCTCAAGGTCGAAGGCATGTCCTGCGGCGGCTGTGTGAAGAGCGTCACCAACGTGCTTTCGGCGCTGCCCGGCGTGGCGAAAGCCGAGGTCTCGCTGGAAAACAAGAGCGCCCGCGTCGAGTTCGAGCCGGGCCGCGTCACGCGTGCGGACATGCAGCGCGCCATCGCCGATGCCGGCTTCGAGGCGGAATGAGCTTCTCGCACCACCCGCTCTGGCTGGTCGGCTTCCGGCCGTTCTTCACCCTGGCCTGCCTCTCCGGCATTCTTCTGCCCCTCCTCTGGGCGCTGATGTTCGCCGGCCGGATCGACGCGCCGACCGCGGCCTACACGGGCATCCAGTGGCACGCCCACGAGATGTTCTTCGGCTTCGGCTGGGCCATGCTGGGCGGCTTCCTGCTCACCGCGAGCAAGAACTGGGTGAAGATTCGCGGCTATCACGGCGCCTCGCTGATCTTCCTCGTCGCGGCCTGGTGCTTCGAGCGGTTCGGCATGTGGTTCGGCGCGGCCTGGCCGCGGCCGCTGTTCCTGCTCTCCAACCAGCTGTACCTGGTTTCGGTCGTGGCGATGCTGCTGTGGTCCCTGTTGCGCCATCGCGATGCCGACGGCTACCGGCGCGACAACGTGTATTTCATGATTCTCCTGCCCCTGTTTCCGCTCGCAAAATATCTGCTGCTGGACGGCCACTACGGCCAGGCCGGCCAGCAGATGGCGCTCGGGCTGTTCCGCCTGGCCTTCCTCATCATGCTCGAGCGTACGCTGACGGATTTCATGAAGGGCGTCTTCAAGGCGGAAATCCTGCGTCACCGCCTGCTCGACGATGCCATCAAGACGTTGGCGCTGGCGCTGGCCTTTTCGGGATTTCTGCCCGCGCGGGCGACGGCGGGCCTGGCGGCGCTGCTGGCGCTGCTGCTGCTGATCCGCTATCCCTTCTGGCAGCCGCGCCTGGCGTTCAGCCGCCTCGACATCGGCATCATGCATCTGGGCTATCTCGCCATCGCCGGCCAGCTGCTGGTGCTGGCCTTCGAGCAGGCGGCGCAGACGGTGTGGGTCGGCAGCGTCCCCACGCATTTGTTCACCTTCGGCGCGATGGGACTGATCATTCCGGCCATGATCGTGCGCATCTCGAAGGGCCACACCGGGCGCAAGGTGAGCTTCGACGCCCTCGACAAGGCGGTGTTGTGGATCATGATGGCCGCACTCGCCCTGCGCGTGCTCGCGCCGCAGTTCGCCCCCGGCGGCTACCTGCTGTGGGTCGACCTCGCCGCCGCCGCCTGGGCTGCTGCTTTCGCCATCCTCGCCTGGCGGCTCATTCCCTTCCTGTTCGCGCCGCGCATCGACGGCCGCGAGCACTGAAACCGATCGCCGGCGGAAGGCCCGGTTCCGCCGGCAGCGACGCATGAGAACGGGATCATGGAAATAACGGATACGCTTCCCTTCCGGACCTGGCTCGCCGCCCTGCGCGCCCATGCCCGAACGCATCCGCTGGCGGCGCTCGGTTTCGGCGTGGCCGCGCTGGTCATGCTTGCCCTGCTGGCGCAGAGCCTGTTGCAGATATTTTCCGCAGAGGCGGAGGTCGCGCTGCGCTACGCCCTGCTCGGCGGCGCCGCCGGTTTCGGCGCCACCGTGCTCGGTGCCGTGCCGGCGCTGTTTCTGCGCAGCATTCCGCAACGGGTGGAAGACAGCATGCTCGGCTTCGCCGCCGGCATGATGCTCGCCGCCAGCGCCTTTTCGCTGCTCCTGCCCGGGCTGGCGGCGGGCGGCAGCATCCTCGGCAGCAAGCCGCTCGGCGCCGGCGTGGTGGTGCTGGGCATGGCGCTCGGCGTGCTGCTGATGCTCGGGCTCGACGAATTCACGCCGCATGAGCACGACAAGACCGGGCCCTGCGGACCCGGCTACGAGCGTTGCGGTCGCGTCTGGCTGTTCGTTTTCGCCATTGCCCTGCACAACCTGCCGGAGGGCATGGCGATCGGCGTCGGCTTCGCGCATGCCGACCTGGCCGTCGGCTTGCCGCTCGCCACGGCGATCGTCCTGCAGGACCTTCCGGAAGGACTCGCCGTGGCGCTGGCCCTGCGCAGCGCCGGCCTGACGCCGCCCGCATCCGTGCTGGTCGGCGGCGCGACCGGCCTGCTGGAACTGTTCGGCGCGCTGCTCGGCGCCGGTCTCGCCGGCGGCCTGGCCATTGCCTATCCGATCGGACTCGGACTCGCCGCCGGCGCGATGATCTTCGTCGTCTCCCACGAAGTGATTCCGGAGACGCACCGCAACGGCCACCAGACGCCGGCGACGATCGGCCTCATGGTGGGGTTTGCCGTGATGATGGTGCTCGACACGGCGCTCGGCTGAGCGTCATTTCCCCACTTTCCGGGTGGCGCCAAAAGAAACGCCCCGTATCGACGGGGCGTTGTGTCGCGAGGGTGCACGCGGTCACTCTTCCAGAAGACTCCTGAGCATCCAGGCGGTTTTCTCGTGCACTTCGAGGCGCTGGGTGAGCAGGTCCGCCGTGGGCTGGTCATCGGCCTTGTTCACGGCCGGGAAGATCTCGCGCGCGGTGCGCGCGGTGGCCTCCTGGGCGGCCACCAGCAGGCGCACCATCTCGGTGGCCGCGGGCACGCCGTCGACTTCCTTGATCGAGGCGAGCTTGACGAATTCCTTGTAGCTGCCTGGCGCGGGGGAACCGAGCGCGCGGATGCGCTCGGCGATGGTGTCCAGCGCGTTCCACTGCTCGGTGTATTGATCCATGAACATCAGGTGCAGGGTGTTGAACATCGGCCCGGTGACGTTCCAGTGGAAGTTGTGCGTCATGAGATACAGTGTGTAGCTGTCGGCGAGAAGACGCGAGAGACCCTTGGAAATCTTCGCGCGGTCTGCTGCGGAGATGCCGATGTTGATGGCGGGGGCGGGTTTGTTTTTGCTTGCCATGATGCGGACTCCTTTCGGTTGAGGGGCCCGCCCCCGGCGGGGCGGGCCGCTTGTTTGAGGTTGTACGGTTTTGCCGTTGGCCTGCGCGTGTTTTTGCGATTCCTTGTTCGCAGGCTCCAGCTTATACGCCGGCCTCCTGCATGTCGATCCCCAGCGCCCGGGCGATGCCGGCGCCATAGGCCGGATCGGCCTGGGCGCAGTGGCGGATGTGGCGCAGTTGCACGTCGCGCGTGGTGCCGTGCATGGCGCGCGCGGTGTTGTCGAACAGCACCTGCTGCTGCGCCGGCGTCATGAGGCGGAACAGCGCGCCCGGCTGCGAGAAGTAATCGGCATCCTCGCGGTGGTTCCAGTGGTCGGCGGCGCCCTCGACCGACAGCGGCGGCTCGCGGTAGTCGGGCTGCTCCTGCCACTCGCCGTAGCTGTTCGGCTCATAGCCGCGGGTCGAGCCGAAGTTGCCATCGACGCGCATCTGGCCGTCGCGATGGTAGCTGTGCACGGGGCAGCGCGGCGCGTTGACCGGGATCTGGTGGTGGTTCACGCCGAGCCGGTAGCGCTGCGCGTCGCCGTAGGAGAACAGGCGCGCCTGCAGCATCTTGTCCGGCGAGAAGCCGATGCCGGGCACGACGCTGGCCGGGTTGAAGGCCGACTGTTCGACCTCGGCGAAGAAGTTCTCCGGGTTGCGGTTGAGCTCCATGACGCCGACCTCGATCAGCGGATAGTCCTTGTGCGGCCAGACCTTGGTCAGGTCGAAGGGGTGGTAGGGCACCTTCGAAGCGTCCTTCTCCGGCATCACCTGCACCTTGAGCGTCCACTTCGGGAAGTCGCCGCGCTCGATCGCTTCGTAGAGATCCTTCTGGTGGCTCTCGCGGTCCTTGCCGACGACGGCCTCGGCCTCGGCATCGCTGAGATTGCGGATGCCCTGCTGGCAGCGGAAGTGGAACTTCACCCAGAAGCGCTCGTTCTGCGCGTTGATGAAGCTGAAGGTGTGCGAGCCAAAGCCGTGCATGCTGCGGTAGCTGGCCGGAATGCCGCGATCCGACATGACGATGGTGACCTGGTGCAGCGCTTCAGGCAGTGAAGTCCAGAAATCCCAGTTGTTCTGCGCCGAGCGCATGTTGGTGCGCGGATCGCGCTTGACGGCATGGTTGAGGTCGGGAAACTTGAG
>JBDHRL010000144.1:0-5498 GCA_039807535.1 Rhodocyclaceae bacterium
TCGGTGCATGGCGCCAACCGCCTCGGCACCAACTCCCTGCTCGACCTGCTGGTGTTCGGCAAGTCCTCCGGCGAGACGGCAGTGGAGGACGTGCGCAGGATGCCGAAGGCGCACAAGGAGCTGCCGCAGGAGGCCGTCGAGCGCAGCCTTGCGCGCGTCAGCCGTCTCGACGCGCAGAAGGACGGCGCCGACGTGCACGAGGCGCGGCTCGCCATGCAGCGCATCATGCAGAACCACTGCGGCGTGTTCCGCTTCGCCGACAAGCTGAAGGAGGGCGTGGCGAAGATTCTCGCGGTGCAGAAGGACGTGCAGCGCAGCGGGATCAAGGACAAGTCGAAAGTCTTCAACACCGCCCGCGTCGAGGCGCTCGAGCTCGACAACCTGATCGAGGTGGCGGTGGCCACCATGATCTCGGCCGAGGCGCGCAAGGAATCGCGCGGCGCCCACGTCCGCGACGACGCGCCCGACACGGCGGAGAACCCGAACGGCCGTGACGACAGGAACTGGCTCAAGCACACCCTGTGGTTCAAGGAGGGCAACCGCCTCGACTACAAGCCGGTACAGCTCAATCCGCTCACCGTCGGCAGCATCGAACTGAAGAAGCGCGCGTACTGAGGAGCACCGCAACATGACCACGAGAACCATGCAGTTCAAGATCTACCGCTACGATCCGGACAAGGACGACAAGCCGTACATGCAGGACGTTTCGGTCGAGGTGGATAGCCACGACCGCAAGCTGCTCGACGCGCTGGTCAAGCTGAAGGCGAAGGACGATTCGATTGCCTTCCGCCGCTCCTGCCGCGAGGGCGTCTGCGGTTCCGATGCGCTCAACATCAACGGCAAGAACGGCCTCGCCTGCCTGACCGAACTGAAGGACCTCAAGGAACCGGTCGTGCTGCGACCGCTGCCGGCGCTGCCCGTCATCCGCGACCTGATCGTGGACATGACGCAGTTCTTCAAGCAGTACCATTCGATCAAGCCCTACCTGATCAACAACGATCCGCCGCCCGAGACCGAGCGGCTGCAGACGCCGGAGGAGCGCGAGGAACTGAACGGCCTTTACGAATGCATCCTGTGCGCCTGCTGCTCGACCGCCTGCCCGTCGTTCTGGTGGAATCCGGACAAGTATGTCGGCCCGGCCGGCCTGTTGCAGGCCTACCGCTTCATCGCCGACACGCGCGACCAGGCGACCAGCGAGCGGCTCGACAATCTCGAGGATCCGTACCGCCTGTTCCGCTGCCACAGCATCATGAACTGCGTCGACGCCTGCCCGAAGGGCCTCAACCCGATGCGGGCGATCGGCAAGATCAAGGATGCGATGGTGAGGAGGGCTGTGTGACAGCACCGGCTCCCCACCCCCCGCCCCCCGCCCCAGGGCGGGGGAGCCTGTGTGCTCGCTGCGCTCGTGCATTACGGGGCGCTTCGTAGGAGAGTAGGGGGGATTTGCGCCTCCGGCGCGTGCCGTCCCGGCTTGGGGGCCGCGTGGGAGCGTCGCGCCTCGGAACGTGCGCAGCGGAGCGCGGCATTGATTCGGCTTCACTGTGCAGCTTCGCAGGCACGGACGTTACGCCGAATCCCCGGCGCCGGGACTGCGCCGCCGGGCATTGCTACGAGGCAAGGCCATGGATGAAGACCGCGGGGCACGGCTGCGCCGCCTGCGCTGGCACTGCCGGCGCGCCCTGCTGGAACTGGACCTGATGTTCCAGCGCTACTGGCGCCGCGTCGGCGACGACGTCGCGACGGCCGACGAAGCGGCGCTGGAACGGCTGGTGGCGATGGAAGACCATGATTTGTGGGACTTGGTGAGCGGCCGCCGGCAGACGGACGATCCGCAGCTGAAAGGCATGCTGGAACGGCTGCGCCAGGCATGACGGGAGAGTTTTTCGACTTTTTGATGGGGACGCAAAGATGAACACGCAACGCAACGCTACGCTTACCGTCGACGGCAAGACCGTGGAACTGCCTGTCTACTCCGGCTCGATCGGTCCCGACGTGATCGACATTCGCCAGCTCTACGCCCAGACGGGGATGTTCACCTTCGATCCGGGCTTCATGTCCACGGCAGCCTGCAAGTCGGCCATCACCTACATCGACGGCGATGCCGGCGTGCTGCTCTACCGCGGCTACCCGATCGAGCAGTTGGCCAAGCAGTGCGATTTCCTCGAGGTCGCCTACCTGATCCTCAAGGGCGAACTGCCGAATGCCCAGCAGAAGGCGGAGTTCGACAACATCATCAAGCGCCACACGATGGTGCACGAGCAGCTCATCCGCTTCTATTCCGGCTTTCGCCGCGATGCGCACCCGATGGCCGTGCTGGTCGGCGTGGTCGGCGCGCTGTCCGCCTTCTACCATGACGCGATGGACATCTCCGACCAGTACCACCGCGACATCTCCGCGCACCGCCTGATCGCCAAGCTGCCGAACATCGTCGCCATGGCCTACAAATATGGCCGCGGCGAGCCGTTCGTTTACCCGCGCAACGACCTCTCCTACACGGCCAACTTCATGCACATGATGTTCGCCACGCCGTGCGAGAAATACGAGCCGAACCCGGTGCTGGTGCGTGCGCTGGACCGCATCCTCATCCTGCACGCGGACCACGAGCAAAATGCCTCCACCTCGACGGTGCGCCTGGCCGGTTCCTCGGGCGCCAACCCGTTTGCCTGCATTTCCTCGGGCATCGCCTGCCTGTGGGGGCCGGCCCACGGCGGCGCCAACGAAGCCTGCCTCAACATGCTCGAGGAGATCGGCGACGTGTCCCGCATCGGCGAATATCTCAAGCGCGCCAAGGACAAGAACGATTCCTTCAAGCTGATGGGTTTCGGCCATCGCGTGTACAAGAATTTCGATCCGCGCGCCAAGCTGATGCGCGAGACCTGCCACGAGGTGCTGACCGAACTGGGCCTGCACGACGACCGCCTCTTCAAGCTCGCCCTGGCCCTGGAAAAAATCGCGCTCGAGGACGACTACTTCGTGCAGAAGAAGCTCTATCCCAACGTGGACTTCTACTCCGGCATCGTGCAGCGTGCGCTGGGCATCCCGACCCAACTGTTTACCGGCATCTTCGCGCTGGCCCGCACGGTCGGCTGGATTGCCCAATGGAACGAAATGATCGCCGATCCCGAGCAGAAGATCGGCCGTCCGCGCCAGCTGTTCACCGGCGCCGAGAAGCGCGACGTGCCGCCGATGGACAAGCGCTGAGCGCACGATGACCGGGCGGGGCGGGGCGATCCCCCTTTCCGCCCGCGACCTCCCGACGACAACAGCCATCCGCAACCCCCGAGAGGCTACCGCATGAGCCAGATGAAACAGATGCTCGGCAACTCGTATCTCTTCGGCGCCAATGCGCCCTTCATCGAGGAGCTCTACGAATCCTATCTTGAGAACCCGGCATCGGTCACCGATGTCTGGCGCGACTACTTCGACCGACTGCAGAACCTGCCCGGCGCCGGCGCCGGGCGCGACGTCGCCCATGCTCCGGTGGTCGCCTCCTTCGCCCAGCGCGCCAAGCTCGGCACACTGCGCACGGTACCCGCCGGCGTCGCAACCGACAAGAAGCAGGTGGCGGTGCTGCAGCTCATCAACGCCTACCGTTTCCTCGGCAACCGCTGGGCCCAGCTCGACCCGCTCAAGCGCCAGGAGCGCCCGGCGATCCAGGAGCTCGACCCGTCTTATTACGGCTTCACCGAAGCCGACCTCGGCCACAGTTTCGCCACCGGCAGCTTCGCCGGCCTGCCCGAGCAGGCCACCCTGCGCGAGGTGCTCGAGGCGGTGCGCCAGACCTACTGCGGCACCATCGGCGTCGAGTACATGTACCTGCCGGACGTCGCGCAGAAGCGCTGGATCCAGGCCAGGCTGGAGCCCATCCGCGCGACGCCCGCCTACGGCGCCGAGGACAAGAAGCGTTTCCTGCGCATGGTCACCCAGGCAGAGACGCTCGAACGCTATCTGCACACCCGCTATGTCGGCCAGAAGCGCTTCTCGCTCGAGGGCGGCGAGTCGCTGATCCTGGCGATGGATCAGCTGGTCCGCACCGCCGGCACGGCCGGCGTGCAGGAGATGGTGATCGGCATGGCCCACCGCGGCCGCCTCAACGTGCTGGTGAACACGCTGGGCAAGCAGCCCTCCATGCTGTTCGCCGAGTTCGAGGGCAAGAAGGCCGCCGTGCTTTCCGCCGGCGACGTCAAATACCACATGGGCTATTCCTCCGACGTCGCCACGCCGGGCGGGCCGATGCATCTCACGCTGGCCTTCAATCCCTCGCACCTC
The DNA here is from genome assembly GCA_039807535.1 of Rhodocyclaceae bacterium. Taxonomy (GTDB): domain Bacteria; phylum Pseudomonadota; class Gammaproteobacteria; order Burkholderiales; family Rhodocyclaceae; genus Desulfobacillus. Next base: position 4,270 of record JBDHRL010000144.1, read on the forward strand.
GAGATCGTAAACCCGGTGGTGGCCGGCTCGGTGTACGCCCGCCAGGTCAAGCGCGGCCCCAACGGCAAGGCCGAGGCGCTGCCGGTGCTCATCCACGGCGATGCCGCGGTCGCGGGGCAGGGCGTGAACCAGGAAATGCTCAACTTCTCGCAGACGCGCGGCTATGGCACCGGCGGCACGGTGCATCTCATCGTCAATAACCAGATCGGCTTCACCACTTCCGACCTGCGCGACTATCGCTCCTCGCTCTACTGCACCGACATCTTCAAGATGGTCGAGGCGCCGATCTTCCACGTGAACGGCGACGACCCCGAGGCGGTCGCGCTGGTCACCGAGATTGCCATGGAGTTCCGCCAGGCCTTCAGGAAGGATGTGGTGGTCGACATCGTCTGCTTCCGCAAGCTCGGCCACAACGAGCAGGACGAGCCGATGGTGACCCAGCCGCTGATGTACAAGAAGGTCGCCCAGCACCCCGGCACGCGCAAGCTCTACGCGGACCGGCTCGAGGCGCAGGGCGTCATCGCCGCCGGCGATGCCGAGCGCAAGATCAAGGACTACCGTGCGGCGCTCGACGAGGGCCGCCATCTGATCGACCCGGTCATCACCGACTACCACAGCAAGTTCGCCATCGACTGGACGCCGCACGTCAACGTGCCCTACACCGAGAAATGCGACACCACTGTCTCGCTGAAGGAGCTGAAACGCCTGTCCGAGCGCCTCACCGACGTGCCAGCCAACTTCAGCCTGCATTCCCGCGTGCAGAAGATCATCGAGGACCGCAAGGCGATGGGGCAGGGCAAGTTGCCGGTCGACTGGGGCATGGGCGAGAACCTCGCCTATGCCTCGCTGCTCGCCGCCGGCTTCAACGTGCGCGTCTCCGGCGAGGACGTCGGCCGCGGCACCTTTTTCCACCGCCATGCCGCGCTGCACGACCAGCACCGCGAGAAGTGGGACGAAGGCATCTTCTGGCCCCTTGCCCACGTCCAGGAACAGCAGGGCTGGTTCCACTGCTTCGACTCGGTGCTGTCGGAAGAGGCCGTGCTCGCCTTCGAATACGGCTTCGCCACCGCCAGCCCCAACGAGCTGGTGATCTGGGAGGCGCAGTTCGGCGACTTCGCCAACGGCGCCCAGGTCGTCATCGACCAGTTCCTTTCCTCGGGCGAGGCCAAGTGGGGCCGCGGCTGCGGCCTCGTGCTGCTGCTGCCGCACGGCTACGAGGGGCAGGGCCC
>JBDHRL010000017.1:0-30735 GCA_039807535.1 Rhodocyclaceae bacterium
GCGTGAGGATCTCGTCGAAGCGGGGATGCAGGGGGGCGTTGATCTGCACGCCGGAGGGTAGTGTGCTCATGGCTGCTCCTTTTCGTTACAGGGTTTTGTGAAAATAATAGGCGCTCAGGACGCTGCCGACCAGAATGATGACACGGCGCAGCCAGAGGGCCGGGATCCTGCGCGCCATCGCCGCGCCCCAGTAGCCGCCGAGCGCGGCTGTGACGATCATGATCAGCGTGTGCGGCCAGCTCACGGCGCCGGCAATGATGAAGGTGACGACTGCCACCGAATAGATGACGGCCGAGAGCCAGTTCTTCAGGGCGTTCATTTCCTGGACGTCGGTATGCCCCTGGATGGCGAGGCTGGCGATCATCAGGATGCCCATGCCGGCGCCGAAGAATCCGCCGTAGACCGAGACGGCGAGTTGGAACAGCAGGCCGCCCGCGCTCATCGGCGCGTGCGGATCGTCCGAACGCGGCGGCAGGACGCGCGCCGCCAGGCGCGAGACCTGCGCGCTGAAGGCGAACAGCACGGTGGCGAGTGCCAGCAGCCAGGGAATCAGCCTCGAGAAGGTGTTGTCGTGCGTGGCGAGCAGCAGCAGCCCGCCGGCGAGGCCGCCGAGGAAGGCGGCGGCGGTGAGCGGGGGCAGCATCCTGCGGTAGCGGGCGATCTCGCGCCGGTAGGCGGCGACACCGGTGAAGCTCGCCGGCCACAGCGCCACCGCATTGCTGGCGTTGGCCATCACCGGCGGCACGCCGACGGCGAGCAGGGCCGGGAACGAAAAGAAGGTGCCGCCGCCGGCCACCGAATTCATCGCGCCGGCAGCGAAAGCGGCGATGCCGATGAGCAAGGCGTGCGAGAGTTCCATTTCAGACATTGTGTCGCTCGCGAACGAAGGCCACCACGTCGTTCAGCCGGCTGCCCCGCGCCTCGGGCGCAGTGCCGAGCTCTTCCAGGGGCTGGCCGCTGCGGTTGACCCAGAAGGTCGTGTAGCCGTACCAGGCGGCGCCGATGGCATCCCAGCCGTTCGAGGACACGAAGAGGATGTCCCGCGCCGGCATGCCGAAGGCTTCCGTTCCGATCCGGTAGGCCTCCGGTGCGGTCTTGTATTTCTTTACCGTGTCGACCGAGAGGATGTGGTCGAAGAGGCCGTTCATGCCGGCGCTCTTCACGGCGATGTCGAGCATCTCGGGCGTGCCGTTGGAGAGGATGGCCAGCGGCAGGCCCATGTCCTTCAGTTCTTTCAGCGTGCCGAGGTTTTCAGGGAAGGCGGAGAGGCAGGCGTATTGGCTCATCAGGCGCTTGCGCCCGCCGGCAGTGAGTTCGAGGCCCAGCTTGCGCGTCGAGAAGACCAGCGCATCCTCCGTCACCTGCCAGAAGTCCGCGTAGCGGCCGGAGAGCGTGCGCAGGCGCGTGTAGCCGACCTGCACGTCGCGCCACAGCACGGAGAGTTCCGCGCCCTTGCCGGGGAAGAGCTGCTCGGCGAGCGCGCCGACGGAGTACACGTCGAACAGCGTGCCGTAGGCATCGAAGACGATGGCGCGGATCATGACCGGGGCATCCAGCCGAGGCCGGCCTCGGTCGTCGCGGCCGGGGTGTATTCGCAGCCGACCCAGCCTGCATAGCCGATGCGGTCGAGGTGGGCGAAAAGGAAATCGAAATTGATCTCGCCCGTGCCCGGCTCGTGGCGACCCGGCGTGTCGGCGATCTGGATGTGCGCGATCTTGTCGAGGTGGGCGGCGAGCGTGTTGGCCAGTTCGCCCTCCATGCGCTGCATGTGATAGACGTCGTACTGCAGGAACAAATTGTCCGCGCCGGTTTCGGCGATGAGGTCGAGCGCCTGGCGCGTGCCGCTCAGGAAGAAGCCGGGGATGTCGTGCGTGTTGATCGGTTCGATCAGCAGCTTCAGGCCCTGCGCCTTCAGCCTGGTCGCGGCGAAGCGCAGGTTATCGACCAGCACGCGGCGCGCGGTTTCCGCCGGCACGTTCGCCGGCCGGATGCCGGCGAGGCAGTTCAGCTGCGGCGCGCCGAGCACGGCGGCATAGGCCAGCGCGCTGTCGACGCCCTTGCGGAATTCCTCGATGCGGTCCGGATGGCAGGCGATGCCGCGCTCGCCGGCGGCCCGGTCGCCGGCCGGCAGGTTGTGCAGCACCAGCGCGAGCTTGTTGCGGAACAGCGCCTGTTGCAGTTGTTCGGCCGGCGTGTCGTAGGGAAACTGGAGTTCCACCGCCGTGAAGCCGGCGCGCACGGCGCGCTCGAAGCGTTCCAGCAGGGGCGCTTCGGTGAACAGCATCGACAGATTGGCGGCGAATTTCTGCACGAAACGAAGATAACCCGATTTGTTCGTCAATAAAATACCGGTAGAATCAAATCATTGTTGCAAATTAGGCAAAAATGGCATGAGCCGCCTCAAGCAGATCGAAACCTTCGTCTCCGTGGCCAGCCGCGGCAGCCTGACCGCGGCGGCGGCCGCCGAGGGCGTGGCGACGGGCGTGGTGAGCCGCCGCCTGGATGCGCTGGAAGCGCGGCTCGGCGTCAAGCTGCTGCTGCGCACGACGCGGCGCGTGACGCTCACCTTCGAGGGCAGCGCCTATCTCGAGGATTGCCAGCGCATCCTGCGCGAACTCGGCGATGCCGAGGCTTCGGTGAGCCTCGGCGGCGTCAAGGCGCGCGGCCATTTGCGGATATCGGCACCGGCCGGCTTCGGCCGCCGCCACGTCGCGCCGCTGATCATGCAGTTCCTCGACGCCAATCCCGAGGTGACGGTGAACCTCGATCTTTCGGACCGCCTGGTCGATCTGGTGAACGAGGGCGTCGACTGCGCCATCCGCGTCGGCGAGCTGACCGACTCCAGCCTGGTCAGCATCCGCCTGGCGGAGAACCGGCGCGTGGTGGTGGCCAGCCCGGCCTATCTTGAACGGCACGGCACGCCGCGCACGCTGGCGGATCTCGCCCGTCACAACTGCCTCTCCCTCGGCCAGCAGCGCGGCTGGCTGTTCCGCGACGGCGAGGGGATCGTCAGCATCAAGGTCTCCGGCCAGCTCGAATGCAACGACGGCGCGGTGCTGCACGAATGGGCGCTGGCAGGCAGGGGGCTGGCCTGGCGCTCGATGTGGGAAGTGGGCGAGGACCTGCAGCGCGGCGCGCTGGTGCCGGTGCTGGACGAGTTCGCCGCGCCGCCGACCGGCATCTACGCCGTGTTCCCGCAGCGCAAGTACCTGCCGCTGCGCGTGCGCCTGCTCATCGACCACCTCAAGCACACCTACGGCAACCCGGATTACTGGGAAAGCTCCAGCCCCTCTCCCCCGGCCCCTCTCCCCGCAAGCGGGGCGAGGGGAGGGTTGTAGCCGCCGTATCAGCGGGACTGACTTTGCGCGGCGACGCGTGCCTTTTCGTAGAGCGGCATCACCTCGGGCAGGTGCCGTTCGATCTCGTTGATGCGATTGCTGCCTGACGGATGCGTCGACAACCACTGCGGCGGCGCGCCCTTGCTGGCGGCCATCATCTTCTTCCACAGCGAGATGCCGGCGCGCGGATCGTAACCGGCGCGGGCGGCGAGTTCCAGCCCGACGGTGTCGGCTTCCGTCTCGTCGTCGCGCGAGAACTTCAGGGTCATCAGCTGGCCGCCCATGTCGAACAGGCCGGTGTACTTGCCGCGGCCGACGAATTCGCCGAGCAGGTTGGCGCCGAGGCGCGTCAACTCGGTCTTGGCGAGCCGCTCGCGCGCGTGCTCGCGCAGTGCATGGGCGATCTCGTGGCCCATGACCATGGCGGCCTCGTCATCGCTGAGCTGCAGGCCGAGCAGCAGGCCGCTGAAGACGGCGATCTTGCCGCCCGGCATGCAGAAGGCGTTCACCTGCGGCGAGCCGATGAGGACGACCTCCCACTGCCATTGCTGCGCGCGTGAATTGAAGCGGCCGGCCTGCGGGATGAGGCGGGCGGCGATCTGCCGCAGGCGCCGCGCCTGCGGATGGTCGTCGGGCGCCAGCGCCTTCTTGGCCGCCGCCTGCTGCTTGAGCTGTGAGAATTCCTGCGCGGCCTGGCGCTCGAGGCCTTCCGCCGGCACCAGTTTGCGCACGGCGGAGGGCTGGCCGACATTCACGCCTTCCCGCGTTTCGGGGGCAGCGCTCGCGGCGCAGGAAAAGCCGATAACAAAAAGGGCGATGAGGCGCTGCGTGTTCATCGCCCGATATTACTCCAAGCGGACAGTTGCTCAGGCGGCGACCTTCTTCTCCTGTCTTTCCGCGGGCGCGGCCGCCTTGGCCGGGCGTTCGATCGACACCTCGGCCAGGCGGCCGGCGATGTGGGCGAGCGCCTCCTCGACCTGGTCGATGAGGATGAGGCAGAGTTCGCCAGGCTGGATGCGCGCCAGCGCAGTGTCGATGGCGAGGAATTCGCCGCGGATCTCTTCCACCGCCGTGGTGCGCTTGGCACGTGCGAGACCCTCGCGCAGCAGGCCGAGCACCTCGCCATCGGCGCGGCCGCGCTGGCACTGGTCCTGGTAGAGGATGACTTCGTCGAAGGCGTCGCCGAGGATCTCGGTCTGCCGGCGGATGTCCTCGTCGCGCCGGTCGCCGGCGCCGCTGATGACGATCATGCGCCGCCCGGCCGGCATGGCCTCGACGGCGCGCACCAGCGCGATGATGGCGTCCGGGTTGTGGCCGTAGTCGGCGATCAGCGTGGCACCGCGGTAGCTGAAGACGTTGAAACGGCCCGGCGCCGTGCCGGCGTCGCTGGCGAAAGAAGTCAGCGCGGCGCGTACGGCGGCCCAGTCGAGATTCAGCGCCCAGGCGGCGGCGACCGAGGCCATGGCGTTCTCCACCTGGAAGCTGATGGTGCCCTTGCGCGTGAGCGGCACGCTTTCGAGGGAAATCTGCTGCACGACCTCGCCGCCCTCGGCGCAGACGATCGATTGGCCGTCGATGTAGACGACGCGCTTGCCCTGGGCGTTGTGAGTGGCCATCACCGGGTGATGGCGGTCGGCGGCGAAGTAGGTCACCGCGCCGGGGCAGTTCTCGGCCATTTTCGCCACGATGGGGTCGGCGGCGTTGAGCACCGCCATGCCGTCCGGCGCGACGTTCTGCACGATGACGCGCTTCAGCACGGCCAGGTCTTCCACCGTGGTGATGTAATTGAGGCCGAGATGGTCGCCCTCGCCGATGTTGGTGACGACCGCCACCTTGCAGCGGTCGAAGGCGAGCCCCTCGCGCAGCAGCCCCCCGCGCGCCGTCTCGAACACCGCGGCATCGACGTCGGGGTGCATCAGCACGTTGCGCGCGCTCTTCGGGCCGCTGCAGTCGCCGGTGTCGAGGCGACGATCATTGACATACACCCCGTCCGTGCAGGTCATGCCGGTGCGCAGCCCCGTGCCTTGAAGCAGGTGGGCGATCAGGCGCACGGTGGTGGTCTTGCCGTTGGTGCCGGTCACCGCCACCACGGGAATGCGGCCATCCTCGCCCTCGGCGAACATGTCGGCAATGACGGCCTCGCCGACGGCGCGGCCTTTGCCGAACGAGGGGGCGAGGTGCATGCGCAGGCCGGGTGCGGCGTTGACCTCGACGACAGCGCCGGATTGTTCCTCGAGCGGCTTCTGCATGGTCTCGCAGACGACGTCCACGCCGGCGATGTCCAGGCCGATCATCTGCGCCGCCGCCACGGCGCGCGCCGCGACTTCCGGGTGCACCTCGTCGGTGACGTCCGTGGCGGTGCCGCCGGTAGACAGGTTGGCGTTGTTGCGCAGCACGACACGCGTGCCCTGCGCGGGTATGTCGTCGGCGGTCAGCCCCTGCAGTGCCAGGCGCGCGAGGGCGATGTCGTCGAAGCGGATCCTGGTGAGCGAGGTGGCGTGGCCGCTGCCGCGGCGCGGGTCGGTATTCACGATGTCGACCAGCTGGCGCACGCTGTGCACGCCGTCGCCGATGACATGCGGCGGATCGCGGCGCGCCGCCGCGACAAGGCGGTTGCCGACCACCAGCAGTCGGAAGTCGTGACCTGGCACGAAGCGCTCGACCATCACGGTCGAGCCATATTCGGCGGCGGTGGCGAAGGCGGCATCGAGCTGTTCGCGCGAGGTGACATTCACCGTGACGCCCTTGCCCTGGTTGCCGTCCTGCGGCTTGACCACGACGGCGCTGCCGATTTCCTGCATGGCGGCCCAGGCGTCTTCGGCGTCGATGACGGGCCGGCCCTGCGGCACCGGCACGCCGGCGGCCTCGAGCAGGTGTTTGGTGAGTTGCTTGTCCTGGGCGATGGTTTCGGCGATGGCGCCGGTGCGGTCGATTTCGGCGGCCTGGATGCGGCGCTGCTTCGAGCCCCAGCCGAACTGTACCAGGCTGCCCTGCGTCAGGCGGCGGAAGGGGACGCCGCGCGCGGCCGCGGCATGCGCGATGGAACCGGTACTGGGGCCGAGGCGCAAATCCTCGTCGAGCTCGCGCAGCCGTTCCAGCGCGGCAGCGAGGTCGAAGGGCAAGTCTTCCATGGCGGCGTGGCAGAGCTGCTCCGCCAGTTCGACGGCGAGACGGCCGACTTGCTCCTCCGAGTATTGCACGACGACCTGGAAGACGCAGCGCTCGATGGTCTGGGTCACTCGTGCGAAGGTGACCGGGCAGCCGGCCTGGGCCTGCAGGCCGAGGCCGGCGTAGGCGAGGGCATGGGCGACGGAGATTTCCCCCTCATGACCGATCGGCCGCATCGGACCGATGTTCGGAAAACGTGCGCGCAGGCGGTCCTCGAAGCCGGGCAGGGTGCTGATGGCGCATTCGGCGCCCTCGCAGCGCACGACCGCTTCGATCGCGGTATGGCGGCTCCACAGGTTGGGACCGCGCAGGGCTCGGATACGGGAGACTTCCATGATGGATTTCCTGAAGAAAGGGGTCTTTATTGGTTGGCCACCCGGCGCGGGCGGCTGCGTGCGGGCCGCTTGCCGTTGCGGTCCTGCTCGAAGGTGTCGATGCCGACGCGGATCATCTCGACCGGGATGTCGAGGGCCACGGCGGCGCCCACCGCCGCCAGCAGGCAGGCGGTGCGGCTGGTGTCGGCCTCGTCCTTGCGTGCGGCGGAGGCGGGCAGTTCGAGGAACGGGCCTTCCACGGCGCCCGTTGCCAGCATGATGCGGTTGTCGCGCAGGAAGAGGGCGCGGCCTCCCCTGGCGCGATGCGCAACGATGGCCGGCAGGTCCGGTGTCAGGCCGTAGAAGATCACGTCGCCGTCGCACAACGCGGCCATGCGCACGACCAACGGGTCGGCGGCGTTCAGCACGGCGGCGCCCTCGGGCAGGACGATGTCCACCTGGGTGCGCAGCACGTGATAGAGCTGTTCGGCATTGTGGATGTCGAATTCGCCGAACGTTTCGGCCCCCGCCGCGTCGGCGACGATACCGACCTGGCAGCGGTCGTAGGCGATGCCCTCGCCGAGAATCATCGCGGCGCCGTTCTCGAAGACGGCGGCCTCGACCGAGCGGTTGATGAGCAGGCGCTGGCCGGCGGTCCAGTTGGCGCTGTCCTTCTTGTCGACCTGGCGCTTGTCCAGGTAGAGGCCGTCGCGGCAGGCGAGGCCGACATGCTTTCCGGTAAGCTGGATCAGCCAGGACACCAGGTGCGCGATGAGCGTGGTACCGTGCGATCCCGCGACGCCGACGATGGGGATGCGGCCCCTGTCGCCGGCAGGGAACAGGCTGTCGGCGATGGCCTCGCCGACGGGTCGCGGCTTGCCCTTGGCCGGCTTGAGGTGCATGAGCAGGCCCGGACCGGCATTCACTTCGACGATGGCGCCGCGTTGCGCGTCCAGCGGACGGGAGACGTCCTCGCACACGATGTCGACGCCGGCGATGTCGAGGCCGACGACGCGCGCGGCGAGCGTGGCGGCCGCCGCCACGTCCGGATGTACCTCGTCGGTCACGTCGTCGGCCAGTTGGCCGTAGCGGCGCAGCAGTACTTTCTTGCCGGCGGGCGGGATCGAGTCGGCATTGCAGCCCTGGCGCTCCAGTTCGAGGACAACGGTCGGCTCGCGCTGGAGCAGCAGCGGTTCGAGCGGGAAGGACTCGTCCTCGCCGCAGCGGGGATCCGAATTGATCTGGCTGTCGATGAGTTGGGCGATGTTCGATTTGCCGTCGCCAATCACCTGTGCGGTTTCACCGCGCGAGGCCGCCACGACGCGGCCGCCGACCACCAGCAGGCGATGTTCGACGCCGGGAATGAAACGTTCGACCATGACCTCGCTGCCTTCCGCGAGTGCCGCGTGGTAGGCGGCCTCGACCTGCTCGCGCAGGGTCAGGTCCAGCGAGACGCCGCGTGCATGGTTGGCGTCGGTGGGCTTGACCGCAACCGGCACGCCGATGTCTTCGGCGGCCTCCCAGGCGTCTTCGGGGCTGGCGACGATGCGGCCTTCGGGAATCGGCAGGCCGCAGGAAGCGAGCAGGCCCTTGGTGAGATCCTTGTCGCGGGAAATGCTCTCGGCGATGGCGGAGGTGGAGTCGGTCTCGGCGGTCCAGATGCGGCGCTGGCGGGCGCCGTAGCCGAGTTGCACCAGATTGCCTTCGTTGAGACGGACGAAGGGAATGCCGCGCTCGACAGCCCCGTCGACGATGCTGCCGGTGCTGGGGCCGAGACAGAGCTTGTCGGCCAGTTCGCGCAGTTTTTCGATGGCGCCCGGAACGTCGTAATGCGTGTCGTTGATCGCCGCCATGAGCAGATCGCGCCCCGCGGCAAGGCAGGCGCGGGTCACCTGCTCCTGGCGCGAACGCACGACCACCTTGTAGATGCCGTGTTGCGAGGTCTGGCGCGCCTTGCCGAAACCGGTGCGCTGGCCGGCCAGGTTCTGCAGTTCGAGGGTGACGTGCTCGAGGATATGCGCGGCCCAGGTGCCTTCGCGCAGGCGCTGCAGAAAACCGCCGCGCTCGCCCTCGCTGCAGCGGTGCTCGATGAGGGAGGGCAGCCAGGCGGCAAGACGTTCATACAATCCGGGAATCTTGTTGGAAGGGGCTTCTTCCAGATCGCCGATGTCGACCCAGGCCTCGATGATCGGGCGGTAGGTCCAGATGTTCGGCCCGCGAAGCGGGGTGATGCGCAGGAATTCGATGTCTTTGTATTTCATATGTCCCCGCCGCCAAGCGGACCGCTCCGGCGGGGCCTGTGTCATGTTTGGGGTGATTAACGAGGCATCCGGCTTTTGGTTTACCGGATTGCCAAAAATCCTTGGTGTCCGCTGTATCCGTTGTCCGGGCGGGAAGCGTTATGTAGATATACTTGTGGCGCAATTGACAAATTGACCAGAACACAGGAAACGGGCAGATCCACCCGTTATCCATATAACCATATGAATTCAAGGACTTTATATTTGGATGACGGTAATCCGTCCACCGAGCCTTGGCGTGCCGCCGCACTTGCCCGGCTGGCGGCCGGAGAAACGCTGGAAGCAGGGCTGGGGCTCGATCTTGACGAGTCCCTGAGGTACGGGGAGGGGATGCTGGTGATCACCGACCGGCGCATCATGGCGAATTCGCCGGGAGAGGCGGTGTGGCAAGAATGGGCCTATCGGCCCGGCCTGCAACTGGCACATCACGACCATGCCGGCGTCGGCAGCCTGGAATTGCACGACGAGGCGGCGCGCCTGGGCGGCTGGCGCTTCACCATCGGACACAATCCTGCCGCCCTGCGGCTGGTCGATGCTTTCGAGCGGCAGCTGGCAAGCCATCTGACCGGACAGCGGGTCGATCAGCCGGAAGAAGATGTCTGCCCCAAATGCGGTACCCCCCTGGAAGGGGAAGAGGAATGCCCGGTCTGCGCCCGGGAAATCCACGCGCCGCCTTCGCCGCGCACGCTGCTTCGTCTCGGGCGCTTCGCCAAGCCTTACCGCTGGCGGCTGTTCTGGGGCTTTGCCCTGACCATGGTGGCGACCGGCGCCGCCATGGTGCCGCCCTATCTGACCATGCCTCTCATGGACGATGTGCTGATTCCCTACCAGAACGGCAAGCCCATCGATGTCGAGATGGTCATGCTGCTGCTGGGCGGCCTCTTCGGCGCGGCGCTCGTCGCCTGGGGCCTGGGCTGGGCGCGTACCTACATCCTGTCGTTGGTGGCGGAACACATCGGCAAGGACTTGCGCACAATCACTTTCGAGCATCTCATGGGCCTGTCCCTCGAATACTACGGCGGCAAGCGGACCGGGGATCTGATGGCACGCATCGGCTCCGAGTCGGACCGCATCTGCCAGTTCCTCTCGGTGCAGGTGCTCGACTTCGCCACCGATGTGCTGATGATCGCGATGACCGCCGCCATCCTGTTCTCCATCAGCCCGTGGCTGGCGCTGGTGACGCTGCTGCCGCTCCCCTTCATTGCCTGGATGATTCAGCTGGTGCGCACCCGCCTGCGCACCGGCTTCGAGAAGGCCGATCGCATCTGGTCGGAAGTCACCAACGTGCTGGCCGATACCATCCCCGGCGTGCGCGTCGTCAAGGCATTTGCCCAGGAAAGCCGCGAAACCGAGCGCTTTCGCGCGGCCAACGCCATCAACCTGACGGTGAACGACAGGGTCAATCGCGTCTGGTCGTTGTTTTCGCCGACAGTGACCCTGCTCACCGAGATCGGCCTGCTGGTGGTGTGGGCCTTCGGCATCTGGCAGGTGTCGAAAGACCAGATCACGGTGGGCGTGCTGACCGCCTTTCTCGCCTACATCACGCGTTTTTACACGCGGCTGGATTCGATGAGCCGCATCGTTTCCTCGACCCAGCGTGCCGCGGCCGGCGCCAAGCGCCTGTTCGACATTCTTGACCATGTGTCGAGCGTGCCGGAACCGGCCAGCCCGGCGCGCCTGCCCGAGGTGAAGGGGCGCATCGAGCTGCGCGACGTTGCCTTTCGCTACGGCAACCGTTCGGTGCTGCGCGGCGTCGACCTTGGCATCGAGCCGGGCGAGATGATCGGCCTGGTCGGCCACAGCGGCTCGGGCAAGACCACCCTGGTCAACCTCATCTGTCGCTTCTATGACGTAACGGAGGGCGCCATCCGCCTGGAGGGCGTGGACATCCGCCAGCTGGCGCTGGCCGACTACCGGCGCAACATCGGCCTCGTGCTGCAGGAGCCCTTCCTCTTCTTCGGCACCATTGCCGAGAACATCGCCTACGGCAAGCCCGACGCCACGCGTGCGGAGATCGTCGCCGCCGCCCGCGCCGCGCATGCCCACGAGTTCATCCTGCGCCTGCCGCAGGGCTACGATTCCCTGGTCGGCGAGCGCGGCCAGGGGCTCTCCGGCGGCGAGCGCCAGCGCATCTCCATCGCCCGCGCCTTGCTTATCGATCCGCGCATCCTCATCCTCGACGAGGCCACCTCGTCGGTGGATACCGAGACGGAAAAGGAAATCCAGAAGGCTCTCGACAACCTGGTGCGCGGCCGCACCACCATCGCCATCGCCCACCGCCTGTCCACGTTGCGCAAGGCCGACCGCCTGGTGGTGATGGACCGCGGCCGCATCGTCGAGGTCGGCAACCACGACGAGCTGATGGCGCGCGAAGGCGCCTACTACCGGCTCTATCAGGCGCAAGCCCGCAATGTCGATACCGACATCGAGGAGGCCGCTGCCGAGGTGCCGCGTATCGAACACAAGGCGAAAGGACAGTGATGGAAACCGGTTTCCGACTCGAGCGCAACGCCTTCGGCCGCCTGGTGCTCACTACCGCTGAAGGAGACGTGTGCGAAGGCGTGGTGCCGGTGCGCGCCTATCCGATCGCCGCGCCGGAAGAGAGCATTTCGCTTGTCGGTCCCGACGGCCACGAGGCCGGCTGGATCGAACACCTCGATCAATTGCCCGCGGTGCAGCGGCGGCTGGTGGAGGAAGAGCTTGGCCGGCGCGAATTCATGCCGGAAATCCGCCGCCTCAGCAAGGTATCCAGCTTCGCCACGCCGAGCACGTGGACCGTGGATACCGATCGCGGTGCGACACGGTTCGTACTCTGGGGCGAGGAGTTCATTCGCCGTCTCGGCAAGTCCGGCCTCCTGATCGAAGACAGTCACGGCATTCATTTCCTCGTGCGTGACCTCAATCGCCTGGACGTAGCCAGCCGCCGTCTGCTCGACCGCTTCCTGTAGCAGGCCATGGCCGCGACTATAATCGGCTGGCCGCCCAACACGAACGTCCGGCGCCGCGGCGCCGGGTGCGAACCATGACTGCGATATCGGACCTGCCAGGCAATGGCGCCTCGACGGATGCCTTCTTCGTACTGCGCGACAGCCGCACGCTGCTGCGCGACGGCCTGCTCCCGATGGTCGAGAAGGCGGGCGCGCCGCGTGCCGCCCTGCAAGCCTTCGCCGAAGCCTTCGCTGCTGCGCATGACGAATTGGTGGCGGCCAAACCGCGTTCCGGCTTCGAGGCCTCGCACGGGCTGACGGCTTCGCGCATTTCACTGGTGAGCGAAAGCGATCTGGAACTCGACATTCGCATCGGCGGTCTCGGCATGCGGCTGACCGACGTCGGCGGCAGCGCCCTGTGGCGCGTCCATGCACGCTATATGACGCTGCTCAAGCGCCGAGAGATGGCGCCGGACGAAAATCCGGCCGGCCCGGAGGCGATCTGTCTCGGCCTGCTGGCACTGTGCAAGGCAAGCGGCCTCAAGCCGGAAGCCAATCTGGAACTGCTGGACCACATTGAAACCGAACTGATGGAGCAGCTGCCCTCGCTCTACGAAAAGGTGAACGATTTTCTGGCCAGCCGCAATGTCGCGCCGGCGCCGGTGCCTGGCGCGACTTCCGGTGGCCCGCGCCGTCCGTCGTCAGGGCCGCGGGCCGACGGGCAGCCCGATGCCTTCGCCGCGCTGCAGGCGCTGCTCGGGCGCCAGAGCGGTGGCGCCGCGGGCGGGAGCGCTGCCTTGGCCGGCGTTGCGCCCGGAGGACTGCCGGGTGCGTTTTCCGCTGGAGCCGGCAGTCTGCCAGGCGGGGCGCCAATGGCTGTCGGTGGTGACGTGGCGCTCAATGCCGCGGCGCTTACTCTGCTCAACCAGCTTGCCGAACGGCTTGATCAGATCGCTGCAGCCACTCCGGCTGCGAATGCCGCGTCAGGCGGAGCCGGAGCAGCCGGCGGAATCCGGTTGCCGGAAGGCGATGCTTTGCCGCTCGATCCGCCGCGAGCCATTCGGGCCGCCGACATCGATGCGCCGCTCGGCCAGCCGGCAGCCGTCGCGGTCGATACACTGGCCCTGATCCTTTCGGCCATTTTCGAAACCTGGGATCTGCCCGATACCGTCAAGACGGCCATCGGGAGACTGCAAGTCCCGCTGCTCAAGCTGGCGCTGTTCGATCCCACGCTGTTCTCCGATCCCGGGCACCCGGCGCGGCGGCTCGTCAATGGCATGGCGCGCGCAGCCTGCGGCCTGTCGCGCAACCTGCCCCGCGCGCACCGTGTCTCGTCGCGGCTGTGGCAGATCGCCGGCACCGTGAAGGACACCCTGCGGCAGGATGCGAGCGTCCTCGACGGTCCGCTGGCCGACGTGGCGTCCCTCATCTCCGAGCGCGACGCCGGCATCCTTGCCGCAGCCCAGCCGTACATCGCCCTGCTGCGCGACAAGGAAGCGAGCGATGCGGCCGCGCAGGCGGCGCAGCGCTGGCTTCGTGCCCTTGAGGCGCGCGGCGGCCCCGGGCCGATCATGGCGTTCCTGCGCCTGTACTGGCTGCGCGCCATGGAGTCGGCCTGGCTCGATGACGGCGGGGAGGGCGAGACTTGGCGCGACCGCGAGGCTACTGTCACGGACCTGCTGTGGAGCATTCAGCCCAGGCAGAGCCCCGAGGATCGCACCGCGCTGGCGCGATCCGTTCCCAGCCTCCTGCGCCGCCTCGGCGCCGCGCTCGATCGCGTTGGCGTGTCGGCGGAATCGCGCCAGCCTTTCCTCGATGCGCTCTTCGACCTGCAGACCGCCGCGCTGCACGGCGCGGCGGCGCCTGTCGCCGCCGCTCCTGTCGTAACGCCTGAGGCGAGTGCTGAAGACGATGGACATTTGGTGATCGATGTCGTTGAGTCCGACGGGCTGCAGCTGCAAAAGCTGTCTTTCCCCCACGAACGCACGGACGGCGCGCGCGGCGCGGCGGACGTGGAAATCGGGGAATGGCTGGAGTTCCGGCTCGAAGGCGACGAGCCGCGCTGCGGGCTGGCTTGCTGGCGCAACGCGCAGACCGGCAGCCTGCTGCTGTTCAATCCCGATTGGGACCATGCCATCGCCCTGGCCGCATCCGTGCTGGCACGCCAGCTCGACGAAGGCCATGCCCGAATCGTGTCCACTCGGCGTCTCTTCGATCTGGCCGCCGAACGCGCGCTGGGAAGCCTGCAGCAGAGACAACAAGGTTAAGAAGGTCGAGGTTCGCAGCCCCGCCCAGCTTCACGCCGCACCGCCCACCTTGGCCCACCCACGGCTGGATGGACCCTGACGGTTGCGTTCGGCACACAAGGCGTTTCACGCCGACGGACGGCGCTATCCGATTCAATCCGCCGCGGCAGGATCGCCGTGCCGGGCAGACTGACTTTTGCGCGGGACGGGGGTGAAAAACCTCAGCCGCCGCCGAGGGCCTTGTAAAGGCTGGTGCCGGTGGTGGCGAGAGAGCGCCGTGCGGCGATGGCCGACTGCTGTGCGGCGAATTGCTCGCGCTGGGCATCCAGCAGTTCCAGGTAGCTCGACATGCCGGCCTTGTAGCGCGCATCGACGCGCTGCAGGCGCTCCCCCTGCGCCGTACTGGCGGCTTCCAGCGCCTGCAATTGCTCGGCGTAGCGTTCGCGTGCAGCGAGCAGATCGGCAACTTCGCGGAAGGCCTGCTGGATCGTCTTCTCGTATTCGGCCACGGCGATGTGCTTGCGCGCCTCGGCGAGCTCGACGTTGCTCTCCGCGCGGCCGGCGTCGAAGAGCGGGTACTTCAGCAGGGGCACGAAATTCCAGGCGCCGCTGCCGCCCTGGAACAGGCCGGAGAGGGCCGGACTGGCGCTGCCGGCGATGACCGTGAGCAGGATGCGCGGCAGGAAGGCTGCGCGCGCGGCGCCGATGTTGGCGTTGGCGGCGATCAGCTTCTGCTCGGCGGCAAGCACGTCCGGCCGTCGCAGCAGCACCTCGGAGGGCAGGCCGACGCGCAGCGTCGGCGCTTCCGCCACCGCGGCGGTATCCGCCGGCGCGGGCGGCAGATCGGTGCCGGCCAGCAGGTTCAGCGCATTCTCGGCAGCGGCCTTTTGCCGCGCCAGGTTGGCTGCTTCGGCACGGGCGGCAGCCCAGGCGCCGTCGGCGGCGTAGTAATCGAGGTCGCCGGCGAGGCCGACGTCGCGTCGCTGTGCGATCAGCTTGCGGCTCTCGGCGCGGCTGGCGACCGTGGCCTCGGCCAGCGCGCTGCGCTCCTCCAGCTCTCGCAGCGTGTACCAGGCCGAGGCGACGTCGCTGATCAGGGTCAGGCGAAAGGCGCGCTGGGCATATTCGCTGGCGAGGAAATTGGCGCGTGCCGCGTCGTCGAGGTTCTTCACGCGCCCCCAGAAATCCAGTTCGAAGGCGGCAATGCCGAGGTTGGCGTCGAAGCGCTGGCTGAAGGTTCGCCGGCCGCCGGGCACGAGATCCCCGGGCGTCGATGCGGCCTGACGTTGCAGGTTGGCATCGACGGCGGGGAAGCGGTCGGCGCGGGCGAGGCCGGCCAGGGCGCGCGCCTCGTCCACGCGGCCAATTGCGATCTTCAGGTCGCGGTTGTGTTCGAGCGCGGCGGCGATCGGCGCCTGCAGGCGCGCATCCGTGAAATAGGCGCGCCAGTCTTCCGGCGCCGGCTGCGCGGCGGCGCCGTCGGTGATCGGCGTCGGCCAGGCGGCGGGCACCGGTGCGGCGGGCCGCAGGAAGTCTGGCGCCAGCGAGCAGCCGGCAAGGGCGGCCGCCAGGCCGAGGGCGAGCGGGAGGGACTTAGTCATGGCTGGACTCCGCAGGGTGGCGCGCATGGCCGGGGAAGAAGCGCCGGACGACGACGAAGAAGAGTGGCACGAGCAATACCGCGAGCACGGTAGCGGTAAGCATGCCGCCGATGACGCCGGTGCCGATGGCGTGGCGGCTGTTGGCGCCGGCGCCGGTCGACACCGCCAACGGCAGCACTCCGAACATGAAAGCCATCGAGGTCATGAGGATCGGGCGGAAGCGCAGGCGGCAGGCTTCGAGCGTGGCCTCGATCAGGTCCTTGCCCTGCTCCTGCAGCTCGCGGGCGAATTCGATGATCAGGATGGCGTTCTTCGCCGAGAGGCCGATGATGGCGATGAGTCCGACCTTGAAATATACGTCGTTGGGCAGGCCGCGCAGGGTGACGGCCAGCACCGAGCCGAAAATGCCGAGCGGCACCACCAGCATCACGGCGAACGGAATGGACCAGCTCTCGTAGAGTGCGGCGAGACAGAGGAACACCACGATCAGCGAGACGGCGAAGAGGAACGGCGCCTGCGTTCCGGAGAGGCGTTCTTCGAAGGAGGTGCCGGACCATTCGAAGCCGATGCCCGGCGGCAGTTGGGCAGCGATTTCCTCCATCGCCTGCAGTGCCTCGCCGGAGGAACGGCCGGGCGCCGGGTTGCCGGAAATCTTCATCGAGGGCAGGCCGTTGTAGCGGTCGAGCTTGGGATTGTCGACGATCCACTTCGCCGTGGCGATCTCGGCAAGCGGGATCATGTCGCCGTGCGCGTTTCTCACCGGCAGGCGCAGCAGGTCGTCGGGCGTGCGCCGCATCCGGTCTTCCGCCTGCATCTGCACGCGCAGGATGCGCCCTTCGCGCACGAAGTCGTTGATGTAGGCCGTGCCGAGCGTCGATTGCAGGGTGTCGTTGAGATCGGCCAGATCAA
Organism: Rhodocyclaceae bacterium; assembly: GCA_039807535.1. Taxonomy (GTDB): domain Bacteria; phylum Pseudomonadota; class Gammaproteobacteria; order Burkholderiales; family Rhodocyclaceae; genus Desulfobacillus. Next base: position 16,804 of record JBDHRL010000017.1, read on the forward strand.
TCCCCATCGCCCGCGCCTTGGCCCGGTCGACCGAGAGGAACACCTGCGGGCCGGGTTCCTGCCCTTCCGGGCGCACGCCGGCCAGCGCCGGGTTCTGGCCGGCCAGGCCAAGCGCCCTGTTGCGCGCCTCGAGCAGCTTGTCGCGTCCGAGCCCGGCACGATCCTGCAGGCGGAAGTCGAAGCCGCCGACGGCGGCCAGTTCGGGAATCGGCGGTACATTCATGGCGAAGACCATGGCCTGCTTGATGCGGAAGAAGGCCATGTTGGCACGCTGCACCAGGGCTTCCGCGCCGTTTTCCTTGCCGGGCCGCTCGTCCCAGCTTTTCAGCGTGACGAAGGTGATGGCGGCGTTCTGGCCGCGGCCGAAGAAAGAAAAACCGAGCACGCCGATGACGTGGTCGACTTCCTTCTGCGCGAGATAATGCTGTTCGATGGCCTGGAGCACTTCGAGACTGCGTTCCCGCGTGGCGGCGGGCGGCAACTGGACGACGCTGAGAAAATAGCCCTGGTCCTCGCTGGGCAGGAAGCTGCCCGGCAGCTTGGCGAAGAACCAGCCGGTCGCGGCGAGAATCGTCGCATAGACGATCAGCCAGCGGCCGGGCCGGCCGAGGATGCGGCGCGTGGCGCCCATGTAGCGCTGCACGGTTGCGGCGAAGAAGCGGTTGAACCAGCCGAAGAAGCCGGTCGAGGGCATCACGTCCTGGCCGGGCGAGTGCTTGAGCATGGTGGCGCACAAGGCCGGCGTCAGCGTCAGCGCCATCATGGCCGAAAAGGCCATGGTCAGGATCAGCGTCACGGCGAACTGCCGGTAGATGGCGCCCACCGAGCCGCCGAAGAAGAGCAGCGGCACGAACACCGCCGTCAGCACCACGGTGATGGCGATGATGGCGTTGATGATCTGGTCCATGGCCTTGCGCGTCGCCTCGCGCGGGCCGAGCCCTTCCTCGTTCATGATGCGCTCGACGTTCTCGATCACGACGATGGCATCGTCCACCACGATGGCGATCGCCAGCACCATGGCGAACAGGGTCAGCACGTTGATGGAATAGCCGAGCAGGTAGAGCCCGATCAGCGCGCCGCATAACGAAACCGGGACGACGATGGCCGGGATGAAGGTGGCGCGCAAATTCCCGAGAAACAGGTACATCACGAGCACGACCAGGAGCATGGCCTCGGCCAGGGTTTTGGCCACCTCGCGGATCGAGATGTCGACGAAGGTCGAGGTGTCGTAGGGAATGACCCACGAGATGCTGGACGGGAAATAGCGCGCCAGTTCGGTCATCCTGGCATTGACCGCCTTGGCGGTGTCGAGGGCGTTCGCGCCCGGCGCCATGCGCACGGCGATGGCGGCATTGGGCTGGCCGTCGACGCGAGCGGTGATGTTGTAGTCCTGCGCGCCGAGCTCGACGCGCGCAACGTCCTTCACGCGCACCGTGGCGCCGCGCGCATCGCTCCGGATGATGACGTTGCCGAACTCCTCGGGCGTGGCGAGGCGGCCCTGGGCCACGATGGGAGCGGCGTATTCCTGGCCGGGAACGGCGGGAATCTGGCCGAGCTCGCCGGTGGCGATCTGCGCATTTTGCGCGCGCACGGCCCTGGCGACGTCGGCCGGGGTCAGCCCGAAGGATTGCAGTCGCTCGGGCTTGAGCCACAGGCGCATCGAATACTCGGTGCCGAACAGGATCGCCTCGCCCACGCCGGGAGTGCGGCGGATGCTCTCCAGCACGTTGGCGGCGGCATAGCTGCCGAGCGCCACCTGGTCGAGCGACTTGTCCGGCGAGAACAGGGAAATGAACAGCAGGTAGTTGCGGACGGACTTTACCACCGTGACGCCGAGGCGGCGCACGTCTTCCGGCAGGCGCGGTTCGGCGCGCTTGATGCGGTTCTGCGTCTCCACCGAGGCGAGATCGAGATTGGTGCCGGCCTTGAACGTCAGCGTGATGGCACCGACGTTCTGCTCGGACGAGGAATCCATGTAGAGCAGATTCTCGATGCCGTTGAGTTCCTGCTCGATCAGGGCAACCGCGGTTTCCTCCACCACCTTGGCCGAGGCGCCCGGGTAATTGACGTTGATGGTCAACGCGGGCGGCGCCACGGCCGGATAGCTGGCCACCGGCAGCTGGCGCAGCGCCAGCAGGCCGCCGAGCAGGATCATGATGGCGATGACGATCGCGAAGACCGGCCGGTCGATGAAAAACTTTGGGATCATGGCTTATTGCTTTTCTTCGTGGGTCTTGCCGCCAGCGGCGGCTGCGGCGGGCGGCGCCAGTGGTGCAGCGGCGGGAGACCAGGGCACCGGCGTGACGACGCTGCCCGGCCTGGCCTTCTGCAATCCTTCGACGATCACCTGTTCGCCGCCCTTGAGGCCGGCTTCCACGATGAAGTCGCTGCCGGACATGGCGCCGGTCTTGACCGGTTGCGCCGCGACCTTGCCTTCGGCATCGACCGTCATCACGAACTGCCCGGTCGCGCCGCCCTGCACGGCGCGCTGCGGCACGCGGATGGCACTGTCGAGCTGCGCCTCGGGAAAACGCACGCGGACGAAGGTTCCCGGCAACAGCTCGCGCCGCGGGTTGGGGAATTCCGCGCGCAGGACGACCGAGCCGCTGTTCGGGTCGACGGCCAGATCGGCGAACTGCAAGCGTCCGGGTTCCGCGTAGAGGGAGCCGTCCTCGAGCACCAGCTGGACCGAGGCCGCGTCGGCCTTCTTCTGCTTGCCGCTCTTGACGGCCTGCTGGAGACGCAGGAGGCTGGAATAGGATTGAGTGAACTCGACGCGGATCGGATCGAGCTGTTCGATGGTGACCAGGTGCGTCGGCTCGCCGCGGCCGACGAGCGCGCCTTCCGTCACCAGGGCGCGGCCGGCACGGCCGGCGATGGGCGCGCGCGGCTCGGCGTTCTCGAGATCGAGACGCGCGCGGGAGAGCGCCGCCTCGGCCTGCTTGTAGCGCGCCAGCGCGCCGTCGTATTCCTGCTGGCTGACCGCGCGGGTTTCCAGCAGCGGCTTGTAGCGGTCGAAGGTCGCCCTGGCGGCCGCCAGGTCGGCCTGCGCCGCCGCCGCCGCCGCCTGGTAAGTGCGGGCGTCGATCTGAAAGAGCGGTGTGCCGGCGGCGATGTCGCTGCCTTCCTTGTAGAGCCGTTTTTCCAGCACGCCTTCGACGCGGGCGCGGATCTGCGCCGAGCGGATCGCCTGCAGTCGTCCCGGCAGGTCCTGGGTGAGGGTGGCGCTGCCGACCGCGACGGTGACCACGGCGACCTCCGGCGGCGGCATGCCGCCGGGGGCGCCGGCGGCCGGCGCCTTGTTGTCGCCGTTGCCGCAGGCGGCGAGCAAGGCGGAAGCGATCAGGGCAAGCAAGGCATGCGGGTATCTCATGGGGCTTTCCGTTTGAATGAAGGGTTTTCGGGCGCAAGGGCGCGCAGGAAGCAATCGACGATCCGGTCGGCGGCGTCGGAATCGGGTTCGGCGGGCGGTTTGCCGGAAAACAGGATCGGGTAAAGCTCGTGGCCGACGAGCATGGAAAGCAGCAGGTTGGCGGCGAATTCCGGATCCTCGCGGCGCAGTTCGCCGCGCTGCATCGCCATTTCGAGCGTGGCGGCAAGGCGCGCAGCGGTCTGCTCCGGTCCGCTGCGGTAGAAGGTCGCCGCCAGTTCCGGGAAGTGCGGCGCCTCGGCGACCATCGCGCGATAGCAGCCGATTCCGGCCGGGGCCAACAGCTTTGCCCGATAGCGCACGCCGAAATCGATCAGGCGTTCGCGCAGATCCAGGTGCCGGCCTGCGTCGCCGAGCGAGGCCATCATCTCCTCCATCGCCACGTGGATGGCGGCGGCGAACAGTTCGGCCTTGCTCGGAAAATGGTTGTAGAGCGTCTGCTTGGCCACGCCGGCGCGGGCCGCGATGCGGTCGACGCTGGCGCGGTACCCTTCCGCCAGAAAGGCCGCGTAGGCCGCCGACAGCAGGCGGGATCGGCAATCGTCGGGTGCGGCGGCGGGGTGAGCGGCCATGCCTGCGGGGTCGCGCGGAAGTGAATGGACTGCGCAGTCTACTTGCATGCGAATGGCCTTTCAACCCTTTTTCAAATAGGGTGTTTTAAATGGGGCCGTACCGGTGCGGCCAAGCGTCGCTTGAAGACGGGATGCAAAAAAAGGCCACCCGCTGGGTGGCCTTGCATCGCGGCGGACGATGCTCAGTGACTGGCGGCCTTCTTGTCGAAGAACTGCTCGTCTTCCGTCGAACCCTTGAGCGCGGCGGTGGAGGCCTCGCGCTCGATGGTGGTGGTGACGGCGTCGAAGTAGCCGGTGCCGACTTCGCGCTGGTGCTTGACGGCGGTGAAGCCCTTTTCGGCGGCGGCGAACTCGGCCTCCTGCAGCTCGACGAAGGCGCTCATCTGGTTGCGGGCGTAGCCGTGGGCCAGGTTGAACATGGAGTAGTTGAGGCTGTGGAAGCCGGCCAGGGTGATGAACTGGAACTTATAGCCCATGGCGCCGAGCTCCTTCTGGAACTTGGCGATGGTGGCGTCGTCGAGGTTCTTTTTCCAGTTGAAGGAGGGCGAGCAGTTGTAGGCGAGCAGCTTGCCGGGGAACTGCTTGTGGATCGCTTCGGCGAATTTCCTGGCGAAGGCGAGGTCCGGCTTGCCGGTCTCGCACCACACCAGGTCGGCCCAGGGCGCGTAGGCGAGGCCGCGCGAGATGGCCTGGTCGAGGCCGGGCTGGGTCTTGTAGAAGCCCTCGACGGTGCGCTCGCCGGTGCAGAACGGTTTGTCGTTGGGGTCCACGTCGGAGGTCAGCAGGTCGGCGGCCTCGGCGTCGGTGCGGGCGACGACCAGGGTCGGCACGCCCATGACGTCGGCGGCCAGACGCGCGGCGACCAGCTTGGCGACGGCTTCGCGCGAGGGCACGAGCACCTTGCCGCCCATGTGGCCGCATTTCTTGACGGAGGCGAGCTGGTCTTCCCAGTGCACGCCGGCGGCACCGGCTTCGATCATGGCCTTCATCAGCTCGAAGGCGTTCAGCACGCCGCCGAAACCGGCTTCGGCGTCGGCCACGATCGGGGCGAAGTAGTCGAGATAGCCTTCATCGCCGGGGCGCTTGCCCTCGGACCACTGAATCTGGTCGCAGCGCTGGAAGGTGTTGTTGATGCGCTTGACCACCAGCGGCACCGAGTTGGCCGGGTAGAGCGACTGGTCGGGATACATCTCGCCGGCGATGTTGGCGTCGCCGGCGACCTGCCAGCCGGAGAGGTAGATGGCCTTCAGGCCGGCCTTGACCTGCTGCATGGCCTGGTTGCCGGTGAGGGCGCCGAGGGCGTTGACGAAGGGCTCGTTGTTGACCAGGTTCCACAGCTTCTCGGCGCCGCGGCGGGCCAGGGTGTGCTCGATCTGCAGGGAGCCGCGCAGGCGGACGACGTCCTCGGCCGTGTAACCGCGCTTGATGTTCTTCCAGCGGGGGTTCTCGGCCCATTCCTTTTTGAGCTTGGCAACTTCGAGTTCGTTGTTCATCGCAATCCTCTTCGTCAATGCGGTGGGTGTCTGATAAAGGCCCGCCCGGAGGGGTGCCGGGCGACGGTTGTTTCAGGGCGAAAGTATAGAGGGGATTTTGCGCAGCAACAACAGGAAACCAAGTCTTATATATAATTTATTTTTCTTTTATTAGCATAATCTTGGAAGAAATATACCGGATTATAAAACCCCATTCATTTCGTGAAACGAGATGTGTATTGCGTCGCAGCAAAACACAGTTTCAGAGAAGGTGCATACCTGCGTGAACGGGCGTTATGCCGGAAACAAAGTCAGTCCCTGCGGTACGGCGAATCAGCCCAGGAGTGCGGCGGGTGAGACCAGCACGCCGTCTTCGTCGGCATACAGGTAGTGTCCGGGCGCGAAGGTGGCGCCGGCGAAGCTGACGGCGATGTCCGCTTCGCCGGTGTTCTTCTTGATGCTTTTCAGCGGATGCGTGTCGAGGGCCAGCACGCCGATGTCCATCTCGCCGATGGCACGCGCATCGCGAATGCAGCCGTAGACAACAATGCCGGTCCAGCCATGCCTCACGCCGAGCGCGGCCAACTGGTCGCCGACCAGGGCGCAGCGCAGGCTGCCGCCGCCGTCGATGACCAGCACGCGGCCTCTGCCTTCGGTTTCCAGCGTCTTGCGCACGAGGGAGTTGTCCTCGAAGAGTTTCAGCGTGGCGATGCGACCGTGAAAGGCATCACGCCCGCCGTAGGCATTCAGCATCGGCTCGAGCACGCGAATCGTGCCGGCGCGCACTTGCTCTTCGTATTTGTCGCAGAGGTCGGCGGTCTGAAAATCCATGTGCGGCTCCGAAAAATAGAAACGGCGGCATTCTGGCCGCCGTTGCGTAACGCGTGTTGGGAATCAGGCGACCGGTTCGGCCACCTCGTCGAAGAGCAGCCGCACCTTCTGTTCGCTGTCCAGGTCGATGGTGACGCGGCCGCCGCTGGCCAGGCGGCCGAAGAGCAGTTCGTCAGCCAGCGCGGAACGGATGGTGTCCTGGATCAGGCGCGCCATCGGACGCGCGCCCATGAGCGGATCGAAGCCTTTCTCGGCCAGCCAGTCCTTCAGCCGGTCGGTGAACACGGCTTCGACCTTCTTCTCGTGCAACTGCGCCTCCAGCTGCATGAGGAACTTGTCCACCACGCGCAGGATGGCCTCGTGATCGAGTGCGGCGAAGGAGATCGTGGCGTCGAGCCGGTTCCTGAACTCGGGAGTGAACGTCCGCTTGATCTCGGCCATCTCGTCGCCGGCGGTGCGCGAGGAGGCGAAGCCGATGCTGCCCTTCTGCAGCAGTTCGGCGCCTGCGTTGGTGGTCATGACGATGACGACATTGCGGAAATCCGTCTGGCGGCCGTTGTTGTCGGTCAGCGTGCCGTGGTCCATCACCTGCAGCAGGATGTTGTAGATGTCGGGGTGCGCCTTCTCGATCTCGTCGAGCAGCAAAACGGCGTGCGGCTTCTTGTTGATGGCTTCGGTGAGCTGGCCGCCCTGGTCGAAACCGACATAGCCCGGCGGGGCGCCGATCAGGCGCGAAACGGCATGACGCTCCATGTATTCGGACATGTCGAAGCGCACCAGTTCGATGCCCATGCAGTAGGCGAGCTGGCGAGCAACCTCGGTCTTGCCGACGCCGGTCGGGCCCGAGAACAGGAAGCTGCCGATCGGCTTGGACGGGCTGCCGAGGCCGGAGCGGGACATCTTGATGGCCTTGGACAGCGCCTCGATGGCCTTGTCCTGGCCGAACACGACGGACTTCAGGTCGCGGTCGAGGTTTTTCAGGGCGGCCCGATCGTCGGTCGACACGTGCTGCGAGGGCACGCGTGCGATCTTGGCGACGATCTCCTCGATCTCGGTCTTGCCGATGACCTTCTTCTGCCTCGATTTGGGCAGGATGCGCTGGGCGGCGCCGGCCTCGTCGATGACGTCGATGGCCTTGTCCGGCAGGTGGCGGTCGCTGATGTAGCGTGCCGAGAGCTCGGCCGCGCTGGAAATCGCCGTTGCCGAATACTTCACGCCGTGGTGCTGCTCGAAGCGCGTCTTCAGCCCCTTCAGGATCGAGACGGTCTCTTCGACGGAAGGCTCGTTGACGTCGATTTTCTGGAAGCGCCGCGACAGGGCATGGTCCTTCTCGAAGACGCCGCGGTATTCGGTGTAGGTGGTCGCGCCGATGCACTTCATCTGGCCGGAAGCGAGCGCCGGCTTGAGCAGGTTGGAGGCGTCAAGGGTGCCGCCCGAGGCGGCGCCGGCGCCGATCAGGGTGTGGATCTCGTCGATGAAGAGGATGGCGTTGCTGTTATCAACCAGCTGCTTCAGCACGGCCTTCAGGCGCTGCTCGAAATCGCCGCGGTATTTGGTGCCCGCCAGCAACGCGCCCATGTCGAGGGCGTAGATCTGCGCGTGCGCGAGAATTTCCGGCACGCGTCCCTCGACGATGCGCCGCGCCAGGCCTTCCGCAATGGCCGTCTTGCCGACGCCGGCCTCGCCGACCAGCAGAGGGTTGTTCTTGCGCCGGCGACACAGGGTCTGGATGACCCGCTCGAGCTCCTTTTCGCGGCCGATCAGCGGATCAATCTTACCCATCAGGGCCTGGGCATTGAGGTTCTGCGTGTAGTTTTCCAGTGCGCCGCCGGCCTGCTGGCCTTCCTGTTCCTGCTCCTGCTGCTCGCTCTCGTTTCGCGGGCCGCCCTGTGCCGGCGCCTTGGTGATGCCGTGCGAGATGAAATTCACGACATCGAGGCGGGTGATGCCCTGCCGCTGGAGGAAATAGACGGCATGCGAGTCTTTCTCGCCGAAGATGGCGACGAGGACATTGGCGCCCGTGACCTCCTTCTTGCCGGAGGACTGCACGTGGAGGATGGCGCGCTGAATGACCCTTTGGAAACCCAGTGTCGGCTGGGTGTCGATCTCTTCTGTCCCGGCAACAGTCGGCGTGTGCTCGGTGATGAAACCGATCAGTTCCTTGCGAAGTTCCTCGATGTTGGCGGCGCAGGCGCGCAGGACTTCGGCGGCGGAAGGGTTGTCGAGCAGAGCCAGCAAGAGGTGTTCCACGGTGATGAACTCGTGTCGCTTCTGCCTGGCCTCGACAAAAGCCATGTGAAGACTGACTTCCAGTTCCTGCGCAATCATCTCAACTTTCCTCCATCACGCACGCCAGCGGATGCTGGTGCTCCCGGGCGTAACCGGTCACCAGTTCAACCTTGGTGGCGGCCACGTCCTGCGGAAAGGTGCCGCAGACGCCGACACCCTCCTTGTGCACTTTGAGCATGATACGCGTCGCTTGTTCGCGATTCATGCCAAAAAATTTCTGCAGTACGACGATTACAAAGTCCATGGGTGTGTAATCGTCATTTAACAGCAAAACCTTGAACAGCGGCGGCGGCTTGGTTTTGCTCCGCTCCGCTTCGAGCACCGATTCGCTCTGCTTGCGCGTAGCCATGTTCCAATTCTAATCAGAATGAGCGAATCTGCAACACGCCGCACAAGGCGGCAAACATGGCCTTCGCGGGCCGCCAGGACGTCGGAAACGGATTACGCCGCCCGTACCAAAAAAGCCACAAATTGCTGTCATGCAGCATGAAAAAAGCCGGCAAAGCTCTTGACGCATCGTAATTGTTTGGCGTAAAAATCCATGCGTGTTTGTCACAAAGTCTATGCAATACCGCTGATTGGACGCTGCGTTTCTTTCCGAATCCCGCTTCGCTTCCGTGGTTGTCGCGTGCTTTCAAAACAAACATCCGGGCGTAATGCCCGGCCAAGACGTTTTAATACGAGGATAGGGTTTTATGGCAACTGGTACTGTGAAGTGGTTCAACGACGCCAAGGGTTACGGATTCATCACGCCGGATGACGGCAGCGAGGATCTGTTTGCCCATTTTTCGGCGATCCAGATGGGCGGCTTCAAGACGCTCAAGGAGGGGCAGAAGGTTTCATTCGAGGTGACGCAGGGCCCGAAAGGCAAGCAAGCCTCGAACATCCAGGCTGCCTAAGGCGGCCTTGGATCGGTGGCGGGTACGCCCGCTGCCGGTCATGTAATCCGGATTTGCGGAAGCCCGTTCCCTTGCGGGGTGCGGGCTTTTTTCTTTTTTCATTCGGCAGGCGACAAAAAAACCGGCAATTGCCGGCTTTTTTTGTCGATCCGAACCGAGTCAGGCGACGGCGGGTCCCCAGCCGGACTGCTCGACAAGGCGGAAGAGATCCGCCTCGGTGACGATGCCGAGCGGCTGGCCGTTTTCCATGACCACGATGCGGCGGATGCCGTTGTTCATCATCTGCCGTGCGACCTGCAGCAGGGGCGTGTCGCGCGTGCAGGTGATGAGGTATCGGTTGGCGATCTCGTCGACCGTCATGCCGCCCGGCTGGCGGTTGGGCACGATGATCCTGCGCAGCACGTCGCGCTTGGTCATGATGCCCCATTCGCCTTCGGTGTTCGGCTCGACCAGGATGGCGTTCAGGCCATGCTCGCGCATGACGTGCATGGCCGAATCCACGGTTTCCCCGCCACCCACCATCTGGAAGGGCGACATGATGGCACTGACGTTGCGATCCGTCTTCATCGGCAGCCTTACATCCTGTCGATCATCGCCTGGCCGAAGGCCGAGCACTTGACTTCCTTGGCTCCTTCCATCAGGCGCGCGAAGTCGTAGGTGACGATCTTGTCGGCGATGGCGGCTTCCATCGAACGGATGATGAGGTCGGCGGCTTCCTTCCAGCCCATGTGGCGCAGCATCATTTCGGCGGAGAGGATGAGCGAGCCCGGATTGACGTAGTCCTTGCCGGCGTACTTCGGCGCCGTGCCGTGGGTGGCCTCGAAGCAGGCGTACTGGTCGGAGATGTTGGCGCCGGGGGCGATGCCGATGCCGCCGACCTGGGCCGCCAGCGCATCGGAGATGTAGTCGCCGTTGAGGTTCAGCGTGGCGATCACGTCGTATTCCGCCGGGCGCAGCAGGATCTGCTGCAGGAAGGCATCGGCAATCATGTCCTTGATCACGATGTCGCGACCCGTCTTGGGATTCTTCAGGGTGCACCACGGGCCGCCGTCGAGCAGCTGGGCGCCGAACTCCTTCTGCGCCACTTCGTAGCTCCAGTCGCGGAAGGCACCCTCGGTGAACTTCTGGATGTTGCCCTTGTGCACGATGGTCACCGACTTGCGGTCATTGTCGATGGCGTACTTGATGGCGGCACGCATCAGGCGGGAGGTGCCTTCGCGCGACACCGGCTTGATGCCGATGCCGGAAGTATCCGGGAAGCGGATCTTCCTGACGCCCATTTCGTCCTGGAGGAACTTGATCACCTTCTTGCAGGCGTCCGTCTCGGCGGCCCATTCGATGCCGGCGTAGATGTCTTCCGTGTTCTCGCGGTAGATCACCATGTCGACCTTCTCGGGGTTTTTCAGCGGGCTGGGCACGCCCTTGAAGTAGCGCACCGGACGCACGCACTGATAAAGGTCGAGTTCCTGGCGCAGGGCGACGTTGAGGGAGCGGATGCCGCCGCCGACCGGCGTGGTCATCGGGCCCTTGATGGAGACCGAGTATTCCTTGAGGGCATCGAGCGTCTCGGCTGGCAGCCAGACATCGCCGCCGTAGAGCTGGGTGGATTTCTCGCCGGCATAGACTTCCATCCAGTGAATCTTCTTTTTGCCGCCGTAAGCCTTGGCCACCGCCGCGTCGACGACCTTGATCATCACCGGCGTGATATCCACGCCGATGCCATCGCCTTCGATATAAGGAATGATCGGATTGTCCGGCATTGGCTTGCCGGGGATGATCTTCGCGCCGCCTTGGGGAATCTTGAGATGAGAATTCGCGCCCATTTCCTGCTCCATCTGTGGTTAGTGTGAAACGCCTTACGTGTCGATCGCAACCGCCGGATTTCATCCAACCGTGGGTGGCCCAAGGTCGGCGCTGCGGCGTTACGCGAAGCCGAGAGCCGGCGTGCCGCTGTCCGCGCATCTCGCAGGTCGAGACGAGTGCTGCCAGCCCCATAAATAAATATTATCCGCCATTCTGTAAAATTACGCCAGTTCACCCGGTTCCCTCCGGCTTGGCGGCGTCTGAGATTTGCCGGTATGCTCGTTCCCTGCACTGCAACATGGACAATCGAATGAAAATCCCTGCTGGCGAAAATCTCACGGCACAGGCCGTCGCGCGCACCATGCTCGATGGCTTCGACAAGCACTACCGGCTGTTTTCCGAGAGCAGCGCGCAGGCAAAAAAACGCTTCGAGTCGGGCGACTGGCTCGGCGTGCAGCGTGCCGTTCGCGAGCGCATCGCCTACTACGACACGCGAGTCAACGAAAGCGTCGGCATGCTGCAAGAGAAATTCGCGGCCGAGAAAATCGACGACAACACATGGCAACTGGCCAAGCTGCTCTATATCGGCCTGCTGACCAACCACAAGCAGCCGGAACTGGCCGAGACCTTTTTCAATTCGGTGTTCTGCAAGATCATGCACCGCACGTATTTCCATAACGATTTCATCTTCGTGCGTCCCGCCGTGTCCACGGAATTCATCGAGTCGGAGCCGCCGGCCTACCGGAGCTACTATCCCAACCAGAGCGGTTTGCGCCAGGCGATACGCAACATCTGCGGCGATTTCGACTGGCAGTGTCCGTTTGCCGATCTCGATCGTGACGTCGAGCATGTCATCGCCGCCGTCAAGCGCCAGATGGGCGGTAAGCTTCCGGCGGCGGAAGCCAATTTTCAGCTCCAGGTGCTGCATTCGGCCTTCTACCGCAACAAGGGCGCCTACATCGTCGGTAAGGCCATCAACGGCGATTACGAATACCCCTTCGTGGCGCCGGTCCTGCACGACGGCAACGGGCGCCTGTGCCTCGACGCCATCCTGCTCGATCCCGCCCAGGTCCGCACCCTGTTCAGCCTGAGCCGGGCCTATTTCATGGTCGACATGGAAGTCCCTTCCGCCTATGTCAAGTTCCTCTCAGGGCTGATGCCGCACAAGCCGCTGGGCGAACTCTATACGATGCTGGGGCTTGCCAAACAGGGCAAGACGATGTTCTATCGCGATCTCATGCACCACCTGCGCCATTCCAAGGACGAGTTCATTATCGCCCCCGGCATCCCCGGCATGGTTATGAGCGTGTTCACCCTGCCGTCCTTCCCCTATGTGTTCAAGGTGATCCGCGACGTTTTTGCGCCGGCCAAGGACGTGGACCACGCCACAGTCAAGGCGAAGTATTTGCTGGTCAAGCAGCATGATCGCGTCGGCCGCATGGCCGATACCCTGGAGTTTTCCAAGGTGGCCCTCCCCAAGCGTCGCTTCAGCGCGGAGCTGCTGGCGGAACTGCGCAAGGAGTGTGCCTCCCTGCTGGAGGAGAACGACGACGAGGTCGTCATCCAGCATGCCTATATCGAGCGGCGCATGAAGCCGCTCAACCTCTATCTCGACAGCGCCGATGAAGAAAGGCGGGAAGCAGCGGTGCGGGAGTATGGCAACGCCATCAAGGAACTCGCCTACGCCAACATCTTTCCCGGCGACATGCTCTTCAAGAATTTCGGCGTTACCCGCTTCGGTCGCGTGGTGTTCTACGACTACGACGAGATCGAGTACATGACCGATTGCAACTTCCGGCGCATTCCGCCGCCGCCCAACCCCGAGGCGGAAATGTCCGGCGAGGTCTGGTACTCGGTCGGCCGTCACGACGTCTTTCCCGAGGAGTTCGGCACCTTTCTGCTTGGCAACCCAGACACGCGGCGTGTCTTCATGAAGCATCACGCCGATCTGCTCGCGCCGGAATTCTGGCAGCAGACCAAGCAGAAGATCCTCGACGGCTTCGTGCCGGATTTCTTTCCCTATCCCGAGGAAATGCGCTTCAGCAGGATGTTTGCTGCCGGCGGGGGCGTGACGGCGTCCCGGGAGGCCGAGACGGCGTGAGCCGCCTGGTCCTCTTCAACAAGCCCTACGGCGTTCTCAGCCAATTTACGCCGGAGGCGGACCATCGTTCACTGGCGGAATTCATTCCGATTCCCGGAATCTACGCGGCTGGCCGGCTCGATGCCGACAGCGAAGGATTGCTCCTGCTCACCGACGACGGCCGCCTTCAAAAGCGCATCGCCGATCCGCAGCACAAGCTGCCCAAGACCTACTGGGTGCAGGTCGAAGGTGAGCCTGCCGAGGAGGAGCTCCAACGTTTGCGGGATGGCGTCGATCTGGGAGATTTCGTCACCCGCCCCTGCGAGGCAAGGCGCACTTCTGAACCAGCCGGTCTCTGGCCGCGCGATCCGCCGATTCGCCAACGCAAGCACATTCCGACCGCCTGGCTGGAGATCGTCCTGAGCGAGGGCAAAAACCGGCAGGTGCGGCGCATGACGGCCAGGGTCGGCCATCCGACCCTGCGCCTGGTACGCGCCGCCATCGGTTCGTTCGAACTGGACGGGTTGAGGCCGGGCGAGTGGCGGGGGGGGGGGGT
>JBDHRL010000145.1:0-5335 GCA_039807535.1 Rhodocyclaceae bacterium
TAGCCGGCGATGGCCTGCGCCGCAATGCCGTTCTCCCGCAGAAACCAGTCGAGCAGCAGACGTGTGCCGGCGCCGTTCTGGCGGTTGAGGAAGCGCACGTTCGCCCGTGCCAGATCGCGGATGCCGCGCAGTTTCTTCGGGTTGCCCGGCGCGACCATGATGCCCTGGGTGCGCTTCGCCAGGCGGATCAGCACCTGCTGGCGCGGACGAAGGTAAGGCTTGTACTGCTGCCACAGCGTCGCGCCGACGGCGCCCTCCGGGCAATGGAAGCCGGCGACCTCGCAGCGGCCCTCGGCAAAGGACGCCAGGCTTTCCAGGCTGCCGTGGAATTGCAGGTCGACCGGCTGCCCCTGTTTGGCCATGCGCGCCGGCAGCAGCGCCAGCGCCAGGTCGTGGCTGGCATGGATGCGCGGCACCGCCCGTGACGGCGCCACGGCTTCGGCCAATCCCTGTGCCATCTGCTCGGCGGCGGCGGCCAATTGCGGCGCCATCTGCTCGCGGATCTGCAGGTCCAGATCGAGCAGCCGGCCGGCGAAGGGCGTCAGGCGGGTGCCCTGCCCGCGCGCAGGAACCAGCAGCGCATGGCCGAAATTCGCCTCCCAGCGCGCCAGCATGCCCCAGGCATTGCGGTAGGAGATGCCGGCTTCGCGCGCCGCCGAAGCGATCGAACCGGTGCGGCGGATGCGTTCCAGCAGTCCGAGCAAGCGCGCCTCCTCGGGCTGCGCCGGATTGCCGCAGAAGGTCCAGTTGCAGGCCAGCGCCAGGCCCTTTATGTCATCAGCCGACATATTTGTGTCCCCAACAATTTTGCCTATTTTACGGGAGCGGTGCCGTCGAGCCATAGGCAGACGCGTGCATATTCATGGCCGACTCGGTCCAACCAACAAGGAGACCTTTTTCATGAAACTGACGATCCTCTGGCGCAGCCTGCTGCTTTGCATCCTGGCGGCGGCCATGCAGCCCGTGCTGGCCCGCGACATCCGTCTGTCCACCACCACCAGCACGGAGAACTCGGGCCTGCTCAAGGCGTTGCTGCCGGCGTTCGAGGCGAAATATGGTGTCAAGGTGCACGTCATTTCGGTCGGCACCGGCAAAGCGCTCGAATTGGGCAAGAATGGCGACGTCGACGTCGTCCTGGTGCATGCGCGCGCCGCCGAGGACAGGTTCGTCGCCGACGGCCACGGCGTGAGCCGGCGCGACGTGATGTACAACGATTTCATCCTGGTCGGCGCGCCGGAGGATGCGCTTGCCCTGCGCGGCACGCGCGATGTCATCGCCGCCTTTCGCAAGCTGGGAGAGGGGCGCGCGAAATTCATCTCGCGCGGCGACAATTCCGGCACCGATGTGATGGAGAAATCCTACTGGAAGGAGGCCGGTGTCGCGCCGAAGGGCGCCTGGTTCATCTCAGCCGGCCTTGGCATGGGCGAGGTGCTCAGCATGGCCGGCGAGATGAAGGCCTACACGCTTTCGGACCGCGCCACCTACGGCGCCTACCGTGCCAAGACCGGACTGGAAATCCTCGTGCAGGGCGACAGGAAAATGTTCAACCCCTACGGCATCATCGCCGTCAGCCCGAAGAAGTATCCGGACATCAACCACGACGGCGCCATGAAGCTGATCGAGTGGATCACCTCGAAAGAAGGGCAGGACCTGATCGCCGGCTTTAAGGTAAACGGCGAACAGCTGTTCTTCCCGTCTTACGGAAGATAGCCGAAAAAAAACCGCAGCGGCGGGCGTGTCGCCGCCGCGGTCGTCGTGATGTGATGCCTGATCAGCCGGCGAAATTCTTCGCCGCGAAGTCCCAGTTGGCCAGGCTGGCGAGGAAGGTTTCGACGAACTTCGGCCGGGCGTTGCGGTAGTCGATGTAGTAGGCGTGCTCCCACACGTCGACGGTGAGCAGCGCCTTGTTCTCCGTGGTGAGCGGGGTGGCGGCGTTGCTGGTGTTCACGATGTCCACCGAGCCGTCCGGCTTTTTCACCAGCCAGGTCCAGCCCGAGCCGAAGTTGCCCACGGCGGAGGTCTGGAAGACTTTCTTGAATTCGTCGAAGCTGCCCCACTTCTTGTCGATGGCCGCGGCCAGGGCGCCGGCCGGCACGCCGCCGCCGGCAGGCTTCATGCTGCTCCAGAAGAAGGTGTGGTTCCACACCTGGGCGGCGTTGTTGAAGAGACCGCCGGACGCCTTCTTGACGATGGCCTCGAGGCCGGCGTTCTCGAACTCGGTGCCCTTGATCAGGTTGTTGAGGTTGGTGACGTAGGCCTGGTGGTGCTTGCCGTAGTGGTACTCGAAGGTCTCCTTCGAGATGTGCGGGGCGAGGGCATCCATCGCATAGGGAAGCGGCGGCAGGGTGTGTTCCATTGTGGTCTCCGATTTTCAGTCAGGGTTGCGAAAACCCGACCATTTTAGTCAGGTTAAATTCATTTGGCAATATTTGCATATTCAACGGTCTTTCGTCCGGAGGACCTGTGCCTCGGCCTCGCCTTCGCTGAAAGTCAGGCGAAGCGCATCACCTGCGGCGAGTTGCGCACTGGACCGAACGATGCTGCCATCGGCCCTGCGCGCAAGGCTGTAGCCACGCTGAAGCACCGCGTGCGGACTGAGATGTTCCAGGCTGGCGGAGAGCTTGCCCAGCCGCGCATCGTGCCGTGACAGCCCGATCGCCGCCGAACTGCGCAGTTGCTGGGCAAGCTCGCCGAGATGGCGTCGCCTGTGGCGCAAATCCGGCTTGTTGAGGGCAAGGCGCACCTCCAGCCTTTGCAGCGCGAGGGCGCTCGTGCCGGCCCGCTGGCGCAAGACTGAACGGAGCCGTGTGGCCAGGTGCGCCGTCTCCGCGCGCAGCCGGCCAAGGCGTTCCCCCGGATGAAGCAGGCGGCGTGCGAGCAGATCGATGCGCTGCATGCGCTCCTGCAGGCATCGCCGCGCTGCCGCGTGCAATGCGGTCGCCAGGCGGGACAAGTTGCCTGCCGCCTCAACGTAGCCCGCGCTGGCGAGTTCGGCCGCAGCGGTGGGCGTGGCGGCGCAGCAATCGGCGACGAGGTCGGCGATGGTGGTATCGGTTTCGTGGCCGATGCCGGCGATGACCGGAATCGGACAGGCTTCGATGGCGCGGGCGACGTCTTCCTCGTTGAAGGCCCACAGGTCCTCGATGCTGCCGCCGCCACGGGCGACGATGAGGACATCGCATTCGGCGCGACCGGCCGCCGTGCGGATCGCTTCGGCAATATTGGCTGCGGCGCCTTCGCCCTGCACCGGCGTCGGGTAAATCACGATTGGAAGATGCGCCGCCCGCCGCGCCAGCGCAGCCAGGATGTCGTGCAGGGCGGCGGCCTGCAGCGAGGTGACGATGCCGACGCGACGCGGAAAGCGGGGGAGCGGAAGCCTGCGTTCCGGCGCGAACAATCCGTCCGACTCAAGCTTGGCGCGCAGACGGGCGAAGGCTTCGAACAGCGCGCCTATGCCGGCATGACGGAGGGCCTCGACGTTGAGCTGAAAGCTGCCGCGCGCTTCATACAGCGTGACGAGTGCACGGGCTTCGACACGCGCACCATCCTGCAGCCGGAAAGGCAGCAACTGCGCGCGGCCGCGGAACATGACGCAATCGACCTGGGCGCCCTCGTCCTTCAGTGCGAAGTAGAGGTGGCCCGAGGCCGGGCGGCGCAGATTGGAGATTTCCCCGCTGACCCAGAGCAGCGGAAAGCGGCGCTCGAGCGCATGGCGGGCCATGCGATTCAGCGCGGAAACGCTGAAGATTTCTTCATCGGACACGGCCGTGAGTGCTGATTCCGCGGACATGTGGCGATTCTAGCCGACGCCAGCAGTCACTTTCGATATAGACGGGTCGGGCCGGTCAGCATCTCTCCGGCATTTCATTATAACCATTTGAATTATATATATAAATTATATAGCTGCTTTTTTCATCGAAGCAAGAAAAACCCTTACGGGATGCCGACTTACTCAAGACGTCCAAGCCAAATTCACGTACTTATCCACAAGTTTTGTGGATAAAGAAAACGAAGCTTCCGCGAAAGCCGGTCCCTGGTGGAATTTGTTCGCATCGCACCTTGCGATCATCGCGAATTGTCGCCGTGCGCCGACGCAACGACTGTATTTTTTCTTGCCGAAACAGAATCGCCCATATAAAGTTCGCCGTTATTCAAAAAAACGGGAGCGGAGCGTGTTCGCCATCATCCAAGCCGCAGGCTGGCCCATCTGGCCTCTCCTGCTTGCGTCGATCCTCGCGGTGGCCTTCATCATCGAGAGATCGATTGCGCTGCGCCGGAGCAAGGTCGTGCCGGATGGGTTGTTGCAGGGCATCATGGCCGAGTATCGCCAGAGCGGCGCATGCGAAGAGATGATTGCACGCGTCGCCAGTCATTCACCCCTCGGCCGGGTGCTGTCGGCGGGATTGCGCAACGTCAAGAGCACGCGAGAGACGATGCGGGAGGCCATCGAGGAAGCGGGGCGCGGCGTCACCCACGAACTGGAGCGCTTTCTCACCAGTCTTGGCACGATTGCCACGATCGCGCCGCTGATGGGCCTGTTCGGCACGGTGGTCGGCATGATCGAGATCTTCGGCTCCACCACGGCCGCCGGCACCAACCCCCAGCAACTCGCCCACGGCATCTCGGTGGCGCTCTACAACACCGGCTTCGGCCTGCTGATCGCCATTCCCGCCATGATTTTCTATCGCCATTTCCGTGCTCTCGTCGACAGCTTCGTCATCGAGATGGAGCAGCAGGCGGTGAGGCTGGTCGATCTGGTGCACGGTCAGCGCGCCGGCTGAGGACTCGGCTGCGATGAATTTCCAGCGCGGACAGTACCGGGAAGAGCCGGAGATCAATCTGATCCCGATGATCGACGTGCTGCTCGTCATCCTCATCTTCCTCATGATCACCACGACCTATTCGAAGTTTTCCGGGCTGGAGATCAACCTGCCCACCGCGGATGCCACGCAATCGCCCGATAAGCCGAACGAAATCAACGTGGTGGTGAGCGCCAATGGGGATGTGATGGTCAACCGGGTTGCGGTCGGTGCCAAGGACGTCGAGGCCATCAGCGCTGCGTTGCGTCGTGCCGGCGGCAGCGAGAAGGAGCCGGTGGTAGTCATCAATGCCGACGCGAAGGCGGCCCACCAGAGCGTGATCGATGTCATGCAGGCGGCGCAGCAATCCGGCTACAGCCATATCTCCTTTGCCACGCAAAATCCGTCGCGCTGAGCACTGAGGCAGTATCATGCGCCACACGCTTGCGTGTGGCGTTTTTATGTGCGCCCGGCACGGGCGCACTCTTGTGGGTGCAAGTCCCACCGTAAGTTGATCACAGCGAACGAAGCGAAGC
>JBDHRL010000146.1:0-5218 GCA_039807535.1 Rhodocyclaceae bacterium
CCGGCGCCCGGCTCGGAGTAGCCCTGCGCCCAGTATTCACGCCCTTCACGGATGCCCGGAAGGAAGCGCGCCTGCTGAGTGGGGGTACCGAGGGCGATCAGCGTCGGCGCCATCAGCGTCTCGCCGATGTGGCCGATGCGCCCCGGCCCGCCGGCGCGCACGTATTCCTCGTGGAAGGCGAGCTGCAGCGCCAGCGGCAGGTCGCGTCCGCCGTGCTCCCTGGGCCAGCCCAGGCCGACCCAGCCGCCGGCGGCCAGTTCCTGTTCCCATTCCTTGCGCAGCGCCGGGAAGGCTTCCTCGTCGCCGGGGCCGCCGCGGTGCTTCAGGCAGGCGAAGCGGCCGACCAGATGGGTCGCCATCCAGTCGGCAACCTGCTGGCGAAATTCCTGTTCGTTCATGCTCATCGGTCCTTGTCGATCCTGTCAGGCGGCGTCGAGCAGATGGGCGGCGAGCGCCTCGCGCCAGTCGCGGGTGGGGCCTAACCACTGGCTGGCCCACTGCGCACGCTTGAAGTGCATCTGCGGGTCGTACTCCCAGGTGAAGCCCACGCCGCCGTGCAACTGGATGGCTTCCTGCGCGCAATAGCGGTAGGCCTCGGTCGCCAGGATGCGCGCCGCGCTCACCTCGGCGGCCAGGGCGGTGTCGTCGAGCCCGTTCCCCTGCGCACCCTCCGCCACCCGCGCAGCCACACCGCGCACGGTGGAGCGCGCGGTTTCCATGCGCACCATCATCTCGGCAGCGCGGTGCTTGACCGCCTGGAAGGTGGCCACCGGCTTGCCGAACTGCACCCGCTCCTTGGTGTAGTCGACCGCGAGCTGCAGGCACTGCGCCGCACCGCCGACCTGCTCGGCCGCAAGCTGCAAGGCCGCGAGCACGCGGGTGCGCGCGAGGCCGGCCACCACCCGCGCCGCATCGTCGACGCGGGCCTCGGCGCCCACGCGGACGTCGCCGAATTTCCAGCGCGCCTGCGGCCGGGTCAGGTCGAAGACGTCGAGCGGCGTGCGGGTGAGGCCGGCCGCATCCGCGGCGACCTCGAACAGCGCCACGCCCGGCGCCTCCTCGATGCGTGCCGCCACATAGGCATGGGTCAGCAGGCCGTCGTCGAGCACCTGCGCCGCCTCGCCGGCCAGCACCCAGGCGTCGCCGTCGCGACGCGCTTTCACGGTCATCGACGCGGGTTCGGCGTCCAGCCCCGGACCCAGGATCAGCGTGGCGGTGCGCTCACCATAGGCCAGCGCCGCCAGCGCGCTCCGCTGCGCCTCGGCCGTGCCGGCTTGCAGCAGCGCGGTCTGCGCCAGTACCACGTTGGCCAGGAAGGGCGTGCGCGCGAGGCGCCGGCCCATCTCCTCCATCAGCAGCACCAGCTCGACCGACCCCAGGCCGAGACCATCGAAATCTTCCGGCACCTGCACCGCCGCCCAGCCGAGTTCGACGATGCGCGACCACAGCTCGGCATCGGCGTCGGCCTCCTTGCGTGCGTTGGTATGAGCGGCGAGGAAATCAGCCGCCGTCTCCTGCAGCGCGCGTTGCTCGTCGGACAGCGTCAGGTTCATCACAGCACCTCGAACAGGCCTGCTGCGCCCATGCCGCCGCCGATGCACATCGACACCACCACGTAGCGCACGCCACGGCGACGGCCCTCCAGCAGCGCGTGACCGACCATGCGCGCACCCGACATGCCGAAGGGGTGGCCGATGGAAATGGCGCCGCCATTGACATTCAGGCGGTCGTTGGGAATGCCGAGCTTGTCGCGGCTGTACAGGACCTGGCAGGCGAAGGCCTCGTTGATTTCCCACAGGCCGATGTCGCTGACCTTGAGGTTGAAGCGCTCGAGCAGCTTGGGGATGGCGAACACCGGGCCGATGCCCATCTCCTCCGGCGCGCAGCCGGCCACCGCGATGCCGCGGTAGGCGCCCAGCGGCGCGATGCCGCGGCGCTCGGCCTCGTCGCGGCTCATCACCAGCGCCGCCGAGGCGCCATCGGACAGTTGCGAGGCGTTGCCGGCGGTGACGAACTCGCCCTGCTTCACCCACTGGCCGTCCTTCACCACCGGATTCAGCTTGGCGAGATCCGCCAGCGTGGTCGAGGCACGGTTGCACTCGTCGCGGGTGGCGATCACGTCCTCGTGGCCCACGGGCTTGCCTTCCTTGTCGAACACCAGCTTCCTCGCCGCCAGCGGCACGATCTCGTCGTCGAAGAGGCCGGCGGCCTGCGCGGCGGCCGTGCGCTGCTGGCTCTGCAGCGAGAATTCGTCCTGCGCCGCGCGCGAGATGCCGTAGCGCGCCGACACGATCTCGGCCGTCTCCAGCATCGGGATGTAGGCCGCGGGCACGATCGCCTTCACCGCCTCGGACTGCGCGCGGTAGGTGTTCTTGTGCTTGGTCTGGGTCAGCGACAGCGACTCGACGCCGCCCGCCACCACGATCTTCATCTCGCCGGCCAGGATGTTCTTGGCGGCGACGCCGATCGTCATCAGCCCGGAGGCGCACATGCGGTCCAGCGCCATGCCCGGCACGGTGTCCGGCAGGCCGCCGGTGTAGGCGCACAGACGGCCGATGTTGTAGGCCTGGGTGCCCTGCTGCACGGCGGCGCCCATGATCACGTCCTCGACCGCGCCGGGCTCGATGCCGGCACGCTCGACCACGGCGCGCACCACATGGCCGCCCAGCACCGGCGCCTCGGTGTCGTTGAAGGAACCGCGGAAGGACTTGGTGAGCGCGGTGCGCGCGGTGGAAACGATCACGGCTTCGGTCATGGCGATGTTCTCTCTCGGGAATTCGGGAATGTGGGTGCGGATGTCTGGGTTCGGGTGGCTGAGCGCAGCGGCCTCAGTCGTTGAAGGTGTAGCGGCTGATGGTGTCGACGACGCAGCCCGGGCGCTCGCTGCCCTCGATCTCGATGGTCACGCGCACGGTCGATTGCACCGCGTCCTTGATGCGCTCGACCTTGAGGATCTCGCCGCGGCCGCGGATGCGCGAGCCAGCCTTGACCGGCGCCGGAAAGCGCACGCGGTCACAGCCGACGTTCACGCCCATCTTCAGGTTGTCGGCGCGGATCAGCTGCGGCAGGAACAGGTTGGCGAGCGCCAGCGTCAGGTAGCCGTGCGCGATGCAGGCGCCGAACGGGCCGTCCTTGGCGCGCACCGGGTCGACGTGGATCCACTGATGATCGTCGGTGGCGTCCGCAAACTGGTCGATGCGGTCCTGGTCGAGCGCGACCCAGTCCGTCGTGCCCAGGTCCTGGCCCTCGGCCGCGACCAACTGCTCGGCGCTGGAGAAAACCATGGTCATCGCCGCGCCCTCAAGCGTGCTGCGAGCTGACGGAGAGCACTTCGCCCGTCATGTACGACGCGTAGTCGCTGGCGAGGAAGACCATCACGTTCGCCACCTCCCAGACCTCGGCGGCGCGGCCGAAGGCCTCGCGGCTGGCGAGTTGGGCGAGCAGCTCCTCGCTCGAAGCCTTCTTCAGGAAGTCGTGCAGCGCGATCGACGGCGACACCGCATTGATGCGCACACCGTGTTCAGCCGCTTCCATGGCCGAGCAGCGCGTCAGCGCCATCACGCCGGCCTTGGCCGCGGCGTAGTGGGCCTGGCCCTTCTGCGCCCGCCAGCCGAGCACCGAGGCGTTGTTGACGATGGCGCCGTGGCCGCGCCTTTCCATGTGCGGCAGCATCGCGCGCGTCATGCGGAAGGTGCCGGTGAGCGTTATGTCGAGCACCCGGCTCCACTCCTCGTCGCTCATCTCGGTGACGCGCTTCTCGCCGCCCAGGCCAGCGTTGTTGATCAGCACATCGACGCCGTCGAGCTTGTCCTCGGCTGCGGCGACCAGGGCCTGCACCTCTTCTTCATTGGTGACGTTGCACAGCTGGCCCCAGACGTTCTGCAGCCCGGTGTCGGCCTTGAGCTTGGCGACCGCCTCTTCCAGGCGGCGCGGATGGATGTCGGAGATCATCAGCGCGCGGCAACCTTCTTCGGCGCACTTGCGCGCAGCGGCAAAGCCGATGCCGGCGCCGGCCGCTGCGGTGATCAGGACGGATTTGCCAGCGAGCAACTGGTGACCGGGGACGTAGGCGGGAGCTTCTTTCACGGCGCGAACCTCGAAGGGTGGATATGGCCCCATTTATAGGGAGGTCGCAGGGCGGCGGCATCGTCAAAACGGACGGTGCCACCGCAGGGGTGAATTCCCGATCGGTAAATTTCTTCCTCCTGATCCGGCTCTCTGACTATAAGTTTCCCGATCGGTAAATATCGCTGGCGCAACGCAGAATCCCAGCCCATAATTTCCCGAACGGGAAACAAGGCAAGCCATGACATCCATCCGCTCCCCCCAGCAACTCGGCGACGCACTGCGTGCCGCCCGCAAGCAGCTCGGCCTGACCCAACCTCAGCTGGCGCTGGCCGCGGGCGTGGGCGTGCGCTTCATCGTCGACCTCGAAGCGGGCAAGCCGACCGTGCGGCTGGAGAACGTTCTGCGGGTGATCGATGCGCTCGGAGGAGAGCTCCAGTTGGGCGGTCTGCCCCCAGTGGAAGCCGATGAGGCAACCGAGGGCAGCGGCCATGACGCATGAGCTGGAGGTCTGGCTGTTTTCCGACCACGTCGGCACGCTCGCGCTGGTCGATGGGCGCCTCGGCTTTTGCTACGCCCCCGGCTGGCTGTCGCGGCCGAACGCAGTGGCCCTGTCGCACTCGCTGCCTCTGCGGGCCGAGCCGTTCGACGATCGCGCGACGCGCCCCTTCTTTGCCGGCCTGCTGCCGGAAGGACAGATGCGTCGCCTTATCGCGCGGCAGTTCCAGGTCTCGGGCCAGAACGACTTCGCCTTGCTCGACCACATCGGCGGTGAATGTGCCGGCGCCGTCACCTTCCTGGCACCCGGGCAGGCTGCGCCGACGCCTGCGCAGACCGGCGAGGTTCAATGGCTGAGTGAGGAGGACGTCGTCGCGGTGCTGGACGAACTGCCCCGTCGCCCCATGCTGGCGGGCAAGGACGGCTTGCGGCTTTCGCTCGCGGGTGCCCAGGACAAGCTGCCGGTGGTCTTCGACGGCACTCGCCTCGGCCTCCCCCTCAACGGCACGCCGAGCTCCCACATCCTCAAACCGCCCATCCACGCCGTCGAGGACAGCGTGATCAACGAAGGATTCTGTATGACGCTGGCAAAGGCCCTGCAGCTCGAGCCGGCGAAGGCGAGCGTCCATGCCGTATTGCATCGCCCCTTCCTGCT
>JBDHRL010000147.1:0-5059 GCA_039807535.1 Rhodocyclaceae bacterium
ATCCCCTGCGCCTGGAAGAAGCCGTGGATGTCCTCCGGCTTGGTCTCCTCGCGCACCAGGATGATGCGCTCGCCGGCCTTGCCGCGCGCCTCCGCCGTGTCGGCGTCGAAGACGATCCTGCCGGCGGCGGCGCCGGGCGAGGCGGGCAGGCCCTGCGCCAGCGACTTGCCGCGGAAGCTGGGCGAGAGCTGCGGCACCAGCAGCTGCTCGAGCATGGCCGGATCGACGCGCGTAATGGCGCGCTCCTTCGTGATCAGGCCCTCGCGGAACATCTCGACCGAGGTGCGCACCATGGCGCGCGCGTTCATCTTGCCGTTGCGCGTCTGCAGGCAGTAGAGCCGCCCCTTCTCGATGGTGAACTCGAAGTCCTGCACCTCCTTGTAATGGGATTCCAGCCGGTTGTGCAGCTCCATCAGCTGGCGGTAGATCTCCGGCATCTCCTTTTCCATCTCGGCGATCGGCTTCGGCGTGCGGATGCCGGCCACCACGTCCTCGCCCTGGGCGTTGACCAGGTACTCGCCGTAGATCAGGTTCTCGCCGGTGCCGGGGTTGCGCGTGAAGCCGACCCCGGTGCCGGAGTCGTTGCCCATGTTGCCGAACACCATGGTGCACACGTTCACCGCCGTGCCGTTGGCCATGTCCTTCGTGATCCTGAACTGCCTGCGATAGTCGACGGCGCGCTTGCCCATCCAGGAGCGGAACACCGCGCCGACGGCGATCTCCAGCTGCGCGTAGGGATCGGCCGGGAAGGGCTTGCCGGTGTTGCGCTGGATGATGGCGAGGAACTCGCCGGCCAGCTCCTTGAGGTGTTCGGCGGAGAGGTCGACGTCCTGCAGGGCGCCGTACTTCTTCTTGACGGCGTGCATCTTCTCGTCGAAGGCCTCGTCGCCGATGCCCAGCGCGATCTTGCCGAAGAGCTGGATGAAGCGCCGGTAGGCGTCCCAGGCGAAGCGCGGGTTGGCGGTCTGCTTGATCAGGCCCTGCAGGGAAGTCTCGTTCAAGCCGAGGTTGAGGATGGTGTCCATCATGCCCGGCATCGACATCGCCGAGCCGGAGCGCACCGACACCAGCAGCGGGTTCTCCGCGCTGCCGAAGCCCTTGCCGGTCTTCTTCTCCAGCGCCTTCATGTGCGCCTTGATGTCGTCCATCAGGCCCTCGGGGAGCTGGTTCCGCTCCAGGTAGGCGAGGCAGGCTTCGGTGGTGACGGTGAAGCCGGGCGGCACGTTGAGGCCGATCTGCGTCATCTCGCACAGATTGGCGCCCTTGCCGCCGAGCAGCATCTTGTCCTTGCCGTCGCCTTCCTCGAATTCGTAAATGTACTTGCGGGCTGTCATGGCACACCTGTTTCGGTCGAACGGAAAGGCCAGAGTGTGCCATGCGCGAAGGCGAAAAACCATGCGCTGCGCAGGGCATCGGTGCCGGCAACGGGTGATTTTTTTCAGTCGCGCATAAGCTAAACTTGTCGCACTCGCCGTCCACACCCCACAAGGAGGTCACATGAAACTCTACTACAGCCCCGGTGCCTGCTCCCTCTCTCCCCATATCGCCCTGCGCGAGGCCGGCCTCGCCTGCGAACTCGTCCTGAAGGATCTGCAAACCCAGACGCTCGCCGACGGCAGCGACTACCGCGCCATCAACCCGAAGGGCTACGTGCCGGCACTGGCGCTCGACGACGGCCAGGTGCTCACCGAAGGCCCGGCCATCGTGCAGTACATCGCCGACCGCGTGCCGGAGAAGAAACTGGCGCCGCCCGCCGGCACCATGGAGCGCGTGCGCCTGCAGGAATGGCTGAACTACATCAGTTCCGAGATCCACAAGACCTTCAGTCCGCTCTTCAACAAGCAGGCCTCGGAGGACTGGAAGAAGGCGGCGCGCGCCCTGCTCGACCGCCGCATCGACTACGTGGCGAAGGCGCTCGAAGGCCGCAACTACCTGATGGGCGATGCCTTCACGGTCGCCGACGGCTATCTCTTCACCACGCTCAACTGGTCACACTGGGTGAATGTCGACCTGTCGCGCTGGCCGGTCCTCGGTGAATACCTGAAACGCGTTTCGGCGCGCCCGGCCGTGCAGGAGGCGCTGCGCGCCGAAGGCCTGCTCAAACAATGAGGGCTGCGCCGCGTGCCCTGCTCGTCGCGGCGGCCCTGCTGCCGCCACTGGCCGCGCGCGCGCAGACCCATGCGCCGGCCGAGGACCGGCCGGGGCGCATCGTGCTCGTGCCGATGTCCGTCGAGCGCCCCGCCGGCACCGGCTGGGCGATGGTGCGGCGCACCGGCAGCGAAGTGGTCTTCCTGCACCCGTCCGGCCAAAGCCGCAACGGCCGGGTGGCGGCCTCGAGCGGCAAGGTGCCCGACAAGCGCGCGCGAACCGCGGCGGAACTTGCCGAGAATGTGCGCGATGAACTGAAGCAGAACCTCGACGCCAGGCGTTTCGAGGAGCTCGCCGAAGACGTCCGGCCCGATCCCGCCACCGACCGCAAGTGCGTGCGCTACAGCCAGCGCGTCCGCGACCTCGGCGCCAAGGGGCCGGACGGCAAGCCGCAGACCGTCGACCTGCATGGCCTCGCCTGCCTGCATCCGGCGGACGAAGGCATCGTCATCGCCTCGACCCTGTCCGAGCGCGGCGCCGCGGCGGACGGCGGCCGGGCGCTCGCGCAGGAGGCCGAGCGCTTTTTCACCGGCGTCAGGCCGCACGCGCCCCTCCAGGGCAAGGACTGGCAGCCTCTTGCCGAACAGGGCGACGCCGATGCCCAGGTCTGGCTCGCCCGCCTGTTTTTACTGGGCAGCAAACCGGAGGAGGCCCTCCCCTGGCTGACCCGCGCCGCAGACCAGGACCACCCCGAGGCGCAGACCCTGCTCGGCCTGGCCTACCTCACCGGCCGTGCCGCCCGGCGCGACCCGCAGGAGGCCCTCGAATGGCTGCGCCTGGCCGCCGGGAAGAACTATCCCAAGGCCGAAGGGCTGCTCGCCCTGGCCCATCTGAATGCGCCCGAGATACGCAGCGAAGAGGAAGCGCGGCGCTGGGCGGCCAAGGCAGCAGCCGACGGCGATCCGCTCGGCCAGGCCCTCTTCGGCGAACTCCTCGTCTTCGGCCGGGCCGGTGTGGAAAAGAAGGAAGCCGAGGGCGCCGCCTGGATACGCAAATCCGCCGAACAGGGCGATGCGGGCGCCGAATACATCCTCGCCAGCCTGCTGGCGAACGGCGTCGGCGTGGACAAGGATTTTGCGCAGTCGCGCTTCTGGCTGGAACTGGCGGCGGCGCAGGGACATGTCGAGGCGCGCAAGATCGTCGGGCAGGCGCGCAGCGCGGCCAGGCCCGCGGAAGGCAGGTAGGCGCTTCCCGGCGCATGTTGCAGCGCGTCTTTATTTTGCAACTTCGCAGGCGTAGGCTGGTCTCCCAAAAAACGACTGGAGGAGACGGCCATGGCCAGTGCAGCCCCGATCGGCAATCTCGCCGAATGCTACGCCAGCGCCCTCGCCATCGAGCGCGAAGCGGCGGCGCGCTGCGCGCAGTTCGCGGAATATCTCGAGGACCACGGCGAGCAGGCGACCGCCGAACTGTTTCGCCGGCTGGCCCGCTTCGAGCAGCAGCACGTCACGGAACTCGAGCGCCGCACGGCCGGCATGCCGCTGCCGGCCCTGCGCTCATGGGAATTCAGCTGGCTCGACAACGCGCCCGCCGAGCAGGCGGATCATCGGTTCGTCTTCCACCTGATGACGCCGCACGACGCGCTCTCCATTGCCCTGGGCGCGGAAAAACGCGCCCAGACGCTCTACGAGCAGGCCCTCTCCGCCAGCAACGACCCGGAAGTGCAACGCCTGGCGCGCGAGCTGGCCGGCGAGGAGCTGGAGCACATCGCCTGGCTGGAAGAAGGGCTGCGAAAAGTGCCGCGCCCGCTCGTCTCGGAGGCGGATTACGAGCGTCTGTTCAATGCGGCTTCTTCGCCGCATTGATGAAGGCCACCGGGAACACCACGTCTTCGGCTGCGTGCCTCTGCGGCGCGCTCTGATAGTCCGGCATGAGCGGCGCTGCCGTGCCGGAAGCCGACATCAGCTTGCCGATCAGCACCTGGATCTGCTCGGTAAACCACGCCTCCTCGACCCGCGTCGGCAGGAAGCGCAATTCCCTGACGCGATCGGGGACATCCGCCGCTTCGATGATGTCGTCGGCGGCATAGGCGCCTGAAAAGAAGCGGCCGGCGAGAAAGCGCAGGTAAAAGCCGTCCTTGCCGTCGGACGCCAGCACGAAAACGCGCGCGCCGGAGGGCCGCTCATCGTCGTCCTCCTCGAACACCGGGTGTACGGAGAAGGCCGCGGCCCGGTTCCGGACGACGTGGCGGACGGCCTCGTCGTAAGACAGGCGGTTGTCCCCGAACGGGGGCTGGGCGTTGTTTTCTTCTGTGGTCATAGGGTTCTCCATCGGGTTCGAGTAAGCTATCAGCTTGTCTGCGCCCGTGGCAAGCGGGCTTTTTCTCTGCCCCAATTCAAATCCCAAATGCCCGACCCGAAGCAGCCCGTCATCGTCATCCGCGGCGCACGCCAGAACAACCTGAAGAACCTTGATCTCGACCTGCCGACCGGCGAACTGATCGTCGTCACCGGCGTCTCCGGCTCGGGCAAGAGCTCGCTCGTCTTCGACACGCTCTACGCCGAGGGGCAGCGGCGCTACGTCGAGACCTTTTCGCCCTATGCGCGGCAGTTCCTCGACCGGCAGGACCGACCGCAGGTCGACCGCATCGACGGCATCCCGCCGGCCATCGCCATCGACCAGACCAACCCGGTGCGCACTTCGCGCTCCACCGTCGGCACCATGACGGAGCTGAACGACCACCTCAAGCTGCTCTACGCGCGCGCGGCGCGGCTCCACTGCCGCGGCTGCGGCAAGCCGGTGCGGCGCGACACGGCGCAAAGCATCCATGCGGAAATAGTCAGTCGCTGCGGCACGGCGCACGACCCGCGCCTGATCGTCGCTTTCCCGGTCGAGGTGCCGCA
Organism: Rhodocyclaceae bacterium; assembly: GCA_039807535.1. Lineage (GTDB taxonomy): Bacteria > Pseudomonadota > Gammaproteobacteria > Burkholderiales > Rhodocyclaceae > Desulfobacillus. The sequence continues at coordinate 4,992 of JBDHRL010000147.1, forward strand.
CAATTTCAGCGAGGCCGAAGTGCTGCGCCTGCTCGAAGCGCAGGGCTACACGCGCATCCACGCCCGCC
>JBDHRL010000148.1:0-4910 GCA_039807535.1 Rhodocyclaceae bacterium
GCCGCCGAGGAGGAATACCGGCAGGCGCGCATGCTGACGCTGTCGATGGCGGCCGCGGCCCTGCTCTTCGCCCTCGGCATCGCCTTCTGGATCGTGCGCAGCATCACCCGGCCGCTCAACCAGGCGGTGAGCGTCGCCAACAGCCTCGCCGACGGCGACATGTCGGTGCGCATCGAGGTCACCTCGAAGGACGAGACCGGCAAGCTGCTGGAGGCGATGAAGAACATGGTGGAGAAGCTCTCGCAGATCATCACCGAGGTGCGCAGCGCCGCCGACAACCTGTCGAGCGCCTCCGAGGAAGTCAGTGCGACGGCGCAGTCCCTCAGCCAGTCCTCGAGCGAGCAGGCCGCCAGCGTCGAGGAGACCAGCGCCTCCATCGAGCAGATGTCGGCCTCGATCAGCCAGAACACCGAGAACGCCAAGGTCACGGACGGCATGGCCTCGAAGGCCGCCAAGGAAGCCGGCGAGGGCGGCGAGGCGGTCGGCCAGACCGTCTCGGCGATGAAGAGCATCGCCGACAAGATCGGCATCATCGACGACATCGCCTACCAGACCAACCTGCTGGCGCTGAACGCCGCGATCGAGGCGGCGCGCGCCGGCGAGCACGGCAAGGGTTTCGCCGTGGTGGCCGCCGAGGTGAGGAAACTCGCCGAGCGCAGCCAGGTCGCCGCGCAGGAAATCGGCGAAGTGGCGAAGGGCAGCGTCTCCCTGGCCGAGAAGGCCGGCAAGCTTCTCGACGAAATGGTGCCGTCCATCCGCAAGACCTCCGACCTCGTGCAGGAGATCACGGCCGCCTCCGAGGAGCAATCCGCCGGCGTCGGCCAGATCAACACCGCCATGGGCCAGTTGAACCAGGCCACGCAGCAGAACGCCTCGGCCTCGGAGGAACTGGCGGCCACCGCCGAAGAGATGAGCAGCCAGGCCGAACAGCTGCAGCAGGCCATGTCCTTCTTCAAGACGGGCAATGCCTCGGCCGGCCGTGCGGTGGCGACGCGCAAGGAAGGCAACAAGCTGAAGTCGAAGATCGCCCATATCAAGGACAGCGGCGCGCGTCTCGCTTCCAGCCTGGCCGAGCCGGTGCCCGGCGAGGCTGAATTCGTCAAGTTCTAGGAGACGGCCATGGGTGCTTTGGTCAAGGCCGGACAGCCACTGCCTGCGGAGCTGCAGGCAGTGGCCGAGCAACAGCAGTATCTGACTTTCGTGCTGGGCGGCGAGATGTTCGCCATCGGCATTCTCTGCGTGAAGGAGATCATCGAGTACGGCCACCTCACCGTGGTGCCGATGATGCCGGAGTGCATTCGCGGCGTCATCAATCTGCGCGGCGCGGTGGTGCCGGTGGTCGACCTGGGATGCCGCTTCGGCAGGCGTTCGACGGACCTGACGCGGCGAACCTGCATCATCATCGTCGAGGTCGAGTGCGGGGAAGAGCGGCAGGACATCGGGGTGATCGTCGATGCCGTGAGCGAAGTCCTGGAAATCCGCCAGGACCAGATCGAGCCGGCGCCTGCGTTCGGCGCCCGCATCCGCACGGACTTCATCCACGGCATGGGCAAGGTCGATGGCAAGTTCGTCATCCTCCTCAATGCCAATGCCGTGCTGTCGCTGGACGACCTGGCCCTGCTCGGGCAGATGGCCGGCCAGGCGCCGGCGGATGCCCTGGCCGCGGCGGCCTGAGCATGCGGACGGGCGAGGGCGGACGATGACGACGGCTGCAGCGGAGCGGCAGGAGGCGGGCTACCGCCTCCTCGACAGCGAGTTCTCGCAGTTCCAGGGCCTGTTGTACCGCCTGGCGGGCATCAGCCTGTCGCCGGCCAAGAAGGCCCTGGTCTGCGGCCGGCTGGCCAAGCGCATCAAGCATCACCAGCTCAACAGCTATGGCGATTACTTCCGCCTGCTGACAAGCGGCAGCGAACCGCAGGAATTGCAGATCGCCATCGACCTGCTCACCACCAACGAAACCTATTTCTTCCGCGAGCCGAAGCATTTCGAGTTCCTGCGCGCGCGCATCCTGCCGGCGCGGCGCCCGGGCAGCGTCTTCCGCGTCTGGAGCGCCGCCTGTTCGAGTGGCGAGGAGCCCTACAGCATCGCCATGCTGCTGGCCGACTGCTTGCGCGAGGCGCCCTGGGAGATCGCCGCCTCCGACATCAGCACGCGCGTGCTGGAACGGGCCCGCAGCGGGCATTACGCGATGGAGCGGACGGAGCACATTCCGCAGGATTACCTGCGGGCCTATTGCCTGAAGGGCGTCGGGCGGCAGGAGGGCACCTTCATGATCGACAAGCGGCTGCGGAGCAGGATCGACTTCAGGCAGGTCAATCTCAACGAGCAGTTGCCCAGGCTGGGCGAGTTCGACGTGATCTTCCTGCGCAACGTCATGATCTATTTCGACGTCGAGACCAAGCGCAAGGTGGTGCAGCGCCTGATGGCCGCGCTCAAGCCGGGCGGCCACCTCCTGATCGGCCATTCGGAGAGCCTGAACGGCGTCGTCGACGACCTGCCGGTGGTGGCTCCCTCGATCTACCGCAAGCCATGAGGAAGCCGCCGCACATCGTCGAGGTGTTCCTGCAGCCGGGGGAATGGTATTTCGGCGACCGGCAGACGCGCGTGCGCACCCTGCTCGGCTCCTGCGTCTCGATCACCCTGTGGCATCCGGGACTGCTCATCGGCGGCATGTGCCATTACATGCTGCCGGAACGCGCCGCCCGCCGCCCGTCCGGCCCGGACGGGAAGTACGCGGACGAGGCCTTCTGGCTGCTGCTGCGCGAGGTCGAAAAAAGCGGCGCCGCGCTGCACGAATACGAGGTGAAGCTGTTCGGCGGCGGCAACATGTTCCCCGCCACCCAGCGCTGCGAAAAGGAACACATCGGGCGCAAGAACGCCGATTTCGGCAGGCACTTGCTGCACCGGCACGGCCTGCGCCCGAAGGCGGCCGACCTGGGCGGCAACGGCCATCGCACCGTGCTGTTCGACATCTGGAGCGGCCACGTCTGGGTGAGGCAGTTCCTGCAGAAAGCGAACGCCGCCTGCACCGACTGCGAGATTCGCGATGCGTGTTTCGATCCCGGCCGGAGCGAAGCTGCGCGGGGAGCGGTGAATGCTTATCGAGGATAACGGAAATGCGTGACAAGCGCCTGCCGTTGGTTCGTCATTCCCGCGAAAGCGGGAATCCATGCACTGCCTGGATTCCGGGTCGCGCTACGCTTGCCCGGAATGACGGGGCCTGTGTCACGGAGAAAGGTAATGCTCAATAAGACCGGCTCCAAGGTGGGCGTCTTCATCGTCGACGACTCGGCCGTCGTGCGCCAGGTCGTCTCGGAAGTGCTGGGCGGCGATCCCGGCATGGAGATCGTCGGCGTCGCCGCCGACCCGATCTTCGCCCTCGACAAGATGAACCGGCGCTGGCCGGACGTCATCGTCCTCGACATCGAGATGCCGCGCATGGACGGCATCACCTTTCTGAAGAAGATCATGGCCGAGCGCCCGACGCCGGTGGTGATCTGCTCTTCGCTCACCCTGAAGGGCGCCGAGACGACCATGGAAGCGCTGGCCGCCGGCGCCTTCGGTGTGGTGAGCAAGCCGGGCATCGGCGTGCGGCGCGCCCTGATGGAGGATTCGGCCGCCGAGCTGGTGCATGCCGTCAGGGCGGCCGCCGGCGCGCAGGTCCGGCGGCTCGCACCGGGCGCCGCGGCGGCCGCCCCGGCGCCCAAGCTTGATGCGGACGCCATCCTGCCGAAATCCGGCCAGGCGATGAAGCAGACGACCGAGCGCATCGTCGCCATCGGCACCTCCACCGGCGGCACGCAGGCGCTGGAAGCGGTGCTGACCGGCCTGCCGCGCACGGCGCCGGGCATCGTCATCGTCCAGCACATGCCGGAAAAATTCACCGCCTCCTTCGCGGCGCGGCTGAATTCGATCTCGCAACTGGAGGTGCGCGAGGCGCAGAACAACGACCGCGTCGTGCCGGGCCGGGCGCTGATCGCGCCGGGCGGGCGCCACATGCTGCTGAAGCGCAGCGGCGCCCAGTACTACGTCGAGGTGGTCGACGGCCCGCTGGTCAACCGGCATCGCCCTTCCGTGGACGTGCTGTTCCGCTCGGTGGCGAAATTCGCCGGCAAGAACGCCATGGGCGTCATCATGACCGGCATGGGCGACGACGGCGCGCGCGGCCTGAAGGAAATGCACGACGCCGGCGCCTATACCGTGGCGCAGGACGAGGCGAGCTGCGTCGTCTACGGCATGCCGAAGGAGGCGGTGAAACTCGGCGCGGCGGACCGCAGCCTGGCCCTCGGCCAGATCCCGGGCGAGATCGCCCGCTTCGGCTGAGCGGCGCCGGGCTGCGGCGGCATCGCCCCGGCATGCATGCGGTTGAATCATGGGGATGAATGGATTACGATGGCTTCGTGCGGCAACCACAAACAACAAGCCGCGCCGCTCAAGTTCCCGCGCGGCAGCCCCGACCGGGGGGCCGCGCCGCTGCCGGCAACGGCAGTCCGGGATTTCGTTTCGGAACACGCTCCTGCCCAGAGCCTGCAGGCCCTATCGCAACCCCGCGCAAGCGCCGGGGTAGGAGGTGCTGCATGAATCTGCTGGCGCAGGATGCTTCGGCTTCGGCCGACCGGGCAAGCGGCCGGAGCCGGCTGCGCCGCCTGCTGCGGCCGTCCCTCGACAAGAAATTCCTGCTGGTATTCGCCATCCTGCTGGCGACGCTGGTCGCGAACTGGCGGATCGTCGACGCGAACTACGAAAAAACGCGCGGCATGGCCGCGATCGTCAACGTCACCGGCAGCCTGCGCTGGCTCAGCCAGCGCGTCTACGTCGAGACGGAGCGCCTGAAGCACGGCGACACCGGCGACCGGCAGCCGATCGACGCGGCCCTGGACCGGCTCGACCAGGCCATCCGCGTCCTGCAA
>JBDHRL010000149.1:0-4885 GCA_039807535.1 Rhodocyclaceae bacterium
GGCGCGATCTTGCCGCCGAGGCAGAAGCCGCCGAAGCGCTTGTTCGGCACGAAGGGGATGTCCTCGCCGGTCCACCAGATCACCGAGTTGGTGGCGGACTTGCGCGAGGAGCCGGTGCCGACCACGTCGCCGACGTAGGCGACCGGATGGCCCTTCTTCTTGAGGTCTTCGATGAGCTGGATCGGGCCGCGCTCGCCGGGCTTCTCGGGGGTGATGCCCTCACGGGCGTTTTTCAGCATGGTCAGGCCGTGCAGCGGAATGTCCGGGCGGCTCCAGGCGTCGGGCGCCGGCGAGAGGTCGTCGGTGTTGGTCTCGCCGGTGACCTTGAAGACGGTGACGGAAATCTTCTTCGCCACTTCCGGGCGCGAGGTGAACCACTCGGCGTCGGCCCAGGACTGCATCACCGACTTGGCGTTGGCGTTGCCCTTTTTTGCCTTTTCCGCGACGTCGTGGAAGTAGTCGAACATCAGCAGCGTGCCCTTCAGGCCCTTGGCGGCGACGGTGCCGACCGCGGCGTCGTCGAGCAGGTCGATCAGCGGCTTGACGTTGTAGCCGCCGAGCATGGTGCCGAGGAGTTCCGTCGCCTTTTCGCGCGAGATGAGGGCGCAGGCTTCCTCGCCCTTCGCGACCTTGGCCAGGAAGGCGGCCTTCACTTTGGCGGCGTCGTCGACGCCGGCCGGCACGCGGTGGGTGATGAGTTCGACCAGGACTGCCTCTTCATCCTTCGGCGGGTTCTTCAGCAGGCCGACCAGTTCCTCGGTCTGCTTGGCGGTCAGGGGCAGCGGCGGGATGCCGAGGGCGGCGCGCTCGGCGGCATGGGCACGGTAGGCTTGGAGCACGGGTGTGTCCTCTCAGTCAGGATGGTTGATGCGTGGTCGAAAAGAACTGCCGCTTCACGCCGGCCGGCAAATCCATGCCGGTCGTGTGGGCGCGCTGCAGCAGCTCCCAGTAATAGCGGTACGAAGCGCGGTCGTGCAGGCGGCCGTCGTGGCGGATCGGCCCCCAGTCGGCGGCCTGCGCGGCAAGCAGGATGGCCACGGCTTCGTTCACCTCGTCGAAATGCGGCTGCATGGCGTCGACGATCGGCTGCACCTGGTTCGGATGGATGCTCCACATGCGCAGGTAGCCGAACTGCTCGCGTGCACGCCTCGCATCAGCATAGACCGCCTGCGTGTCGTGCAGTTCGGTCGTGACGTTGTGCGAAGGCACCAGCCCGTGGCCGAGTGCGGCGGCGGCGATGGCGCACTTGGCGCGCGCCACCAGCGGATGCTCGAACTGGCCGGGGCTCTTCATGGCCGCGGCGGTAATCGCGCCGTGGTGGCCGCTGACGAAGTCCATCAGGCCGAAGTCCAGCGTCTCGATGCCCGGCAGGGCGGCGATGTCCTCAACTTCGCGCAGCGCGCCGTGGGTCTCGATCAGCACGTGGGCGGGAATGGGACGATCGAGGCCGCAGTTCTTCGCAATGGCGGCGAGCGCCATCAACAGGGTCTGCACGTCGTGGCGGCCGGCCGCCTTCGGCAAGGTGACGTAGGCGAGCCGCTTTCCCGCGGCGCCGACGATGATTTCGAGGTCGCTGCGCCAGTGCGGATGCGTGATATCGTGGATGCGCGCGCCGACGCGGCCGAACTTGTTGTCGACGGAGGCGATGGCGGCGGCTACCATCTCGGCATGGGCGCGCTCGGCGCCGGCTGGGGCGCCGTCCTCGCAATCGCAGGTGACGTCGAAGATCGGCCCGAGCGCCTGCTGCAGGGCGAACGCCTTGCCGATCAGCTTTTCGCTGCCGGCGAAGTGCTCGCAGGCGGGCAGGGCGGGGAAGGGTCTCGCCTCACGGTAGAGAACGGCCGAGGGGTGAAGCGCGGCGGTCATGTGGCGATCCCCCCCCCCTGCCGCGATTTCTCAGCCGAGCATGCTGGCGACGCCGGCCTGCTCTTCCTTCAGCTCGGCGAGCGTCTTATCCATCATGGTGCGCGAGTAGTCGTCGATGGCGAGCCCCGTCACGCGGGTGTACTCGCCATTGGCGCAGGTGACCGGCACGCCGTAGACGATGTCCTGCGGGATGCCGTAGGAGCCGTCGGAGGGGATGCCCATGGTGACCCACTTGCCATTGGTGCCGAGCGCCCAGTCGCGCATGTGGTCGATGGCGGCGTTGGCGGCGGAGGCAGCCGAGGAGGCGCCGCGCGCCTCGATGATGGCGGCGCCGCGCTTGCCGACCTTCGGGATGTACTCGTTTCGGTACCAGGCTTCGTCGTTGACGGCCTGCGGAGCGGGCTGGCCGGCGACGGTGCAGAAGCGGATGTCCGGGAACATGGTGGGGGAGTGGTTGCCCCAGACGATCATTTTCTCGATGTCGGTGACCGCCTTGCCGGTGCGCGTGGCGAGCTGCGAGACGGCGCGGTTGTGGTCGAGGCGCAGCATGGCGGTGAAGTTCTGCTTCGGCAGGTCCGGCGCGGACTTCATGGCGATGTAGGCGTTGGTGTTGGCCGGGTTGCCGACCACCAGCACGCGCACGTTGCGCGAGGCGGCGGCGTTGAGGGCCTTGCCCTGCTCGATGAAGATCTTGGCGTTCTCGAGGAGCAGGTCCTTGCGCTCCATGCCGGGGCCGCGCGGCCTAGCGCCCACCAGCAGGGCGTAGTCGGTGTCCCTGAAGGCCGCCATCGGGTCGGCGGTGCCGATCATGCCGGCGAGCAGCGGGAAGGCGCAGTCTTCCAGTTCCATCATGACGCCCTTCAGCGCGGCCTGGGCCTTCTCCATCGGCAGCTCGAGCATTTGCAGGATGACGGGCTGGTCCTTGCCGAGCATTTCGCCGCTGGCGATGCGGTAGAGCAGCGCGTAGCCGATCTGGCCGGCGGCGCCGGTGACGGTGACACGAACGGGGGCTTTGGCCATGGAAGTGACTCCTCGATCAGGTTGTTCAAAGCAGCGCTTCGTCGAAGGGCGCAGAGGCTGCACGTTGCGAATGGAGCGATGTTAAAATTCTTTTTGCAGTGTGTCAATAAGTATTAGATATAATATATAAGACATAAGAGAACCTATAGACGTCAGGGTTTTTTTGTGCTGAAATTTACGCATGGCGCAAGTGTCCCCGACCTTCAGTCCGCTCTACCGCCAGATCAAGAACCTGATCCTGCAGGGGCTTGCATCTGGTGAATGGCGTCCCGGCGAGGTCATCCCCAGCGAGGCCGAGCTGGCTGTCCGATTCAATGTCAGCCAAGGCACGGTGCGCAAGGCCATCGACGAAATGGCCGCCGAAAACCTGGTCGTGCGCAAGCAGGGCAAAGGCACTTATGTTGCCTCGCACAATGACCCGCGCGCTTTTTTCCGTTTCCTGCGTGTCGTTCCCGACGAGGGCGGCGTCGCGGTGCCGCAGAGCGTGCCGCTCGAATGCTGGCGCGCCAAGGCCGGCCAGGAGGCTGCCCGCATCCTCGACATCCCGCCCGGCAGCCCGATCATCATCGTGCGGCGGCTGCTCAAGTTCGACGGCAAGCCGGTTGTGGTCGACGAAATCTACCTGTCGGGTGAAATCTTCCATGGGCTGACCCTGGAGGTGCTGCAGGACAACGAGGATTCCCTCTACACGCTGTTCGAGGCACGCTTCGGCGTGCGCATGATCCGCGCCGAGGAGCGCATCCGCGCCGTCGCCGCCGACCGCAGTTCGGCCGAACTGCTCTCCGTCGAGGAGGGGAGTCCGCTGCTGTCCGTGGAACGCGTCACCTACACTTACGGCGACAAGCCGGTCGAGTGGCGGCGCGGCCTTTACTCCACGGCGGAACATTGTTACCTGAACGAGTTGAATTGAGGCCGGTGGGAACAGGTCGACGCCCGACGAGACGATATAATCAATAGTTTATTGGGGTATCGCGGCGCCTTATGTTGCGTCGCACAGCGCAGAGGAAGAAGCCTATGACGGAAATAACCATCAAGAAGGAGCGCCCGAAACATCTCGACTTGCGGGTCATCAAGCAGCCTGTACCGGCCATCGCCTCGATCCTGCACCGGATCAGCGGCGCAGGCCTGTTTCTCATGCTGCCCTTTCTCATCCTGCTGTTCCAGCTCAGCCTGGAATCGCCGCAAAGCTTCGAGTCCTTCCGGACGGTGGTCGGCCACCCGCTCGCCAAGTTGGTGCTGCTCGGTCTGCTCTGGGCCTTCCTGCATCACATGTGCATGGGCATCCGCATCCTGTTTCTCGATCTGAACTTGGGCACCGACCTGAAACCGGCCCGCGCCAGCGCCAGGGCGGTGATCGTCATCAGCCTGGCGCTGACCGTGATCCTGGGGGCGCAGCTATGGTGAAGAACATTATCGTCGGCGCCCATTACGGCCTGAAGGACTGGCTGGCGCAGCGCATTACCGCGGTCGTCATGGCGGTGTATGTGATCCTCGTCTTCGTCCTGGCGATGGGACAGGAACGTCTCAGCCACGAGAGCTGGCGCGCCTTCATGGCCGGCGGCTTCATGCGCTTCCTCACCTTCCTCTTCATCGTCAGCCTGATGGTTCACGCCTGGGTCGGCGTGCGCGATATCTGGATGGACTACGTCAAGCCGAACGGCGTGCGCCTGGCGCTGCACGTCCTCACGCTGCTCGCCCTCGTCGGCTACACCGGCTGGGCGGTGTCGATTCTCTGGAGGCTGTAAGTGAAGATCAGCAAAAGAACGTTTGATGCGGTCATCGTCGGCGCCGGCGGCGCCGGCCTGCGCGCCGCGCTGCAGTTGTCCGAATCCGGCCTCAAGACCGCCGTCCTCACCAAGGTCTTTCCGACGCGCTCGCACACCGTGGCGGCGCAGGGGGGCGTGGCCGCATCCCTTGGCAATTCCGAGGAGGACCACTGGCACTGGCACATGTACGACACCGTCAAGGGCTCCGACTGGCTCGGCGACCAGGACGCCAT
>JBDHRL010000150.1:0-4827 GCA_039807535.1 Rhodocyclaceae bacterium
CCGACGCTCTCCGGCGGCGAGGCGCAGCGCATCCGGCTGGCCGCCCAGCTCGGCTCCAACCTGCAGGGCGTCTGCTACATCCTCGACGAGCCGACCATCGGCCTGCATCCGCGCGACAACCGCATCCTGCTCGATACGCTCGCCAAACTGGAGGCCAAGGGCAACACCCTGGTGGTCGTCGAGCACGACGAGGACACCATCCGCGCGGCCCACCACGTGCTCGACCTCGGCCCCGGCGCCGGCACGCAGGGCGGCCGCGTCGTCGCCGCGGGCACGGCGGAAGAGCTGATGCGCCATCCCGATTCCGTCACCGGCCAGTGTCTCGCGCAGCCGCTGCTGCATCCGCTCGCGCCGCGGCGAAAAGTCAGTCCCCGCGACACGGCGCTGGAAATCCGCGGCGCGACTCTGCACAACCTCAAGGCCCTCGACCTGCGCCTGCCGCTCGCCCGCCTGACGGTGGTGACCGGCGTCTCGGGGTCAGGCAAGTCGACGCTGGCGCGCGAAGTGCTGCGCGACAACCTGCACGCCCTGGTAGGTCGGGCTTCAGCCCGACAAAGCAGGGGATCGAAAGCCAAAGTCGGGCTGAAGCCCGACCTACGAAACGACCTGCGCGGCTGCCGCGAGATCCGCGGCTGGGAAGCCGTCACCCGCGTGCTGGAAGTCGACCAGACGCCGATCGGCAAGACGCCGCGCTCCTGCCCGGCCACCTACGTCGGCTTCTGGGACGCCGTGCGCCGGCTCTTCGCCGACACGACGGAGTCGCGCATCCGCGGCTATTCGCCCTCGCGCTTCTCCTTCAACACCGCCGGCGGCCGCTGCGAGGCCTGCGAGGGCCAGGGCGTGCAGAAGATCGAGATGAGCTTCCTGCCCGACGTCAAGGTGCCCTGCGACGTCTGCAAGGGCACGCGCTTCAACGCCGAGACGCTGACGGTGCGCTGGAAGGGCCGACACATCGGCGAGGTGCTGGCGATGAGCGTGGACGAGGCGGTCGACTTCTTCTCGGCGCACCCGTCGATCCACCACGCCCTGCGCCTGCTGCAGGACGTGGGCTTGAGCTACCTCACCCTCGGTCAGCAGAGCCCGACGCTCTCCGGCGGCGAGGCGCAGCGCATCAAGCTGGTGACGGAGCTGGCCAAGGTACGCCCCTCTCCCCTTCCCTCTCCCCGGCGGGGAGAGGGTGGCGCGCAGCGCCGGGAGAGGGGGCAGCACACTCTCTACGTCCTCGACGAGCCGACCGTCGGCCTGCACATGGCCGACGTGGAGAAGCTGATCCGCGTGCTGCACCGCCTGGTCGACGGCGGCAACACGGTGGTGGTGATCGAGCACAACCTCGACGTCATGGCCGAGGCCGACTGGCTCGTCGACCTCGGGCCGGAGGGCGGCGCGGCGGGCGGGCGCATCGTCGCGCAGGGCACGCCGGAGCAGGTCGCCCGCGCGGCTTCCCACACCGGCCGCGTCCTCAGGGACTTCCTGCGCGAGCGCAGTCGACTTGCTTGACCTGCATCAGCCCTTCGGTACGAATGGCTAATGCTATAATTTCCTTGGGAAATTCCCTGACAACCGCACTTTCGATGCAACTCTACGCCCTCGGCCTCAACCACCATACCGCGCCGCTCGCCGTGCGCGAGCAGGTGGCGTTCGATCCCCTGCGCCTGCCGCAGGCGCTGGTCGAGCTGACGCACGGCCGCGAAGTGCGCGAGGCGGCGATCCTGTCCACCTGCAACCGCACCGAGCTGTACTGCACCGCCGAGGCGCCCGAAGCGGCTGCGACCTGGCTGGCGGAATACCACCGGCTGCAGCCGCAGAAGATCTCCCCCTACCTTTACACCCTGCCCAGCCGTGACGCCGTGCGCCACATGTTCCGCGTCGCCAGCGGCCTCGACTCGATGGTGCTCGGCGAGCCGCAGATCCTCGGCCAGATGAAGCAGGCGGCGCGCGTGGCGGAAAACGCCGGCACGCTGGGCACGCTCCTGCACAAGCTGTTCCAGAAAACCTTCGCCGTGGCGAAGGAGGTGCGCTCCACCACCGCCATCGGCGCCAACATCGTCTCGATGGCGGCGGCGACGGTGCATCTGGCCGAGCGCATTTTCGAGGATATCGCCGGCCAGAAGGTGCTGTTCATCGGCGCCGGCGAGATGGTCGAGCTGTGCGCCGCGCACTTCGCCGCGCACAAGCCGAAGCGCATCACCGTCGCCAACCGTACGGCGGAGCGCGGCACGGCGCTGGCGGCGCGCTTCGGCGGCGACGCCATGCGGCTCGACGGGATCGCCGAGCAGCTGTACGAATACGACATCGTCGTCTCCTGCACGGCAAGCCCCCTGCCGATCATCGGCTTGGGCATGGCCGAGCGCGCCGTCAGGGCGCGACGCCACCGGCCGATGGTGATGGTGGACCTCGCCGTGCCGCGCGACATCGAGCCGGAAATCGGTCAGCTCGACGACGTTTTTCTCTATACCCTGGACGACCTCGGCGCCATCGTCGAGTCCGGCCTGGAGTCGCGCGAAAAGGCGGTGGTCGAGGCGGAGGCGATCATCACCTCGCGCGTCGATGGCTTCCTGCACTGGATCGAATCGCGCGAGGCGGTGCCGACCATCCGCGCGCTGCGCGACTCCGCCGAGCGCATGCGCCGCCACGAGCTCGAGCATGCGCTGAAACTGCTGGCGAAAGGCGAGGACCCGCAGCGCGTGCTGGAGGCGCTCTCGCACGGCCTCACCAACAAGCTGATGCATGGGCCCACCGCCGCGCTCAACCAGACCGACGAGCCGCACCGCCATGATTTGGCCGAGCTGATCGCCCGCATCTATCGCCTGCATCCCGACGAGTAGCTGCCCGAACGGCCGCCCGCGCCCGATGCAGGGTGCAGCCGCCCCCTGCCGCCATGAAAAAAGGCATCCACGACAAGCTGGAACTTCTCTCCCGCCGCCTCGCCGAGCTCGACCTGCTGCTGGCCAGCGAGACGGCGACCCGGGACATGGACGCCTACCGCAGGCTGACGCGCGAGCATGCCGAGATCGCGCCGGTGGCGGCGCTCTTCGCCGCCTGGCGCAAGGCGGAGGCGGGCGTGCACTCGGCGCAGGCCATGCTCGCCGACGTCGAGATGAAGGACCTCGCCGAGGAGGAGATCCGCGCCTGCCGGACGGAGATGGCGCGCCTCGAGGACGAACTGCAACGGGCGCTGCTGCCGCGCGACCCCAGCGACGAGCGCAACCTCTTCCTGGAAATCCGCGCCGGCACCGGCGGCGACGAGTCGGCCCTGTTCGCCGGCGACCTCTTCCGCATGTACACCCGCTACGCCGAGCGCCAGCGCTGGAAGGTCGAGGTGATCTCGCAGAACCCCTCCGACCTGGGCGGCTACAAGGAGGTGATCCTGCGCATCGTCGGCCAGGGCGCCTACTCGAAGCTGAAGTTCGAATCGGGCGGCCATCGCGTGCAGCGCGTGCCGGCCACCGAGACGCAGGGCCGCATCCACACCTCGGCGTGCACCGTGGCGGTGCTGCCCGAGGCCGACGAGGTGGCCGACGTCGTCATCAACCCGGCGGAGCTGCGCATCGACACCTACCGCGCCAGCGGCGCCGGCGGCCAGCACGTGAACAAGACCGACTCGGCCGTGCGCGTGACGCACCTGCCGACCGGCATCGTCGTCGAGTGCCAGGACGACCGCTCGCAGCACAAGAACAAGGCGCAGGCGCTCTCCGTGCTGGCGGCGCGCATCAAGGACCAGCAGACGCGCGCGCAGCAGGCGCAGACCGCCGCGACGCGCAAGTCGCTGGTCGGCAGCGGCGACCGCTCCGAGCGCATCCGCACCTACAATTTCCCGCAGGGGCGCGTCACCGACCACCGCATCAACCTGACGCTGTACAAGATCGACGCCGTCATGGACGGCGACCTCGGGGAGCTGATCGGCGCGCTCTCCGCCGAGCACCAGGCCGAGCAGCTCGCGGCGCTGTCGGAAGAAGCGGCGTGATCGTCGCCGCAGCGCTGGAGGAAGCGCGCGCGTCGATTCCGCTGCGCGAGGCGCGGCTCCTGCTGTGCCATGTCCTCGGCGTGACGCATGCCGCGCTGGAGGCGCATCCGGAGCGAAAAGTCAGTCCCGGCCACACGGCGGCGTTCAGTGCACTGGTGGCGCGTCGGGCCGCCGGCGAGCCGATTGCCTACCTCTCCGGCCGGCGCGAGTTCTACGGCCTGGATTTCCGCGTCACGCCGGATGTGCTGATCCCGCGCGAGGAGACCGAGCTCCTGGCGGACATCGCCGTCGGGCAGCCGGCGCAGCGCATCCTCGACCTCGGCACCGGCAGCGGCTGCCTGGCCATTGCGGTGGCCAGGCAGTTGCCGCAGGCCGAGGTGACGGCGGTCGACGTCTCCGCGGCGGCCCTCGACGTGGCGCGCGGGAACGCCGAGCGCCACGGCGTGCGCGTGCGCTTCCTGCAGGGCGACTGGTTCGCGCCGCTGGCGGGCGAGCGCTTCGACCTGATCCTGGCCAACCCGCCCTATGTCGCCGAGGCCGATCCGCATCTCGCGCAGGGCGACGTGCGCTTCGAGCCGCGCAGCGCGCTGGCCTCGGGGCCGCAAGGACTGGACGACATCCGCCGCATCATTGCCGGTGCGCCCGCACGCCTGGCGCCCGGCGGACGGCTGTATTTCGAGCATGGCTACGACCAGGCGCAGGCGGTGGCGGCCCTGCTCGCCGCGGCGGGCTTCACCGGCATCGAGCATCGTCAGGACCTGGCCGGCATCCTGCGCGTGACCGGCGGCGCGCGGCCTTGACGACCGGCATCAGCAAACGCTAAACTTGACAAAATTAGTAGGTTTTTGAAAGGAACCCTCATG
>JBDHRL010000018.1:0-27883 GCA_039807535.1 Rhodocyclaceae bacterium
GCGATGGCCGCGGCGATTCTTTTCGTGCCCTCGCCGAACTGGTCGAACTCGAAGACGCCGACCGGGCCGTTCCACACGACGGTGCCGGCCTTCATGATGATGTCGACCAGCGCCTGCGTGCTCCGCGGGCCGATGTCGAAGATCATGTCGTCGTCGGCCACATTGCCGGCGTCCTTCAGCACGGCGGGCTCGGCGGCGTCGAACTTCTTGCCGCAGACCACGTCGACGGCGACCGGGATGGTGGCGCCGCGCCTGGCCATCTTCTCCATCAGGGCCTGCGCCGTCGGCGTCAGGTCGTCCTCGCACAGCGACTTGCCGACGTTCTTGCCGGTGGCCTTGAGGAAGGTGTTGGCGATACCGCCGCCGACCACCAGCTGGTCGACCTTCTCGGAGAGCGACTCGAGCACCGTCAGCTTGGTCGACACCTTGGAGCCGCCGACGATGGCGACCATCGGCCGGGCCGGGCTGAGCAGGGCCTTGCCGAGGGCGTCCAGTTCCTCGGTGAGCAGGATGCCGGCGCAGGCCGTCGGCGCGTACCTGGCGATGCCGTGGGTGGAGGCCTCGGCGCGGTGGGCGGTGCCGAAGGCGTCCATGACGAAGACGTCGCAGAGAGCGGCATATTTCTTCGCCGTGTCGTCGACGTTCTTCTTCTCGCCCTTGTTGAAGCGGCAGTTCTCCAGCAGCACGACCTCGCCCGCGGCGACCTCGTCCACCCATGCGCCGCCGTCAATCCAATCCTTGATCACGCGCACCGGCTTGCCGAGCTTGGCGGCCATCACGGCGGCGACCGGCTTGAGCGAATTCTCCTCGGAATAGACGCCTTCCTCGGGTCGGCCGAGGTGGGAGGTGACCATGACCTTCGCGCCGGCCTTCAGGCAATGCGCGATGGTCGGCATCGAGGCGGTGATGCGGGCGTCGGAGGTGACCTTGCCGTCCTTGACGGGGACGTTGAGGTCGGCGCGGATGAACACGCGCTTGCCCGCGAGGTCGAGGTCGGTCATGCGGATGAATTGGGGCATGTCATGCCTCCCGCAGGGCCGCCCCAAGGGCGGCATGCGCCCCCCTGGGGGGCAGCGAACGAATGTGAGCGTGGGGGTACATATTTTCCTCCTGGAAGATAAGCTTTAAGGGCTGGGACGACCCAGGCCTTACGGCTCTCGTGCGGGAGGGGACGGCGGGCCGGCATCCGGCCCGCCGTCCTGTGGCGACTGACTTTTACTTGGCGACGTGCTTGACGAAGTGCAGCATGTTGCAGGTGTAGCCGTACTCGTTGTCGTACCAGGTGACGACCTTGACGAAGGTCTTGTCCAGCGCGATGCCGGCGTCGGCGTCGAAGATCGACGGCAGCGGGCAGCCGCGGAAGTCGGTGGCGACGACCTTGTCCTCGGTGTAGCCGAGCACGCCCTTCATGGCGCCTTCGGAGGCGGCCTTCATGGCCTTGCAGATGTCCTCGTAGGAGGCTTCCTTGTTCAGCTCGACGGTGAGGTCGACCACCGAGACGTCGGAGGTGGGGACGCGGAAGGCCATGCCGGTGAGCTTCTTGTTCAGCTCGGGCAGCACCACGCCGACGGCCTTCGCGGCGCCGGTCGAGGACGGGATGATGTTCTCGAGGATGCCGCGGCCGCCGCGCCAGTCCTTCGACGAGGGGCCGTCCACGGTCTTCTGCGTCGCGGTGGCGGCGTGCACGGTGGTCATCAGGCCGCGCTTGATGCCCCAGTTGTCGTTGAGCACCTTGGCGACCGGGGCCAGGCAGTTGGTGGTGCAGGAGGCGGCGGAAACGATGGCCTGGCCGGCGTACTTCTCGTGGTTCACGCCATAGACGAACATCGGCGTGTCGTCCTTCGACGGCGCCGACTGGACGACCTTCCTGGCGCCGGCGTCGAGGTGCTTCTGGCAGGTGTCCTTGGTCAGGAAGAAGCCGGTGGACTCGATGACGATGTCGGCGCCGACCTCGCCCCACTTCAGGTTGGCGGGATCCTTCTCGGCGGTCAGGCGGATCTTCTTGCCGTTGACGATCAGGTTGCTGCCTTCGACGGAGATGCTGCCGTTGAAGCGGCCATGCACGGAATCGTACTGCAGCATGTAGGCCAGGTAGCTCGGCTCGAGCAGGTCGTTGATGGCGACGACTTCGATCTCGGGGAAGTCCTTGGCGATTGCCCGGAATGCCATGCGGCCGATGCGACCGAAACCGTTGATGCCGACTTTGATAGCCATGTGGTGATCTCCAGATAGTAATTACAGAACCGATTTCACGGCTTTCACGACGTTTTCCGCCGTGAAGCCGAATTCCTTGAACAGCACGCCCGCCGGGGCCGACTCGCCGAAGCGGTCGAGACCGATCACCGCGCCGTCGAGGCCGACGTACTTGTACCAGCCGCCGGTGACGCCGGCTTCCACGGCGACGCGCGGCAGGCCCTTCGGCAGCACGCTGTTCCGATAGGCCGCATCCTGGCGGTCGAAGGCATTGGTGTTGGGCATGGAAACCACGCGCACGGCGATGCCTTCCTTGGCCAGTTCGGCCTGCGCCTTCAGCGCCAGGTCGACTTCCGAGCCGGTGGCGATGATCACCGCCTGGGCCTTGCCTTCGGCTTCGGAAAGAACGTAGCCGCCCTTCTCGATGCAGGCGAGGGCGGCGTCGCTGCGCTTGACGAAGGGCAGGTTCTGCCGCGACAGGCACAGCGCCGTCGGGCCGCTCGCCTTCTCCACCGCCTGCGTCCACGCCACCATCGTCTCGACGGTGTCGCAGGGACGCCAGACGTCCATGTTCGGGATCATGCGCAAGGTGGCGGTCTGCTCGACCGGCTGGTGCGTCGGACCGTCCTCGCCGAGGCCGATGGAGTCGTGGGTGAACACGTAGATCACGCGCTGCTTCATCAGCGCCGACATGCGCAGGGCGTTGCGGGCGTACTCCGAGAACATCAGGAAGGTGCCGCCGAAGGGCAGCACGCCGCCGTGCAGCGCCATGCCGTTCATGATGTGCGACATGCCGAACTCGCGCACGCCGTAGGAGATGTAGTTGCCGGGGGTGCGGCCGGAGACGTGCTTGCAGCCGCTCCAGTTGGTCAGGTTCGAGCCGGTCAGGTCGGCCGAGCCGCCGACGAACTCGGGCAGGGCCGGCGCCAGCGCATTGATGGCGATCTGCGAGGCCTTGCGCGTGGCGACGGTCTCGCCCTTGGCGTTGGTCTCGGCAACGACCTTCTTCGCATGCGCCGCCCAATTGGCGGGCAGTTCGCCGGCCATGCGGCGCTTGAACTCGGCGGCCAGGTCGGGACAGGCCTTGGCATAGCGCTCGAACTTCTGGTTCCAGTCGGACTCCAGCGCGGCGCCCTTCTTGCGCGCGTCCCAGGCCTCGTAGACTTCCTGCGGGATCTCGAAGGGCGGGAACACCCAGCCGATGTGCGGGCGGGCGGCGGCGATCTCGGCGTCGCCCAGCGGCGCACCGTGCACGTCGTGGGTGCCGGCCTTGTTGGGCGAGCCCATGCCGATGCGGGTGCGGCAGCAGATCAGGGTCGGCCGCGAGGTCTCGGCGCGGGCCTTGTTGATGGCGGCATGGAGGGCCTCGGGGTCATGGCCGTTCACGTTGGGGATGACCTGCCAGCCGTAGGCTTCGAAGCGGCGCGGCGTGTCGTCGGTGAACCAGCCTTCGACGTGGCCGTCGATGGAGATGCCGTTGTCGTCCCAGAAGGCGGTCAGCTTGCCCAGGCCCCAGGTGCCGGCGAGCGAGCAGGCCTCGTGCGAGAGGCCTTCCATCAGGCAGCCGTCGCCGAGGAAGGCCCAGGTGCGGTGGTCGACGATCTCGTGGCCGGGGCGGTTGAACTCGGCGGCGAGCAGCTTTTCCGCCATGGCCATGCCGACGGCGTTGGTGATGCCCTGGCCGAGCGGGCCGGTGGTGGTCTCGACGCCCGGCGTGTAGCCGTACTCGGGATGGCCCGGCGTCTTCGAGTGCAGCTGGCGGAACTGCTTGATGTCGTCGATGCTGACGTCGTAGCCGGTCAGGTGCAGCAGGGCGTAGATCAGCATCGAGCCGTGGCCGTTGGAGAGCACGAAGCGGTCGCGGTCGGCCCATTTCGGGTTGGCCGGGTTGTGCTTGAGGTGGTGGTTCCACAGCACCTCGGCGATCTCCGCCATGCCCATGGGGGCACCGGGATGGCCGGACTTGGCCTTCTCGACGGCGTCCATGGCGAGGGCGCGGATGGCGCTGGTCAGGTGGTTGAACACCGGTGTTTCGAAATCGCTGAAAGTGGCGGTCTGGCTGGACATCTGTTTCCCCTGGTTACCGAATTCGGTTGATGCCCGTCGGAAGGCTGTAAATTATCTTCCAAACCGGGCTTTTTTGGTAGCGAACGTCAGGCGCGCCTGCGCTTCTCCATGAGCTGCAGGATGAGCGGCGTGAGCACCAGCTGCATGGCCAGCTGCATCTTGCCGCCGGGCACGACGATGCAGTTCGGCCGCGACATGAAGGAATCGTGGATCATCGTCAGCAGGTAGGGGAAGTCCACGCCGTGCGGATCGCGGTAGCGGATCACCACGAAGGATTCGTCGAGGGTCGGGATGTCGCGGGCGACGAAGGGGTTGGAGGTGTCCACCACCGGCACGCGCTGGAAGTTGATGTGGGTGCGCGAGAACTGCGGCGTGATGTAGTGCACATAGTCGTACATGCGGCGCAGGATGGTCTGCGTCACCGCCTCGACCGAGTAGCCGCGCGTGCTGGTGTCGCGGTGGATCTTCTGGATCCACTCGAGGTTCACCGTCGGCACGACGCCGACCAGCAGGTCGGTCTGGCGGGCGACATCCACCGTGTCGGTCTTGACGCCGCCGTGCAGGCCCTCGTAGAACAGGCAGTCGGTGCCCAGGGGCAGGTCTTCCCAGGGCGTGAAGGTGCCCGGCTTCTGCTGCCACGGCTCGGCTTCCTGCTCGTTGTGCAGGTAATAGCGGCGCCTGCCGGTGCCGGTCTCGCCGTAGGCCTTGAACAGCGCTTCCAGGTCCTCGAACAGGTTGGCTTCCGGGCCGAAGTGGCTGATGTGCTCGCAGACGCCGGCCTTCTCGGAGGCCTGGATGGCCTTCTTCATCTCCTCGCGATCGTACTTGTGGAAGCTGTCGCCCTCGATGACGGCGGAGAGGATGCTCTCGCGGCGGAAGATGTGCTCGAACGACCGCTTCACCGTGGAGGTGCCGGCGCCGGACGAGCCGGTGATGGCGATGACGGGATGCTTGGCGGACATGGCTAACCCCTTGCTGAGTGTTTGAATTCTTGGGCGGCCGCGGGCATCTGTGCAGGTGTCGAGGCGAAGCGGCCGACGATAGCGGGACTGTAATCGGGGCGATGCATAAGTTCCATTCAAAATTTGTTATGGAACGAATAAGAGAACTCTGATACTTACTTGGTCAGCGCCATGTACAGCAGCGGCAGCTTCTCCGGCAGCTGCTCCACCCGGTCCAGCACCAGGTGGCGCTTGCCGAAAATCCCCTGCACGTAGTCGTCGGCCTTCGGGTCGAGGCTGAGGCAGAAGGTGTCGACGCCCTGGGCGGCCAGCTCGCCGACGGCCTTCCTGGCGTCGGCATGCAGGTGGCCGGGGTCGCGCACGTCGATGTCGGCCGGCTCGCCGTCGGTGAGCAGCAGCAGCAGCCGCTTGTCGGCCTGGCGCTGGGCCAAGGCCGCCCCGGCGTGGCGCAGCGCCGCCCCCATGCGCGTCGACCAGCCGGCGCCGGCGGCGGCGAGCCGCCCCTTCACCGTGTCGTCCCAGCGCTCGGAGAAGCCCTTGATGTGCAGGTAGCGCACCTCGTGGCGGGTGTTGGAATGGAAGCCGGCGATGGCGAAGGGGTCGTTCAGGCGCTCGATGGCCATGCCGAGCAGGGCGACGGCCTCCTGCGAGAGTTCCAGCACGGTCTGTTCGCCGCCGGCGACCTTCTGGCTGAGCGATTCCGACAGGTCGAGCAGCAGCAGCACGGCGATGCTGCGCCCGCTGGTGCGGTGGCTCATGTTGATGCGCGGGTCGGGCGTCACGCCGCTCCTGAAATCGATCAGCGAGCGGATGGCGACGTCGAGGTCGAGCTCGGAACCGTCCTCCTGGTAGCGGATGCGCCGCTTGTTCTGCGGCTTGATGAGGTCGAGCAGGCGCATCAGGCGGCGGGCCAGCGCGGCGTGCTTCTCCAGCAGGCGGTCGATCTTCGCCGGCTCGCCGGCCGGGTGCAGGGCCTCGTAGAGGCTGACCCAGTCCGGCCGGTAGGACTGAGTGGCCTCGTCCCACTCGGGATAGTGGCGCGGCGGCAGGCCCTGCGGCTCCTCCGCCTCGCGCGCCTCCTTCCGCGTGTCGAAGGCCTCCTCCTCGTCGCCCTCCTCGATGAAGGCCCACAGTTGCCGGTTGTCGTCGCGGTAGTCGACCGTCGTGTCGTCGAAATGGATGCGCGGCAACTGGTCGCTCGGCCGCCGCGTGCGCGCCACGTAGGCAAGGGCCAGTTGCGCCATCTCCGCCGTGCTCGAGGGGCCGGCGGCGAGCGCGGCACGGAAGGCGGCGACGGTTTCGTTCAGAACGGGGTCGGCGTAGCCGTGGCCGGCGTCGAGGCAGGCGCGCGAAATCATGGCGAGGCGGTGGCGCAGGCAGGACGTGGTTTCCGGATCGCAGGCTGCCTCGGCCGGTTGCGGATGCAGGGCGAGCAGGATGGGGGCGAGGCCCGGATACTCGCGCATCAGCAGGCAGTCGATGCGCGCATCCTCGAAGAACTCCACGGCGAGGCGCTGGAAGGGGCTCCAGTTGTCGGCGATCTGCGGCGACGACCAGCGCCGGTGGCCGGCCATGTGCGCCAGCGTGGCGCGGTAGCGGTCCAGTCCCGAAATGCCATTGCGCGCGTCGCAGACATCGGGCAGGCGCATGCCGAGGCTGTCGTAGTAGGGCACGATCTGGCGCAGCGCGTGGTAGGCGTTGGAATACGGGATCAGCGGCTGCGGGTCGCGCCACAGGGCGCGCAGGTACAGGTCGAGACGGCGCTCGGCGTCGGCGAACAGCGTGCCGCGGCGCTCGCGCGCGAGCACGGCGCGGCTGTCGGCGAGCGCCAGCTTGAAGTAGTCCTCCTGCTGCTGCGGATGGTCGCCGTAGTGGCGGATGCCGTAGTCGACCCAGTTCCTCAGTCCCGCCATCGGCAGCTGCTCGACGAGCTGCGGCGCCTGGCGGAAGAAGGCCGGCAGGCCGGGACTGGCGATCGTGGCGTGGCGGCCGTGGATGGAGCCGGTGGTGCGCGCCATCAGGTCGCGCGCGATGTCGAGGTAGAAGGCGAGCTGCCCGCGCGAGGCGAGGCGCCGCGCAACCGGGGCGAGCGTCTGCAGGAAAGGCGCGATGGCATGGCCGTTGGGCGAGGCCTGCAGGGCGCGGACGAAGGCCATCACGTCCGCCAGC
This sequence comes from Rhodocyclaceae bacterium, assembly GCA_039807535.1. Taxonomy (GTDB): domain Bacteria; phylum Pseudomonadota; class Gammaproteobacteria; order Burkholderiales; family Rhodocyclaceae; genus Desulfobacillus. Next base: position 7,392 of record JBDHRL010000018.1, read on the forward strand.
GCCCCGGTGCCGGCCGCCGCGGCGACCGCCGGCCAGCCCTCGAGGAAAGCCAGCACCGGTTCCGGCCCGCGGCCGAGGCGGCTCAGGTGTTTCGCCGCCGCCACGAAGTCGTCCATCTCCCGTTTCGAGAAGGACGCCAGCGCCTCGTAGAGGCATTCCTCGAAGACATCGGCCACCTGCGTGAAGCCGCAGTCCATTTCGCGCCACCAGGCCTGCGCCTGGGGATGGTGCATGATGCGCTTTCGCGCATCAGCACTCATGTTGGCCATCCCCCCGGCCCCCTTCCCGCGGAAGGGGGTGACGGTTGTTCGCCGCAGCGCGGCTCAGTATTGTCGAATGCGCTTCGTGCATTGCTCGACCCACGCCGTGCCGTGGAGACTGACTTTCAGGCGAAGATCGCGTCGACCGCGTGGTCGAGCGTGGCGCGGATGTCGGCGTCGTCGGTGATCGGCCGCGCCATCGCCGTGCGGCAGGCGGCGCGCGGGGCGACGCCGCGGCGGATGAGCTGGGCGGCGTAGACGACGAGGCGGGTGGACACGCCCTCGGCGAGGCCGTGGCCCTTCAGGTTGCGCGCCGTCCCGGCGAGCTTCACCAGGCGTCCGGCGGTATCCAAGTCGATGCCGGTCTCGCGCGCGACGATCTGCGCTTCCAGTCCCGGTTCGGGGTAATCGAAGTCGAAGGCGGCGAAGCGCTGCTTGGTCGACGGCTTGAGGTCCTTCATCAGCGACTGGTAGCCGGGGTTGTAGGAGATCACCAGCTGGAAGTCGGGGTGGGCGGCGACCACCTCGCCCTTCTTGTCGAGCGGCAGGGTGCGGCGATGGTCGGTGAGCGGGTGGATCACCACGGCGGTGTCCTGGCGCGCCTCGACGATCTCGTCGAGATAACAGATCGCACCGATGCGCGCGGCGGTGGTGAGCGGCCCGTCGAGCCAGCGCGTGCCGTCGCGGTCGAGCAGGTAGCGGCCGACCAGGTCCGAGGCGGTCATGTCCTCGTTGCAGGCGACGGTGATCAGGGGCCGCCCGAGCTTCCATGCCATGTGCTCGACGAAGCGGCTCTTGCCGCAGCCGGTGGGGCCCTTCAGCATCACCGGCAGGCGCGCGGCGTAGGCGGCCTCGTAGAGCGACACCTCGTCGCCCTGCGGCTGGTAGAAGGGTTCCTTGTCGATGCGGTACTGCGCGATGTCGATGGTCATGCCGCCCCTCCAGAAGTAAAAATGCCCCTGCCCTTGCGGGTCAGGGGCTAACCGGTAATCCGACTGGCAAACGGATTACTTGTGTCCTTTGAGCTTGTCGCGCCATCCCGGATAGAGCTTGTCGGCGTCCTGCGGGAAGGATTCGAAGGCACGGGCGAATTCCTTGTGCTGCCTGGCCCACTCGATCGGGTCGGCCTTGGCCTTCCAGCAGTCGTAGGCCTGGCGCAGCGAGATGGCGCCGGCGGCCGGGGAATCGATGTGGCCGTAGGAGCCGCCGCCGGCGGTGTTGATGACGTTGCCGTGGCCGAGGTTCTCGAAGAAGCCGGGCAGGCGCAGCGCGTTCATGCCGCCGGAGATGATCGGCGTGGTCGGCTTCATGCCGTACCACTTCTGGTTGTAGACCGGGCCCTGGTACTCGTCGCGCTCGATGATGTAGGCGATGGCGCGGTCGTCCTTCTCGCCTTCCATCTTGCCGTAGCCCATGGTGCCGACGTGGATGCCCGAGGCGCCCTGCAGGCGGCTCATCTTGGCCAGCACGTAGGCGGTGTAGCCGCGCTTCGACTGCGGCGAGGTGACGGCGCCGTGGCCGGCGCGGTGGTAGTGCAGGTACTGGTTCGGGAAGCGGCGGCGGGCGGTGGTGACCATGCCGGGGCCGCCGACATAGCCGTCGACCAGGAAGGCCACCTTGTCGGCGTCGGGGCCGAAGGCCTCGAGGATGTAGTCGCCGCGGGCGATCATCTCGTAGTGGTCGTCGGCGGTGATGTTGGCGGAGAAGATCTTGGCCTGGCCGGTCTCGTCCATGGCGCGCTTCATGGCGTCATAGACCAGCGGGATCACCTTCTTCATCGGCGCGAAGACCTGGTTGCCCTGGGGCTCGTCGTTCTTGATGAAGTCGCCGCCAAGCCAGAACTGGTAGGCGGCCTTGGCGAAGGGCTCGGGGCGCAGACCCAGCTTCGGCTTGATGATGGTGCCGGCGATGTAGCCGCCATCCCTGATCGGACGGCCGAGGATGCGCCACATGTCGGAGATGTCCTTGGCCGGGCCGTCGAAGAGCTGGACGGCGCGCTCGGGCATGTAGAAGTCATACATCTTGGCGTACTCGATGTCGCCCATGCCCTGGTTGTTGCCGATGGTCAGCGTCAGGAAGGAGACGATCATCATGCGGCCGTCGGTGACGTTGCGGTCGAACAGATCGATCGGGTAGGCGATGCGCATCTCCTCGGCGGCCTCGTCGATGAGATAGACCAGGGCGTCGACGCCCTTGGTGAATTCGTCGGTGGTGCTCACCTCGACGTTGGTGCCGGTGGACGACTCGGCGGCGAAGTGGGCGGCGGCCGAGAGGTAGCTGGTGCCGGCCTTCGGCTTCATCTTGTAGGCGCAGAGAATGTGCTTGCCGCCCTTGATGAGGTCCTCTTCCTTGAGGCTGAGGTCGGCGTAGCGGTTCGACTGGTCCATGTGCTCTCCTTATGTTTCGGTCGCGTTGGTATGGGGCGAACTCTATTCCCGATTAACCATAAGGTGTACTAAATGTTAGTTATGGTAATCTTGCAATAATCCTTATGGAACGAGGTTCCCCATGCACTTGACCCTGCGCCAGTTGAAGATCTTCGAGGCGGTGGCGCGCCACCTGTCCTTCTCGCGCGCCGCCGACGAGTTGCACCTGACCCAGCCCGCCGTCTCCATGCAGGTGAGGAGTCTCGAGGAGGCGGCCGGGCTCCCGCTCACCGAGCAGGTCGGCAAGCGCGTCTTTCTCACCGAGGCCGGCACCGAGCTGGCGCGCCACGCCCGCGTCATCGCCCGGCAGCTGCGCGAGACGGAGGAGGCGCTGATGGCGATGAAGGGCCTGCGCGGCGGGCGCCTCAACATCGGCGTGGTGTCCACCGCCAAGTACTTCGCGCCGCGCCTGCTGACGGCTTTCCGCCAGCTGCACCCGGAGGTCGAGCTGCGCCTCGGCGTGCACAACCGCGGCGAGATCGTCCGGCAGCTCGCCGACAACGACATCGACCTCGCCATCATGGGACGCCCGCCGCAGGAGCTGGAGACGGTTTCCGAGCCCTTCGCCGAGAATCCGCTGGTTTTCGTCGCGGCGCCGGATCATGCCCTGGCGAAGGCGAGGCGCATCCCGCCGAAACAGCTGGCGCAGGAGAGCTTCCTGCTGCGCGAGCCCGGTTCCGGCACGCGCGCGGCGATGGAGCGCTTCCTGGCGGAGAACGGCGTCGTGCCGCAGCGCACCGTCGAGATGACCAGCAACGAGACCATCAAGCAGGCGGTGATGGCCGGCATGGGCGTCTCCTTCATCTCCGAGCGCACCATCGTGCTGGAACTGGCCACCGGCCACATCGTCCGCCTCGACGTGGCGGGCACGCCGCTCAGGCGCCACTGGTTCGTGGTGCACCGCGCCGAGAAGCGTCTGCTGCCGGTGGCGGAGGCCTTCCGCCAGTTCCTGCTGAAGGAGAGCGGCGGCCTGGACGAGCCGCCGCAGGCGAAAGTCAGCGCCGCGAGCGGATCCAGTCGCGCCAGGCCGAAAAAAGCTGCGGGTCGACCGCGGCGATGACCGAGCGCTTCCACAGGTCGTCGGCGTCGAAGTCGTCGTGCTTCAGGGTGCACAAGCGCCCGCCCGCCTCTTCCAGGATCAGCCGGCCGGCGGCGTAGTCCCACAGCTTCTGGCCGCCGTGCAGCAGCAGATCGAGGCGGCCGGCGGCGACGTAGGCCCATTCCAGCGTGCTGCAGCCGAAGTTGCGCTGCGAATAGTAGGGCGGCCGCGTGGCCAGGTCGTCGCCGAGCTTCTTCGGAATGCGCTTGAAGTCGACGCCGGCGACGCATTCCTTCAGGCTGGCCGCCGGCGGGCGCAGCGGCAGCTTCAGCCCGTTCATGGTCACGCCGCCGCCGCGCGAGGCGGCGAACATCTCGCGCGTGGCCGGGTCGTAGACCACGCCGACGACGGCGCGCCCCTCGACGAAATAAGCCACCGAAATGGCGAAGAAGGGCAGGCCGGCGACGAAGTTGGTCGTGCCGTCGATGGGGTCGACCACCCACAGCCCTTCGCGGCCCTCGTCCCAGAGGCGGCGCTGCTCCGCTTCGCCCATCTCCTCCTCGCCCAGCAGCGGGCGCGGGCGCAGGCGCTGCAGCCGTTCGGTCAGCGCGTGCTGGGCGGCGATATCGACTTCCGTGAAAATGGTGCCGTCGGACTTGTGCTCGCGCACCACGCGCAGGTAGCGCGGCATCACCACCTGGGCGGCGACCTCGCGCACCACCTGGGTGACGGCAGCACACAACTCGTAGTAATTCTGGTTCAAGGCACATCCTTCCACTTGATCGAGCATCCCATGCCGGGGACCTGCTCGCGTGGCCCCGCGCCGGTCTGCGCCACCTGCAGCATGGCCTCGAAGAGTTCGCGCCGTGCCGCCGGGACTGACTCCTTGCGCGAGGCGTCGAGACGGCCGCGGTATTGCAGTTCGAGGCTGGCGTTGAAGCCGAAGAAGTCCGGCGTGCATACCGCGCCGTAGGCTTTCGCCACCTCCTGCGTTTCGTCGAGGACATAGGGAAAGGGGAAATCCATCTCCCGCGCGATGCGCACCATGTTGTCCCAGGCGTCCTCGGGATAGTCGGCCGGGTCGTTCGGCATGACGGCGACGGCGCCGATGCCGTGCGCCCTGAGTTCCCGGCAGTCGCGCAGGATGCGATCGAGCACGGCCTGGACGTAGGGACAGTGGTTGCAGAGGAACATCACCAGCAGCCCGTTGGGTCCGCGGCAGCCGGCGAGCGTGTGGCGGCGGCCGTCGGTGCCGGGCAGGTCGAAATCCGGCGCTTTCCAGCCGAAATCGCAGACGGGGGTGGCAAGGCTGACCATGCGATGTGAAAAAATCCGGAGGCTGCGGAATAATAGCACGATGATTTCGCGCTTCTTCTGCCCGCCGCCCCTCGCGCCGCACGGCTTCGCCGAACTGCCGCCCGCCGCCGCGCACCACGCGCTGCGCGTGCTGCGCCTCGGTGTCGGCGACGCGGTGGTGCTCTTCGACGGCGAGGGCGGCGAATTCCCCGGGACGATCGCCGAAGCCGGCCGCGGCGTGCGCGTGCGGCTCGGCGAGCGATGCGCCGTCGAGCGCGAATCGCCGCTCGAGCTCGCGCTCGCGCAGGCGCTGCCCGCCGGCGACAAGATGGACCTCGTCGTACAGAAGGCCGTCGAGCTGGGCGTGGCGCGCATCCAGCCGCTCGCCGCCGCGCGCAGCGTGGTGCGACTCTCCGGCGAGCGCGCCGCGCGCCGCCTGGCGCACTGGCATCAGGTGGCGGCTTCCGCCTGCGAGCAGTGCGGCCGCAACCGCGTGCCGGAAATCGCCCCGATTCTTGACCTGCGGCAATGGCTTGACGGATTGCCGCGCGACAATGAAACCGTCAGGCTGCTGCTCTCGCCCGCGGGCGGACTGAGGCCGCGCGAGCTGGCCGGCGCGAAGCGCTTTCTGCTGCTGGCCGGACCCGAAGGCGGACTGAGCGGGGAGGAAACGGCGGCGGCACGGCTGGCCGGATTCGCGGATCTCCGGCTGGGGCCGCGCATCCTGCGCACGGAAACAGCGGGCCCGGCCGCGCTGGCGGCCTTGGGCGCGCTGCTCGGGGATTTGTGAAAGGGGAGACCGGAAATGTTCGAATCGGCGGAACTGGGGCACAAGATCGACAAGGCAACCTACGACAAGCAGGCGCCGAGGCTGCGCGCCGACCTGCTCGACGCGCAGTTCGACGTCGGCGAACTGAAGAAATTCCCCGTCATCATCCTCATCAATGGCGTCGACGGCGCCGGCAAGGGCGAGACGGTGAATCTGCTCAACGCCTGGATGGACCCGCGCCACATCCAGACACACGCCTTCCCGCCGCCCTCCGACGAGGAGCGCGAACGGCCCTTCATGTGGCGCTTCTGGCGGGCGCTGCCGCCGAAGGGCAAGATCGGCATCCTCTTCGGCAACTGGTATACCGCCCCCATCGTCAACCGGGTGATGAAGCAGACCAAGAACGCCGACCTCGACCAGTCCCTCGACGAGATCAACCGCTTCGAGCAGATGCTGGCCGACGAGGGCGCGCTGATCCTCAAGTTCTGGTTCCACCTCTCCAGGGACGCGCAGAAAAAACGCCTCAAGGCACTGGAAAAGGACAAGGACACGCGCTGGCGCGTCACCCGGGAGGACTGGGACCACTTCAGGATCTACGACAAATTCCGTTCCGTTTCCGAGCACGCCCTGCGCCACACCAGCACCGGGGTCGCGCCGTGGATCGTCGTCGAGGGAACGGACGAGCGCTACCGATCCCTCACCACCGCCAAGATCGTGCTTGATGCCATGAGGAAGCGCGTCGCCGACGAAAAAAAGGGCGTGCGCCGCGCCGCCATCAGCGCGCCGCCGCCGTCCGCCGCCGTCGACCGGCGCGACCTGATCAACTCGCTCGACATGAAACTGGCGCTCTCCAAAAAGAAGTTCGACAAGGAACTGGAGAGGTACCAGGGGCACCTCAACCTGCTCTCGCGCCACCCGAAGTTCAGGGAACGCTCGCTCCTCGTCGTTTTCGAGGGCTCCGATGCCGCCGGCAAGGGCGGCGCCATCCGTCGCATCACCGGCGCGCTGGATGCGCGCCAGTACGCCATCGTGCCGATCGCCGCGCCAAGCGAGGAGGAACGCGCCCAGCCCTACCTGTGGCGCTTCTGGCGGCACGCGCCGCGCACCGGCCGCATCACCATCTTCGACCGCTCCTGGTACGGCCGCGTGCTGGTCGAGCGCGTCGAGGGCTTCGCCCAGGAGGCCGACTGGATGCGCGCCTACGCCGAGATCAACGACTTCGAGGACCAGCTCGTCAGGAACGGCGCGCTCGTCGCCAAGTTCTGGCTGGCCATCACGGCAGAGGAGCAGCTGAAGCGCTTCAAGGAGCGCGAGAAGACCCGCTTCAAGCGCTTCAAGATCACCGAGGAGGACTGGCGCAACCGCAAGAAGTGGGATGCCTACGAGCGCGCCGTCTGCGACATGATCGACCGCACCAGCACCGAGATCGCGCCATGGACCCTGGTCGAGGCCAACGACAAGCTGCATGCCCGCATCAAGGTGCTGAAGACCCTGTGCGACCGCCTGGAGGGCGCTCTATAGCGGGGCCGGGACGGGACCTCTGCCGATGAGCGGCAGGATTGAGTGGCACAGCGGTACGGGGGCGTGAAATATTTCCGCCCCCGTGCCGTTTCCATGAGCTAAAATTCAAGCAAAACATTGGCTTGGACACGCTGCTTCATAAACCATGTTTGGATCGTGACATGACAGCGCCCGATACTCCGCGGCAATACGTTTCCTGGTTCCGCCAGGCGGCGCCCTACATCCACGCCTTCCGCGGCCGCACCTTCGTCATCGGCTTCGGCGGCGAAGTGGCCCGGGGGGCGCTCGCCCAGGCGCTGGCGCAGGACTGCAACCTGCTCGCCGCGCTCGGCATCCGCCTGGTGCTGGTGCATGGCGCGCGGCCGCAGATCGAGGCCGAGCTCGCCCGGCGCGGCCTCAAGGCGAAATATCACAAGGGCCTGCGCGTCACCGACGCCGCGGCGCTGGAGTGCGTCAAGGCAGCGATGGGCGTCACGCGCCTGGAGATCGAGGCGCTGCTCTCGCAGGGCCTGCCCAACACGCCGATGGCCGGTGCCTACATGCGCATCACCGGCGGCAACTTCATCACCGCCAAGCCGGTCGGCGTCGTCGATGGCGTCGACTACCAGTTCACCGGCGCCGTGCGCAAGATTGTCGCCGGGGAGATCAGCGCCGACCTCGACCAGCAGAACGTGGTGCTGATCAGCCCCATCGGCGTCTCGCCCGCCGGCGAGATCTTCAACCTCAGCATGGAAGAGGTCGCCGAGGCGGTCGCCGTCGCCCTGCAGGCCGAAAAGCTGATCTTCCTGTGCGATGCGCCGGGCGTCACCGACGGCCGCGGCCAGCTGGTCGAGGCGATCACCGCCGACGAGGCGGAGCAGTTGCTGAAGAAGCCGAAGCGCCTGACCGAGGACCTCGGCCTCTACCTGCCCTGCTGCCTGCGCGCCACGCGCGCCGGCGTCAAGCGCGCCCACCTGGTCGACCGCGACATCGACGGCGGCCTGCTGCTCGAGCTGTTCACCCACGAGGGCGTCGGCACGATCGTCACGCGCAACCCGCTGGCGCGGCTGCGCGAGGCGACCATCGACGACGTCGCCGCCATCGTCGGCCTGATCTCCCCGCTTGAGACCGACGGCACGCTGGTGCGGCGCGGACGCGAACGGCTGGAAATGGAGATCGGCCGCTTCTCGGTGCTCGAGCACGACGGCGTGGTCCTCGGCTGTGCTGCGCTGTATCCGTTCAGCAAGGACCGGGCGGCGGAGCTTGCCTGCCTGGCCGTGAACCCCGACCATCGCCGCGTCGGCTACGGCGAAGAGCTGCTGCACTACATGGAGAAGCGGGCGCGCAAGTCCGGCCTGAAGCGGCTGTTCGTCCTGACGACGCGCACCGCCCACTGGTTCATCGAGCGCGGCTTCAAGGAAGCCGGCCTCGAATCCCTGCCGCGCGAAAAGCGCGAGCTGTACAACTGGCAACGCCGCTCCAAGGTGCTCGGCAAGGCCTTGTAACGACCCGGTCGAGGGGCGCCTATGCTCGAAGCCCTCAAGGGCATGACTGTTTCGCTGCGCTTCCGCCTCATCGCGGCGGCCAGTTTCGTCCTCGTGCTGATGCTGTGGGTGCTGGTGGCCAACAGCGTGCGCCTGCTCGACGAGGCGCTGGTGGCCGCGGAAAACCACCATCTGGCCGAACTTCAGGTCCTGCACAACGCCGCGCTCGCGGTGCCGCTGGCGGAGCGCGATTACGCCAGGCTGGCGCGCCTGGTCCGGCAAATGGCAGGGCAGGAGGGCTACCGCTACGTCGTGCTGCAGGATGCCGCGCAACACGCCGTCGTGGCGGAAGGCTGGGATCCGGCCCATCCCCTGCCGGCGCCCATGGCGGATTTTTCCAGCCTGCCGACCGACGCCGTGCGCTTCGACGGCATGACCCCCCTGCAAATCGGCGACCGGGCGGTCGGCAGCGTGCGCTTCGGCATCGACACCCGCTTCCTGCGCCAGACCAGCGACCGCCTGCTGTGGCAAAGCATCGCCATCGGCTGGCTCGCCTTCCTGCTGACCGTGATCCTGCTCGCCTTCATCGGCCACTGGCTGACGCGCGGCCTGCGCCGCCTGCAGCGCGGCGCCGCCGCGCTGGAAAGCGGCGAAACCGCCGTGCGCCTGCCGGTAAACGGCCATGACGAGATCGGCATGCTGACGCGCGCCTTCAACCGCATGTCGCAGGCGCTCGACGAGCGCGTCGAGGCGCTCAAGAAGAGCGAGGCGCGCTTCCACGCAATCGCCGACTACACCTACGGCGTCGAGGGCTGGTTCAACCCGCAGGGCCGGCTCATCTGGATCAACCGCTCGGTCGAGCGCGTCACCGGCTACGCCCCGCTCGAGTGCCTGCTCTCCGGCAACCTGGTCGACATGCTGGTGTTCGAGAAGGACCGCAAGCAGGCGCTGGAAGTCGCGCTGAAGGCCCTGCGCGGCAACACCGGCGACAACTTCGAGGTGCGCCTGAAACGCAAGGACGGCAGCGTCGTGTGGGTCGTGCTGAACTGGCAGCCGATCGACGGCCCGAACGGCGAATACCTCGGCCTGCGCGTCTCCGCCGACGAGATCCAGACACGCAAGGAAGCCGAACTGAAGCTGCTCGACACGGTCGTCGAGCTGAGGCGGGCGCAGGCGCTCAAGGAGTACTACCTGAACCACAGCAACGAGGAGCGCGCGCGCCTGGAGGCGCTGCTCAACGTCATGAAGATCGGCGTGCTCTTCGCCGACCGCAACCACCGCATCATCTACGTCAACAATGCCCTCCGCGACATCTGGAAGCTGCCGCGCGACGAGATCCTGGCGGGCCTGCGCGACAGCGGCATGATGGAGCGCACGGCGCACCTGCGCCGCGACGACGCCGACTACCGCCGCCACTTGCGGGAGGTGGCCGGCAAGGAAGTCAGCGAACCCTACGAGATCCAGTTCGACGACGGCCGCATCATCACCGACATCTCCGCGCTGGTGCCGGGCGACAAGCCCGGCCAGTTCATCGGCCGGGTCTGGATCTACGAGGACGTGACGCGGCAAAAGCAGATCGAGGCCCAGCTCATCAAGCTGGCCGAGCGCGATCCGCTCACCGGCCTGTACAACCGCCGCCGCTTCCACGAAGAGATCGAGCGCATCATCGCCGATGCTTCGCGGCGCAAGTCCCAGGCCGGATTGCTCGCCATCGACCTCGACGGCTTCAAGCCGATCAACGACGAGTTCGGCCACCAGGCCGGCGACGCCGTGCTGATCCGCCTCGCCGAGGAAGTCGGCGCCATCGTCCGCCGCAACGAGATATTCTTCCGCGTCGGCGGCGACGAATTCGCCATCCTCGTGCCGGATGCAGACGAAGAAGAAATGGTCGGCCTCGCCCGCCGCGTCGGCGGAAAGATCGCCGACATGCGCTTCCAGTTCGCCGGGCGCGAAGCGCAGCTCACCGCCAGCCTCGGCATCGCCCTCTATCCCAAGCACGCCTCGGACAGCGAGGAAATGATCTCCCGCGCCGACTCCGCCATGTACCAGGCCAAGATGAGCGGCAAGAATCGCTGGGTGGTCTTCGGCAGCGCAAAGCTGCACTGACTGAACGAGTCGGCATCCCGGAGGTGCGCGCGGAGCGGCCCCTTCACCCGCAAGGGGCAAGGGGTCGCAGGCCCGCCGTCCTGCGGCGGCTGACTTTTCGCGACAGGCGCTCTTCCGGTAGAATTGCCGGCCAGGAAGGCATCCCATGAGCTCGACCCTCGAACAGACCCATTCCCTGCCGCGCTGGCGCCAGTATCTCGAACTGGCCAAGCCGCGCGTGAACACCCTCATCGTGTTCTGCGCGGTGATCGGCATGTTCCTCGCCGCGCCCGGCATGGTGCCCCTCCAGATCCTCCTGGCGGGCACCGTCGGCATTGCCTTCGCTGCGGGCGGCGCCGCGGTGATCAACTGCGTCTACGAACGCACCATCGACGCCGTCATGGCGCGCACCAGCGGCCGGCCGCTGCCGCGCGGCGAGGTGAGCACGCTGCAGGCGCTCGCCTTCGGCTGCAGCATCGGCGCCATCGGCCTGGCCATGCTCTACTACTGGGTGAATGCCCTGACGATGTGGCTGACGCTGGGCACCTTCGTCGGCTATGCGGTGATCTACACCATGATCCTCAAGCCGCTCACGTCGCAGAACATCGTCATCGGCGGCGCTTCGGGGGCCATGCCGCCCATCCTCGGCTGGGCGGCGGTGAGCGGAGAGGTCACGCTGGATGCCGTGCTGCTGTTCCTCATCATCTTCTTCTGGACGCCGCCGCACTTCTGGTCGCTGGCGCTGTACCGCCGCGGCGACTACGCCAAATCGGGCCTGCCCATGCTGCCGGTCACCCACGGAGAGAAAACCACCCGGCTGCAGATCCTGCTCTACACCGTGCTGCTGGTGGCGGTCACCCTGATGCCCTTCTTCACCGGCATGAGCGGCTGGCCCTACCTCGTCGGTGCCGTCGCGCTGGGCGGCGCCTTCCTCGCCTACGCCTTCCGCCTCTGGCGCGCGTACAGCGATGCGCTCTCCCAGCGCACCTTCCGCTTCTCGATCTTCTACCTTGCCTCGCTGTTCGGCGCCCTGCTGGTCGATCACTACCTGAAGTTCTGAACGTCACCCGGAGAGGGCGGCCAGCAGCTTCTCGTGCACCCCGCCGAAGCCGCCGTTGCTCATGACGAGAACGTGGTCGCCCGCCCGTGCCGCCGTGGCGACAGCCGCCACGAGCTCGTCGAGGTCCGCGAAGACGCGGGCCCGTTCGCCCAGCGGTGCCAGGGCCGCGGCGGCATCCCAGCCGAGGCCGGCCCCGTAGCAGAAGGTCTGCCCGGCTTCCGCCAGGCTGGCCGGCAGCTGCGCCTTCATGACGCCCAGCTTCATGGTGTTGGAACGCGGCTCCAGCACGGCCAGGATGCGTCCGCCGCCGATGCGCTGGCGCAGGCCGGCGAGAGTCGCGGCTATGGCCGTCGGATGGTGGGCAAAATCGTCGTACACGATCACGCCGCGCGCGGTTCCGCGCACCTCGAGCCGGCGCTTGACGCCGCCGAAGCGATTCAGCGCCTCCAGCGCCGCCGCCGCCGGCACGCCGGCATGGCGCGAGGCGGCCACCGCCGCCAGCGCGTTGGCACGGTTGTGGGCGCCGGCCAGTGCAAGATGCAGGCGGCCGACTTCCGTGCCGCGGAACGCCACCGCACAGCTGTCGTCGGCACCGGGCTCGCCTGCCGTCCAGCCCGCTTCCGAACCGAGCCACTCGACCGGCGTCCAGCACCCTCGTTCCAGCACCCGTTTCAAGCTGGCCTCCTGCGCATTCGCCACGATCAGGCCGGATTTTGGCAGGATTCGCACGAAGTGATGAAATTGCGTCTCGATAGCCGCGAGATCGCTGAAGATGTCTGCATGATCGAACTCGAGGTTGTTCAGGATGGCCGTTCGTGCCCGATAATGGACGAATTTGGAACGCTTGTCGCAAAAGGCGGTGTCATACTCGTCCGCCTCGATGACGAAGAAGGGACTCGAAGTCAGCCTCGCCGATACGCCGAAGTCCTGCGGTACGCCCCCGATCAGAAAACCCGGATGCAGGCCGGCATGCTCGAGAATCCAGGCCAGCATCGAAGCCGTCGTCGTTTTGCCGTGGGTGCCCGCCACCGCGAGCACCCACTTGCCGCGCAGGACATTCTCGGCCAGCCATTGCGGCCCGGACACATAGGACAGGCCCTTGTCGAGGATCTCCTCCAGCAAGGGATTGCCGCGTGAAATGGCGTTGCCGACGACGAACAAGTCCGGCGCCAGCCCGGCCTGCGCCGCAGCGTAGCCCTCGATCAGCCCGATGCCCTGGGCCTCCAGCTGGCTGCTCATCGGCGGATAGACATTCGCATCGCAGCCGGTGACCCGATGGCCGGAGGCCCGGGCCAGCAAGGCGATGCCGCCCATGAAGGTGCCGCAGATGCCGAGAATGTGGATATGCATGGCGATCAGGCTAGAATAGCGGCGAATTCTAACCGATCCCCCGCACGTCCTCCCGCCATGGCTCACCACGATCGGAATTCCCTGCGCCTGAACGCGATGCGGCGAAACATCGCCGCCCTCGCCGCCCGTCTCATGGCCGAGGACGGCATCGCCGACTATGGCCTTGCCAAGCGCAAGGCCGCCCGCCAGCTCGGCGCGCCCGAGACAGAGGCCCTGCCCAACAACGCCGAAATCGAGGCTGAACTGCGCGCCTACCAGGCGATCTACCAGGAGGATGAGCAGCGCGAGCGCCTGCAGGAAATGCGTGAAACGGCCGTCGAGGTCATGCGCCTGCTTGATTCCTTCCGGCCCTACCTGACCGGCCCGGTGCTGGACGGCACAGCCGGACGCTTTGCCGAAATCGAACTGGAGGCCTTCCCGGACAGCAGCAAGGAAGTGGAGATCTTCCTGCTCAATCAGGGCATCCGCTTCGGGCAGAACGAACCCCGGCGCGGCGGAACGGAGGCGCCAGAGTGCGTGCTCACATTTGATTGGAACGCGATTCCAGTAAGACTTTCCTTGTTCGAGCCGGACGCGGAACGCGCCCAGAAGCGGCGAAACGGCAGGGTTTCGGAGCGCGCCCGGCTATCCTCCGTCGAGGTGCTTCTCGGGACTCCCGCTGCATGAATCGGGCCGTTCGCCTATCTCTTCTGCTGATCGCCGTCTCCACTCTGGCCGCTGCCACCGGCTATTTCTTCGGCCGGCCGCAACCCGTCACGCCGCCGCCTCCCGAGGCCGCCCCGACGGCGGATGCGCCGGCCCGGCTTATGGCCGTGATCCTGCCGGACCTGCAAGACAAGCCACAAGCCCTGGCGCAATGGAAAGGGAAGGTTCTGGTGGTCAATTTTTGGGCGACCTGGTGTCCGCCCTGCAAGGAGGAGATGCCCGAATTTTCAAGAATCAGCACCAAATACGCAGAAAACGGAGTCCAATTTGTAGGCATCAGCATCGATCCCGCGGAAAAAGTCGCCGCCTTCCAAAAAGAAACCGGGGTTTCCTATCCCCTGCTCGTCAGCAATACGGACATGCTCGAGCTTGCCGGCAATTTGGGCAATCGCGCCAAGGGCTTGCCCTTCACGGTCGTTCTGCGTCCGGATGGCAGGGTGGAGCAGGCCAAGCTGGGGAAATTCGCCACACCGGATCTGGAAAAAGCCATCCGGTCGGCGCTGCGCCCAGACTGACTTTTCTTCTCATTCACACGGTAATTCTGGACAATTTGCCGTGATTTGCGGCAAACTTGCCTCCATGAATGCCAATAAAACCGGATCGAGGAAGTCCGTGGCTGCCCAAACCGGTCAGCGCATTCTGGTTCTGCATGGTCCGAATTTGAACCTGCTCGGGGAGCGCGAACCGGAAATTTACGGGAACGAAACCCTGGCCGACATCAACGACCTGCTCACCCGCCAGGCCAAGGCCGCCTCGGTCGACCTGATCACATTCCAGAGCAACCACGAGGGCGATCTGGTCGACCGCGTCCAGGCCGCCCGCAGCGAAGGCGTGGCCTTCATCGTCATCAATCCGGGCGGCTACACGCATACCAGCGTGGCCTTGCGCGATGCCCTGTTGGCCGTGGCCATCCCCTTCGTCGAAGTGCATCTTTCCAATATCCACGCGCGTGAACCCTTTCGCCGGCATTCCCATTTCTCGGACATCGCCGCCGGGGTCATCTGCGGACTGGGCAGCCAAGGCTACCGCTTCGCCCTCGACTTCGCGCTCAATCGCATTCACTAGCCCCTGACCATCCGCCGCGGGGCTTGCAGGACGGCCGGGGGCGGCGTCAATTCAAGGAGGAAAAATGGACCTCAGAAAACTGAAGGCCTTGATCGATCTGGTGGAGAAATCCGGCATCGCCGAACTGGAGATCACCGAAGGAGAGGAAAAAATCCGCATCGCCAAGCTCGGCAGCACGGCTCATGCCCCCGCCTACGCGCCTCAAGCCGTGCCGGCGCCCTACGTGCCCGCGCCGGCTGCGCCGGTGCCCGCTGCCGAAGCCCCGCCCGAAGGCCACGCCGTCAAGGCGCCGATGGTCGGCACCTTCTACCGCTCCGGCTCGCCCGGCGCCCAGTCCTTCGTCGAGGTCGGCCAGACGGTCAAGGAGGGCGATACCCTGTGCATCATCGAAGCCATGAAGCTCATGAACGAAATCGAGGCCGACGCCTCCGGCGTGATCAAGGCCATTCTGGTCGAGAACGGCCAGCCGGTGGAATACGGCCAGCCCCTCTTCATCATCGGATAAGCATGCAGGCCGGGCCTCGGCCCGACGACGGGTGCCTGACAAGCCAAGCGCTGCTGTCGGGCTGAAGCCCGACCTGCTCACCTCCCCAAAAAAGCCATGTTCGAGAAAATACTCATTGCCAACCGCGGCGAGATCGCCCTGCGCATCCAGCGCGCCTGCCGCGAGATGGGCATCAGGACGGTGGTCGTGCACTCCGAGGCCGACACCGAGGCCAAATACGTCAAGCTCGCCGACGAGTCGGTGTGCATCGGCCCGGCCCCCTCCTCGGCCAGCTACCTCAACATCCCGGCCATCATCTCGGCCGCCGAGGTGACCGATGCCGAGGCGATCCATCCCGGCTACGGCTTCCTGTCGGAGAACGCCGACTTCGCCGAGCGGGTGGAGAAGTCCGGCTTCGTCTTCATCGGCCCGCGGCCGGAGACCATCCGGCTGATGGGCGACAAGGTCTCCGCCAAGAACGCCATGAAAGCCGCCGGCGTGCCCTGCGTGCCCGGCTCGGACGGCGCCCTGCCGGAGGATCCCAGGGAGGTCATCAAGGTCGCCCGTGCCGTCGGCTACCCGGTGATCATCAAGGCGGCCGGCGGCGGCGGCGGCCGCGGCATGCGCGTGGTGCACACCGAGGCGGCACTGCTCAACGCCGTCACCATGACCCGCGCCGAGGCCCAGGCCGCCTTCGGCAACCCGGTGGTATACATGGAGAAGTTCCTGGAGAACCCGCGCCACATCGAGTTCCAGGTGCTGGCGGACGCCTTCAAGAACGCCGTCTGGCTGGGCGAGCGCGACTGTTCCATGCAGCGTCGCCACCAGAAGATCATCGAGGAAGCGCCGGCGCCGGACATCGCCCGCCGCCTCATCACGCGCATCGGCGACCGTTGCGCCGAGGCCTGCCGCAAGATCGGCTACCGCGGCGCCGGCACCTTCGAGTTTCTCTATGAAAACAACGAGTTCTACTTCATCGAAATGAACACCCGGCTGCAGGTCGAGCACCCGGTGACCGAGTTCATCACCGGCGTCGATCTGGTGCAGCAGCAGATCCGCATTGCCGCCGGCGAGAAGCTGGACCTCCGCCAGCGCGACATCGAGCTGAAGGGGCATGCCATCGAGTGCCGCATCAACGCCGAGGATCCCTACAAGTTCACGCCCTCGCCGGGCCGCATCGCCTCCTACCACCCGCCGGGCGGACCGGGCATCCGCGTCGACTCGCACGCCTACACCGGCTACAACGTGCCGCCGCACTACGATTCGATGATCGGCAAGCTGATCGCCTACGGCGACACGCGCGACCAGGCCATCCGCCGCATGCGTATCGCCCTCTCGGAAATGGTGGTCGAGGGCATCAAGACCAACATCCCGCTGCACCAGGAGCTGATGCACGACCACCGCTTCATCAAGGGCGGCACCAGCATCCACTATCTCGAGCACAAGCTGGCCGCGAAGGACGAGGCCGTCAAGGGGAAGTAGGTCGGGCTGAAGCCGACGGCTGCGCATGGCCAACCACCATCGTCGGGCTGAAACCCGACCTACATGAATGAGCTGGCTCTCCGTCTCGATCGCCGCCCACGCCGCCCATGCCGAGGCGCTCTCCGACGCCCTGCTGGCGCTGGGTGCGCTCTCGGTCGGCATCGAGGACGCCGATGCCGGCACCGCGCGCGAGACGCCGCAGTTCGGCGAGCCCGGCAGCGCCCCGGCGCCGCTCTGGGCGCACAGCCGCATCGTCGCCCTCTTCGCGCGCGATGCGGACATTCCCCTCCTCGTCGCCGCCGCCGCGGGCGAAGCGGGGCTCGAGGCGACGCCCCATTTCGACACCATTGAAGTCGCCGAACAGGACTGGGTGCGGCTGACCCAGTCCCAGTTCGAGCCGATCCGCATCAACGACCGCCTGTGGATCGTGCCCTCCTGGCACGAGGCGCCCGATCCGAAAGCGGTCAGTCTGGTGCTCGATCCCGGCTTGGCCTTCGGCACCGGCAGTCATCCGACGACGCGCCTGTGCCTGGAGTGGCTGTGCGCCAGCGTGCGGCCCGGCGCCAGCGTGCTCGACTATGGATGCGGTTCGGGTATATTAGCCATCGCCGCGGCCAGGCTCGGCGCCGCGCACGTGACGGGCGTCGACATCGACGAAAACGCGCTCGGAGCGGCGGCCGGCAATGCCGATCGCAACGGCGTCGCCCTGCGGCTCCTGCACTCGAAACATCCGCTCGAGACAACCTTCGACATCGTGGTCGCCAACATCCTCACCAACCCGCTCTGCGTCCTCGCCCCGCTGCTGGCCGGGCGCGTCCGGCCCGGCGGCAGCATCGCCTTGTCGGGCGTTCTGTCCGCGCAGGCGGACCAGGTGCGGCGAGCCTATCGTCCGTACCTCGAACCGGCGGTCTGGCGCGAACGGGAAGGCTGGGTGCTGCTGGAGGGCGTGCGCCCATGATGCTCACCCGCTGCCCGACTTGCGGCACGGCTTTCCGCGTCACACCGGAACAGCTGAAGGCGCGCGCCGGCAAGGTGCGCTGCGGGCATTGCAATGGCGTCTTCAACGCGCTGGAAACCCTGGAAGACACGCCGCCCGCCGTGCACGAGGAAACTGCCACGCCGTCCGAGACACCGGCAACAGGTGCGGCACCACCCGCCGATACGCCGGACGGCGGTCTCCTGCCCGACCCGGCGCCGCCCCTCGCCGAAGCGATCGCGGCCGGGACGGAGGAGGCTCCCGGCAACGAATCCATCGACATCCTGCTCGAGGAAATCGATGAGGCGCCGCCACCCGCCAGGCGCGGCCGGCGGATCGCGTGGTCTGCCGCCGCGCTTCTTGCGTCGGGCTTGCTCGTCGTGCAGGCGGCCTATGTTTTCCGCGCCGAACTGGCCGTATCCCGGCCCGACCTGCGTCCGCTGCTGGAAGAACTGTGCGGACTGCTAGAATGCGACATACCGCTGCCGCGCAAAGCCGATCTGGTCAGCATCGAGGCCTCGGACCTGCATCCCGATCCGCAGCGGCAAAGCCTGCTGGTACTGGCGGCCACGCTGAAAAATCGCGCGCCCTTCGTCCAGGATTATCCGCACCTGGAGCTGACGCTGACCGACACGCGCGACCAGCCGATGGTGCGCAAGGTGTTCGCGCCGGCAGACTATCTGGCGGAAGGCGCGGACTTGCGCGCCGGTTTTGCCGCCAATGGCGATCTGGCGGTCAATCTTTGGCTGGATGCCGGCGACACCGGCGCCAGCGGTTACAGGCTGTACCTGTTCTACCCCTGAGCAACCTCAACCCTAGGAGAGAAAAATCATGACGACCGTGACCCTTGGCGGCAACCCCATCCACCTCGCCGGCGACCTGCCGAATCCCGGCAGCGCCGCACCGGCCTTCTCGCTGGTGGCCGCCGACCTGCGCGACCTGACTTTGAAAGACTTCGCCGGCAAGCGCAAGGTGCTCAACATCGTGCCGAGCCTCGACACGCCCGTCTGCGCCACCTCCACCCGCAAGTTCAACGAGCAGGCCGGCAGCCTGCCCAACACCGTGGTGCTGGTGATCTCGGCCGACCTGCCCTTCGCCATGAACCGCTTCTGCGAAACCGAAGGCCTGAAGAACGTCGTGTCGCTGTCGACCATGCGCGGCCGCGAATTCATGAAGAACTACGGCGTCGGCATCGAGGACGGCCCGCTCGCCGGCATCACCGCGCGCGCGGTCGTCATCATCGACGAGAACGACAAGGTGGCCTACACCGAACTCGTGCCCGAGATCAAGCAGGAGCCGAACTACGACGCGGCCATCGCCGCATTGAAGTAGGTCGGCCTTCAGGCCGACGAACGGCGATGGATCGACCGCCCGGGTCGGGCTGAAGCCCGGCCTGCATAACGTTATGAAAAGGAAGCCCGCGCAATGAGGACGCTGATCTGCGGCTCGATGGCCTACGACACCATCATGGTGTTCCGCGACCGTTTCAAGAACCACATCCTGCCCGACCAGCTGCACATCCTCAATGTCGCCTTCGACGTGCCGGACATGCGGCGCGAATTCGGCGGCTGCGCGGGCAACATCGCCTACAGCCTGAAGCTGCTCGGCGGCGAGCCGCTCATCATGGCCACCGTCGGCGAGGACAACGCGCCCTACCTGCACCGCCTGGAGCGCTTCGGCCTCGACCGCAGCCATGTCAGGGAAGTCCCTTCCACGTTCACCGCGCAGGCTTTCATCACCACCGACCTCGACGACAACCAGATCACCGCCTTCCACCCGGGGGCGATGAACCACTCGCATCTCAACCATGTCGCCGATGCGCAGGGACTGACTCTCGGCATCGTCGCGCCCGACGGCCGCGAGGGCATGCTGCAGCATGCGCAGGAATTCCACGACGCCGGCGTGCCCTTCATCTTCGACCCCGGCCAGGGGCTGCCGCTGTTCAGCGGCGGGGAACTGCTCAATTTCCTGCGGCTCGCCCACTACTGCTGCGTGAACGACTACGAGGCCCGGCTGCTGGAGGACAAGACCGGGCGTCCCATCGAGGAATTGGCCGGCCTGGTCGAGGCCCTGATCATCACGCTGGGCGCGGACGGCGCGCAAATCCATCGCGGCGGGGAGCGCCTGGACATCCCCAGTGTCCAGCCGGACGAGCTGGTCGACCCGACCGGCTGCGGGGATGCCTTCCGCGCCGGGCTGCTCTACGGCATCGCCAGCGGCATGCCGTGGGGGAAGGCCGGGCGGCTCGCCTCGCTGATGGGATCGATCAAGATCGCACACCGCGGCGGCCAGAACCACAAGCCGACGCGGGGGCAGATTGCCGAGCGCTACGAAGCCGCCTTCGGCGAGAAGCCCTGGTAGGTCGAACCCGTAGGTCGGGCTTCAGCCCGACGACAGGCGCCGATCGACCGCCGCTGTCGGGCTGAAGCCCGACCTACAAGGCCGCGCGCAGTTGCGCGGCGACGCGCTCCAATTCCTCGCGCGACGGATTCTTCACCGGCCAGGTGAAGG
>JBDHRL010000151.1:0-4728 GCA_039807535.1 Rhodocyclaceae bacterium
TAGGTCATCGTCAGACTAACTACACCCACAAAAAGCCCGACCACACAAAAGTCGGGCTTTTTTATGGGGAATTGCCTGTTGGGGCTTCGGTGAAGACCGACCCGCCACAGGCAGATTACGTCGGTAGAATGGCCGGCATGCTGGTCCTGGGCATCGAATCTTCCTGCGACGAAACCGGCCTGGCCCTCTACGATACGGGGCGCGGCCTGCGGGCGCACGCCGTCCATTCCCAGGTCGACCTGCACGAGGCCTATGGCGGGGTCGTACCGGAACTGGCTTCGCGCGACCATATTCGCCGCATCGTGCCGTTGCTGCGCAAGGTGCTGGCCGAGGCTGGCGTCGGTCCGGAGGCCATCGACGCCATTGCCTATACCGCCGGGCCAGGCCTGGCCGGAGCCCTGCTGGTCGGTGCCGGCTTTGCCGAATCGCTGGCATTTGCTCTGCGGGTGCCGGCCCTGCCGGTGCATCATCTCGAGGGGCATCTCCTGTCGCCCCTGCTGTCGGCCGACCCGCCCAGGTTCCCCTTTGTCGCCCTGCTGGTGTCGGGCGGCCACACACAATTGATGCGCGTGTCCGGCGTCGGACAGTACGAATTGCTGGGCGAAACCCTGGATGATGCGGCCGGCGAGGCCTTCGACAAGACGGCCAAATTGCTCGGCCTCGGCTATCCAGGCGGGCCCCAGTTGTCACAACTGGCCGGGCGGGGGCGGGCCGGACGATTTTCCTTGCCGCGGCCGATGCTGCACAGCGGGGACCTGGGTTTCAGCTTCTCCGGCCTGAAGACGGCCGTGCTGACGCAGGTGCGCAATCGACCGTTGAGTGAGACAGACAAAGCCGACCTGTGCGCGGAATTTCAGGCAGCCATTGTCGAAGTGTTGGCGGCCAAGGCGCTGGCTGCGCTGCAGGCGACCGGCCTGAAGCAGTTGATCGTCGCCGGCGGTGTCGGTGCCAACCTGGCGTTGCGCGCCACTTTGGATGTCGGCACGCGCGCGGTGGGGGCCCGGGTGTTCTATCCGGAAATTGAGTTGTGCACCGACAACGGAGCCATGATCGCCTTCGCCGGTGCGCAGCGACTGACTTTTGCTGCTCCCGTCGAAAAGCCGGGCGGCTTCAGTGTCCGGCCGCGCTGGGCCCTGGAGGAGGCCTGATGGACCTGCCGCAAAACGCACCAGGCATGCGCCAAGTTAAGGCAAGCCGCAGAACTCAGGACATAGAGTCCTTTTCCCCGATCTTCGGTTCGGTGCCGGCGCGGATGCGCTGCAGATTTCCGCTGTGGCGCCAGAACAGCAGCAGTGCGATGCAGAACACGGCAGTGAGCATGTCGCTTGAATCGAGCAAGGCGGTGGCGATGATCGGCGCGATGATGGCGGCGGCAATGGCGCCGAGCGAGGAGTAGCGGAACAGCCAGACAACGCCGATCCACACTGCGAGGACGGCGAGGCCCAGCCAGAGGCTGAAGCCGAACAGAACGCCGGCGGCGGTGGCGACGCCCTTGCCCCCCCTGAAGTTGAGGAAAACCGGGTGCAGATGGCCGAAGAAAGCGGCGAATCCGGCAATCGCCACATCCTGCGGCTGAGCCCCGTAGGCGGGACCGACCTGCTGAACGAGGAACACCGCCAGCCAGCCCTTTGCCGCATCGCCAAACAGCGTGAGCAGGGCCGCCAGCTTGTTGCCGCTGCGCAGCACGTTGGTCGCGCCGGGATTGCCCGAGCCGTAGCTGCGCGGATCGGCCAGGCCGAACAGCCTGCTCGTCACCACCGCGAAGGGGACGGAGCCGAGCAGGTAGGCCAGGATGGCGAAACCGAGCGTAGTCATGACATATCCCCTAAAATCTGCGGCATTCTAATCGAGATTTCCGCATGGACCGCATCTTCATCGACGAACTGCGTGTCGAGGCCTGGGTCGGCATCTACGCGCGCGAGCGGGCGGCGCGCCAGACCATCGAGATCAGCCTCGAATTCGGCGTGCCGGATGCCGCCGCCCAGCACGACGATATCGCCGACACCATCGACTACGCCGAGGTGATCGCGCGCATCCGCAAGGAACTCGGCGAGCGGCATTTCAACCTGCTTGAGGCGCTGGGGGAATATGTCGTGGCTCTGCTCACCGAGGGGTTTGGCGCGCCCTGGGTGAAAATCTCCATTGCCAAGACCGGTGTGGCGCGCGGGGTGAAGCGGGTCGGCGTGGCCATCGAACGAGGCAAGCTTGCCCATTGATCATCATCAGAGCTTGAGGCCGCGCGGCTTGCGGCCGGCGCGCCTGAAGAGGCGGTCATACGCCGCGTTGGGCAGGAGGCACATGGCACGTGCGACGATGGCCATCGGCCAGGGCACCACGGCATAGGCGCGGCCGTTGTCAATCACGCGGGCGATGCGCCGTGCGGCGACGTTCGCGGGCAGGATGAAGGGCATGCGATAGTTATTTACCGCCGTCATCGGCGTGGCGACGTAGCCGGGGCAGACGGTGACGACTTTCACGCCGCTTTGCCGCAGTTCGATGCGCAGTGCCTCGAGATAGGTGATGGCGGCAGCCTTCGAGGCACTGTAGGCGCCGGCGCCGGGGATGCCGCGCACGCCCGCCACCGAAGCAATGCCGGCAAGCCGTCCGCATCGCGCCATGCGCATCGGTGCGATGAAGGGCTGGAAAGTGGCGGCCATTCCAACGACGTTGGTCTGCAGAACGCGGCCGAAGGCCCCGATATCCTCGGCGTGCTCGGTGAGCGTGCCGACGGAGATGCCGGCGTTGGCGATGACGATGTCGGGCACATCGAACCGCGCCATGAAATCGCGCGCCGCGCCAGCCATGGCTTCGGCGTCAGCGACATCGGCGTTATAGAGAGCGGGGTTGCCCGGTAGCGTGCGGGCAACGTCGGCGAGGGCCTCGGCACGGCGCGCCACCAAGCCAAGCTGCGCACCGCGCGCGGCATAGTGCACGGCGAGCGCCGCGCCGATGCCGGAGGAGGCGCCGGTGATGAAGACCTTCACGCCCAGCCTTGGGCCGAAGACCGCCCTATTATTTTTCCTTCGGCCGCTCGGCGCGGGCCTTGGCGATCAGCCCATCGAGCGTCTGCATCAGGCCCTCCGGGCTGCCGGTCATGGAGACCGAGGTGACGTATTTGCCGTCCACGACCAGCGTCGGCACGCCGGTGATGTCGTAGGACTGCGTAAGCTGGACGGCACGCTTGGTCTTGCTCTGCACCGAGAACGACCTCCAGGCCTCCGCGAACTTGTTGCGGTCGATGCCCTTCCTTGCCATCCAGTCGAGCTGGGTCTTCTCGTCGTTGAAGTTAACGCGGTCGATATGGATGGCGTCGAACACTTCTCCGTGCAGCTTCTCGAGCAGGCCCATGGACTCCAGGGTGTAATAGGTGCGCGCGTTCGGCATCCAGCGCTCGGTGGGTACCGCCGGGATGCGGCGGAACTCGACATCCTTCGGCAGCCGGGCCGTCCATTTCTTGAGGAAGGGCTCGAGGTCGTAGCAGTGCGGGCAGCCGTACCAGAAGAACTCGATTACCTCGATCTTTTTGCCGGTCTCGACGGGTTGCGGCGCCGCCAGCAGTTTGAAGGCGGACTTGCCCTGGGCCGCGGCGGCTCCGGCGAGGAGTGCGAGCGTGATTCCGATGAGGCCCAGCCAGTTCTTGATGCGCATGATTCCTCCTTGGTTCAGCGGGTGGCGTCCTTGCCGTCCTTGATTCTGACAACGCTGGCCTCGATTCCGTTCTGCGCCAGCAGCGTCCGCGTCTTGGCCATTTCATCGGGATTCGCATAGGGACCGATGCGCACGCGGTGCATGACGCCCTTCTCGGGCAGCGCCACCTGCTGCACGCTGGCCTCCACCCCCATTAACGCAAGGCGGGCCTTCAGGTTGTCCGCGTCGGCCGGTTTTTGGAAGGCGCCAGCCTGAAGGAAGAGCACCTCACCGGCAGCCGTCGCTGCGGGGGCGGCCGGCCTGACCTCCTTCTGAGGCACCGGCTCTTCGCTGCCCGGCAGGATCTTGTAGAACTCGAAACGCGGCTTTTCCGGTGCTTTGTCGCCGGGTTTGCCGGGCAACGGTTCCGGGGGCACGGGGGTGGCGGGCGACTTGCCCGGTTCGGCCTTTGCTTCGGCGGCGGGTTTCTCGCCCGGCTTGACCTTGGCCTGAAAGGGAATCGGCGTCTTGTTGAGGTACCAGACGACACCGGCGGCGATGACGACGCCGACGACCAGGCCGATGAACAGGCCGAGGAGGGTGCTGCCTGCCTGCTTGCGTGTGCTCATGTTTGCCTCACATTGACTCGGGGGCGCTCACGCCGATGATGGCGAGGCCGTTGCGCAGCACCTGGCGCACGGCCAGACACAGCGCGAGACGGGTTTCGCGCAGCTTTGCCTCGTCGACGAGGAAGCGCTCGGCATTATAGTAACTGTGGAATTCGCCGGCCAAATCCTTCAGGTAGAAGGCGATCAGGTGCGGCGCGTAATCGCGTGCGGCATTTTCCACCGTTTCCGGAAACTCGCCGAGGCGCGCGCACAGCGCCAGTTCGTGTGCGCTGCCGAGGAGGGCAAGATCGGCACCGGCGAGCGCAGCTTCGTCGCCGCCCCACTGCGCCAGCACGGACGAGACGCGGGCATGGGCGTACTGGATGTAGTACACCGGATTCTCGTTCGTCTGCGACTTGGCCAGGTCGAGGTCGAAGTCGAGGTGCTGGTCGGACTTCCTCAGCACGTAGAAGAAGCGGCAGGCGTCGTTGCC
>JBDHRL010000019.1:0-26868 GCA_039807535.1 Rhodocyclaceae bacterium
AGGCGCTGGATGTCGCTGGCGCCCTCGTAGATCTGCGTCACGCGCACGTCGCGGTAGATGCGCTCGACCGGGAAGTCCGCCACGTAGCCGTAGCCGCCGTGGATCTGGATGGCGCCGGAGCAGACTGCCTCCGCCATCTCCGAGGCGAACAGCTTGGCCATCGAGGCCTCCTTCAGGCACGGCTTGCCGGCGTCGCGCAGGGCGGCGGCGTGCAGCACCAGCTGGCGCGCCGCCTCGATGCGCGTGGCCATGTCGGCAAGGCGGAAGTTCACCGCCTGGTGCTCGATGATGACTTTGCCGAAGGCCTCGCGCTCCTGGGCATACTTCAGCGCCGCCTCGAAGGCCGCGCGCGCCATGCCGACCGACTGGGCGGCGATGCCGATGCGGCCGGCTTCCAGGTTGGCCAGCGCGATGCGGTAGCCCTCGCCTTCCGCGCCCAGCAGATTCTGCGCCGGGATGCGGCAGTTTTCCAGGAGGATCTGCGCCGTGTCGGAGGCGTGCTGGCCCATCTTCTCTTCGATGCGGGCGACGATGTAGCCGGGCGCGTCGGTTGGCACGATGAAGGCCGAGATGCCGCGCTTAGAGGCCGCCTTGTCGGTGACGGCGAAGACGATGGCGACCTGGGCGTTCTTGCCCGAGGTGATGAACTGCTTGACGCCGTTCAGCACCCACTCGTTGCCATCGCGCACCGCCGAGGTGCGGATGGCGGCGGCGTCGGAGCCGACATGCGGCTCGGTCAGGCAGAAGCAGCCGAGCTTGGCGCCGCTCGCCAGCGGCTTGAGCCATTGCTCCTTCTGCGCATCCGTGCCGAAGGCGAGGATGGGGCCGCACACCACCGAGTTGTTGACGCTGATGATGGTCGACGTCGCGCCGTCGCCGGCGGCGATCTCCTCCAGGGCGAGGGCCAGCGAGACGGTGTCCATGCCCGCCCCGCCCCAGCGCTCGGGCACCGCCATGCCGAAGGCGCCCAGGCCGGCGAGTTCCTTCAGCGCCTCGCGCGGGAAAGTGCAATGGCGGTCCCATTCCGCGGCGAAGGGCGCGAGGCGCTCGCGCGCGAAATCGCGCATGGCGTCGCGGATCATTTCCTGTTCTTGGGTCAAAAGCATGTTCTCACCACCAAGGCACCAAGACCCCAAGTTACACCAAGAATTCCTTGTGCCTCTTGGTGGCTTGGTGTCTTGGTGGTTTGCATTTAGGTCAACTCTATCGCCATCGCCGTCGCTTCGCCGCCGCCGATGCACAGGCTCGCCACGCCGCGCTTGCCGCCGTATTTCTTCAGCGCGCCGATCAGCGTGACGAGAATGCGCGCGCCGGAACAGCCGATGGGATGGCCGAGGGCGCAGGCGCCGCCGTGCACGTTCACCTTCTCGTGCGGCAGCTTGAGGTCGTGCATCGCCGCCATGGTCACGACGGCGAAGGCCTCGTTGATCTCGTAGAAGTCGACCTTGTCGGCGCTCCAGCCGGTCCTGGCGAAGAGCTTCTGCATGGCGCCGACCGGCGCGGTGGTGAACCAGCCCGGCTCGTGGGCATGGGTGGCGTGGCCAATGATTGTCGCCAGCGGTTTGAGGCCGAGCTTGTCGGCCGTCGAGCGGCGCATCAGCACCAGCGCGGCGGCGCCGTCGGAGATCGAGCTGGAGTTGGCGGCCGTCACCGTACCGTCCTTCCTGAAGGCCGGCTTCAGGGTCGGGATCTTGTCGAGCTGGGCCTTGAGCGGCTGCTCGTCACGGTCGATGACGACGTCGCCCTTGCGGCCGGCGACCGTCACCGGCGCGATCTCCCAGGCGAAGGAGCCGTCGTTGATGGCCTTCTGCGCGCGCGTCGTCGAGGCGATGGCGAAGTCGTCCTGCTTCTCACGCGTGAAGCCGTACTTCTCGGCGCACTCCTCGGCGAAGGTGCCCATCAGGCGGCCCTTCTGGTAGGCGTCCTCGAGGCCGTCGAAGAACATGTGGTCGAGCACCTGGCCGTGGCCGAGGCGCAGGCCGCCCCGCGCCTTGGGCAGGAGATAGGGCGCGTTGCTCATCGACTCCATGCCGCCGGCGACCATGATCTCGTTCGCGCCGGCGAGCAGCATGTCATGGGCGAACATCGTCGCCTTCATGCCCGAGCCGCACACCTTGTGCACCGTGGTGCAGTTCACCGACAGCGGCAAGCCGGCACCGAGCGCCGCCTGGCGCGCCGGCGCCTGGCCGACGCCGGCCTGCAGCACGTTGCCCATGATGGCTTCCTGAACCTGCTCCGGCTGGATGCCGGCGCGCTCGACGGCGGCCCGGATGGCGGCGGCGCCGAGCTGCGGGCCGGCGAGGGAGGCGAAGTCGCCCATGAAGCCCCCCATCGGGGTGCGGGCGGCCGAGACGATGACGATCGGATCGTTGCTCATGTTGTGCTCCGGAAATGGTCAGTCCTGCCAGGGCAGGTCGTAGGTAATCTTGAACTGCTCCATGCGTTCGCGGAAGGGCGCGGGTAAGGCGCAGGACTTGCGCGCCACGGTGTCGAGGAAGACGCCGGTGAGCAGGGTGATGGCGGACACTTCGCCGGTCGCGCCGTTGCGCATCTCGTGCACGAAGCGGATCGACTTCTCCTTCACCTCGAGGGTGCCGGTGCGGATCGCCACCGTGTCGCCGGCATGCAGTTCGCGCTGGTAGGCGATGCGCTGGTCCACCGCCGCCATGCCGCGGCCGTTGTCGCGCAGATAGGCCGGCGTGACACCGAGCAGGGCGAAGAAATTCCAGGTGCCCTCGTCGAACTTGCCGACGTACCACATGACGTTCATGTGGTCCATGTGGTCGCAGTGCCAGGGATAGACCGTGCCGCGGTAGGTTTCGACCATCTCCGCCATCATGCCTCCCCGATCATGAGCTGGCGCGCCTTCCCCGCCACGACCGGCGGGAACGCGCAGGACTTGCGCGTCTTCGCATCGAGGCAGACGATGGTGAACTCGCAGGTCGCGGCCAACTCGCCGGTCTCGGTATTGGCAAGCTCGTGCCGGAAGCGCACCACCTTCTCGCGCAACTCCAACACGCCGGTGCGCACGACGATGGTGTCGCCCGGATACAGCTCCTTCATGTAGCTGACGTTCTGCTGCACCGCCGCCAGGTTCACGGCGCCGCTCCTCAACAGCGAGGCGGTCAGACCGAGCGCGGCATAGGTCTGCCACGCCGCGTGGTCGAAGAAATCCAGGTAGGCGCGCACGTTGATGTGGCCCATGTGGTCGCGCTGCCATTCGTGCACGGTGCCGCGGGCGGTCTCGAACATCATGGCATGGTTTCGCTGTAGAGCTCGCGTCCGATCAGCATGCGGCGGATCTCGGAGGTGCCGGCGCCGATCTCGTAGAGCTTGGCGTCGCGCCACAGGCGGCCGACAGGGAATTCATTGGTGTAGCCGACGCCGCCGAGGGCCTGGATCGCCTCGCCCGCCATCCAGGTGGCCTTCTCGGCGGAATACAGGATGGCGCCGGCGGCGTCCTTGCGCAGCGTGCGGGAGTGTTTGCCAGATCCGTCGCCGCGGTCGCAGGCCTTGCCCACTGCGTAAACGTAGGCGCGACAGGCCTGCCAGGTCGAATACATGTCGGCGAGCTTGCCCTGCATGAGCTGGAATTCTCCGATGCTCTGGCCGAACTGCTTGCGCTCGTGAATGAAGGGGATCACCGTGTCCATGCAGGCGGCCATGATGCCGAGCGGGCCGCCGGAGAGCACCGCGCGCTCGTAGTCGAGGCCGCTCATGAGCACGCGGGCGCCGTGGCCCTCGCCGCCGAGCACGTTCTCCACCGGCACCTCGCAGTCGTCGAAGAACAGCGGGTAAGTGTTGGAGCCGCGCATGCCGAGCTTGTCGAGGTGCTGGCCCCTGGAGAAGCCCTTGAAGTCCTTCTCGACGAGGAAGGCGGTCATGCCCTTGGCACCGGCCTCGGTGTTGGTCTTGGCATACACCACCAGCGTGTCGGCGTCGCCGCCGTTGGTGATCCACATCTTCGCGCCGTTGAGCACGTAGCGGTCGCCCTTGAGATCCGCTCGCAGCTTCATCGACACCACGTCGGAGCCGGCATTCGGCTCGGACATGGCCAGCGCGCCGACGTGTTCGCCGGAGATCAGCTTCGGCAGGTATTTCGCCTTCTGCGCTTCGCTTCCGTTCCTGCAAATCTGGTTCACGCAGAGGTTGGAATGGGCGCCATAGGAGAGGCCGACCGAGGCCGAGGCGCGCGAGATCTCCTCCATGGCGACGATGTGGGCGAGGTAGCCCATCTTGGTGCCGCCGTATTCTTCCTCGACGGTGAGGCCGAGCAGGCCCATCTCGCCGAACTTGCGCCACAGGTCGGCGGGGAACAGGTTGTCGCGGTCGATGTCGGCCGCGCGCGGCAGGATCTCGTTCTTCGCGAAATCCCAGACGGCGTCGCGCAGCAGGTCGATGTCTTCGCCGAGGTCGAAATTGATGCCGAGCATGTGGTTTCTCCGGTGATAGCCGCGGCCGTCAGGCCTTGCCGTGCATGGTCATGAGGGTCTGCTGCATGGTGGCGCAGTGCGTGGCCTTGCCGTTTCTGATCGCGTACACTTCGCCGCGCGTGATGACGAGGTTGCGGCCGGACTTCAGCACCTGGCCCTCGGCGACGAGCAGCTCGCCGTCGGCCGGCGCCAGCAGGTTGAGCTTGAATTCGACGGTCAGGACCTCGGCGTCGACCGGCATCAGCGTCAGGCCGGCGTAGCCGCCGGCGCTGTCGACGAGGGTGCTGGTGACGCCGGCATGGAAGAAGCCGTGCTGCTGGGTGAGATCGGGGCGATAGCGCAGACGGATTTCGCAGTGTCCCGGAGAGATCGCACCCATTTCGGCGCCGATCAGGCCCATCACGCCCTGCCGGGCGAAGCTCGCCCGTACCGTGGCTTCCCAGTCCGGGTTGCGCGGCTCGGGGGTCTTTTTCTCGGGTCGAACGCGGTGGGGCATGGCTCCTCCGGACAGGAATGATGCTCAGTTGACGTTGACGTTAACGTCAACAAAGCTTAGGCGGCTTTGACGTTGACGTCAACGTCACGCCTTCACCAAATTTTTTTTGTTGGCAGCCTTGCCGCCCTCCTCCCCCAGCAATTCATGGGCACGGGTTTCCAGGGAGACGATTTCCGCCATCACCACTTCGATGTCCTCGCGCTGGCGCTCCAGGGCGGCGCGCTGGCGCGCCAGAACCGTCAGGAACTTCGACAACTGGTTCCGCTGATCACGGCCAACATCATACATATCAATGAGTTCCCGAATCTCGGCAAGGGACAGGCCGAGGCGGCGACCACGCAGGGTCAGCTTCAGGCGCGTGCGGTCGCGCTTCGAATACACCCGGTTCTGACCGGCGCGCTCCGGGGAAATCAGGCCCTGGTCCTCGTAATAGCGGATGGCGCGCGGCGTGATCTCGAATTCGCGCGCCAGCTCGGTGATCGTGAAGGTCTGTTCCCGGGCCATGTTCAGGTATAAAATACTGTTTTGTGCGCCGCAACATAACGGACGCATGGACATTCCGAGTTAATCATTTTTCCGACGTTTAATCAATTGAAGCCGTTCGAGCCGATCAACTACCCCTTCGAGCAGCAACCCGGGCCGGGCGAGGCGTTGGAGCTCGCGCCGGGCATTTTCTGGGTGCGCATGCCCTTGCCCTTCGAGCTGAACCACATCAACCTGTGGCTGCTGGAAGAGGTGGACGGCTGGACCCTCGTCGACACCGGTCTCAACCTCGATGCCATCAAGGCGAACTGGGGCACCGTGCTCGCCGAACGTTGCCGCGACAAGCCGGTGAAGCGCATCGTCGTCACCCACTGCCATCCCGACCACCTCGGCCTCGCCCGCTGGCTGGGCGAGAAGTCCGGCGCGCCGACTTGGATCACCCTGGGCGAAATGCTCAACGCCTGCGCCTGGTATCACCAGCTGCCCAACTACGACGTCGACGGCATGGTCGGCTTCTTCCGCCGCCACGGCCTGGATGAGGCGCGCGCCGCCCTGCTCTTCGATCGCGGCCCGACCTACCGCGCGCGCGTCGATGGCCTGCCGCTGGAATATCACCGCCTCATCGCGGGCGACGCGTTGCGCATCGGCGGCGACGACTGGCGCGTCATCGTCGGCCACGGCCACTCGCCCGAGCATGCCTCGCTGCATTGCGCCGCGCGCAAGGTGCTGATCTCCGGCGACATGTTGCTGCCGCGCATCTCCACCAACGTGAGCGCCATGTCCTCCAATCCGGACGGCGACCCGCTCGGCTGCTTCCTTGATTCCATCGCGCGCTTCGCCGCGCTGCCCGACGATACGCTGGTGCTGCCCTCGCATGGCCGCCCCTTCCGCGGTATCCACGCACGCGTCGCGCAGCTCGCCGCCCATCACGAGGAGCGTTTCGAGGCGCTGCTCGCCGCGCTCGACACGCCGAAGAGCGCCTGCGAGCTGATCCCGACGCTGTTTCGCCGCGAGCTCGACGCGCATCAGGTCATGTTCGCCATGGGTGAATCCATCGCACACCTCAACCATCTGGAGCACACCGGTCGCGCGCGTCGCGCGCGCGGCGCCGACGGCGTGTTCCGCTTCGTCGCCATCTAGGCAGAAAAACCAGGAGAAGATCGATGCCTGCGCAGCAACAGGAATCCCCCAAGCCCGCCCTGCCCGACCCGCAGGAAATCGCCAGGACCTATGGCGAAGTCGCGAACCGTGCCTCCAAGCTCATCACCGAGCACATGCGTCGGCAAATGAAGCAGGGCATCGCGGCGCCGGCAGACGAACTCGGCATCGCCCAGGCCTTCATGGACATGATGGCCAAGCTGCTCGCCAATCCCTACAAGCTGGCGCAGGCACAGATGAATCTGGTGTGGGATTATTTCTCGCTCTGGCAGCACTCCATGCTGCGCTTCACCGGCCTGGAAACGCAGCCGGTGGCCACGCCGAAGAAGGGTGACAGCCGCTTCAAGGACGAGCAGTGGGAAGAGCACTTCCTCTTCGACTTCATCAAGCAGTCCTACCTCATCACGGCACGCCACATCCACGACGTGGCGACCAGCGTCGAAGGCCTGTCGCCCGATGCCGAGAAAAAGGTGAGCTTCTTCACGCGCCAGTACATCGACGCGCTCTCGCCCTCCAACTTCGCCCTGACCAACCCGGAAGTCTTCCGCGAGACGGTGAAGACCCACGGCCAGAACCTGCTCAAGGGCTTCAACAACCTGCTGCGCGACATCGAGGAGGGCGACGGCCAGTTGCGCGTCAAGATGACCGACCCGACCGCCTTCGAGCTCGGCAGGAACGTCGCCGTCACGCCCGGCAAGGTGGTGTTCCAGAACGAGTTGATACAGCTGCTGCAGTTCAATCCGACGACGGAGAAGCAGTACCGCCGGCCGCTCTTGATCATCCCGCCCTGGATCAACAAGTACTACATCCTGGATCTCCGCCAGTCGAACTCCTTCATCAAATACGCCACCGACCAGGGCCACACCGTCTTCGTCATCTCCTGGGTAAACCCGGACAAGCGCCTCGCCGAGAAGGCCTTCGAGGACTACCTGACCGAGGGCTCGCTGGCCGCCCTTGACGCCGTCTGCAGGCAGAGCGGCACCGACGAGGTGAACCTGATCGGCTACTGCCTCGGCGGCACGCTGCTCGGCTCGACGCTGGGCTACAACGCCGTCAAGAAGGACAAGCGCATCGTCTCGGCGACCTTCTTCGTGGCGCTGCTCGATTTCTCGATTCCCGGCGAGCTGGGCGTCTTCATCGACGAGCAGCAGGTCGCCAGCCTCGAGAAGAAGATGGCCGAGCGCGGCTTCCTCGAAGGCTCGGAGATGGCCACCACCTTCAACATGCTGCGCTCGAACGACCTGATCTGGTCGTTCGTGGTAAACAATTACCTGATGGGCAAGGAGCCCTTCCCCTTCGACCTGCTGTTCTGGAACTCCGACTCGACGCGCATGCCGTACAGGATGCACAGCTTCTACCTGCGCAACATGTACATGAAGAATCTGCTCAGGGAGCCGGGCGGCATCGAATTGAACGGCGTGCCCATCGACATCTCCAAGGTGAAGGTGCCGGCCTACTTCATCTCCACCGTCGAGGACCACATCGCGCCGTGGAAGAGCACCTACCTCGGCGCCACCCGCCTCGGCGGCCCGGTGCGCTTCGTGCTCGGCGGCTCCGGCCACATCGCCGGCATCGTCAACCCGCCCGCCGCCAACAAGTACCACTTCTGGATCAACGACGCGAAGACGCTGCCGGCCACGCCCGACGAATGGTTCGAGGGCGCGACGCAACACCCCGGCTCGTGGTGGACCGACTGGCAGCAGTGGATCGGCGGCCTCAACGGCGAGGAATGGGTGCCGGCGCGCGACCCCGCCAGGGGCAAGCTGAAGGCCATCGAGGATGCACCGGGCTCCTTCGTGAAATTCCGGCTGGACATGCAGAAGAAGTAGTCGCTCAGCCGATCAGCGCGACGATCTCGTCGAGCCGCGACACGAAATGGTCGGGCGGCAGCGCGGCGAAGTCGGCTTCGGCGCATTCGCCGCCGAGGATGATGGCCACGCGCAGGCCGGCAGCGCGCGCGGCGAGCACGTCGGCGCGGCTGTCGCCGACGAACAGCGCCGCCCCGGGCGGCGTGTTCAACTGCGCCAGCGCGCGATCCAAGCCTTCCGCGCGCGGCTTCATGAAGGTTACGTCGTTGCGGCTCACCACCGGTGACAGCCAGCGGTCGAGGCCGAAGCCGCCGAGTGCGGCCGTGACGGCCGCGCGGCCGCAGTTGCTGGCCAGGGCGGTGCCGACGCCTGCCTGTGCCAGCTGGCGCAGCAGTTGTCCCGCACCGGGACGCAGCGACCAGCGCTCGAGCGCGTCGGCATCCCAGCGGTCGTAAATTGGAAATAACGCGCGGCGCAATTCCTCCAGCCGCCCCTGCGCCACGGCGATCTCCGCCGCCGCGTTCCACAGCTCGGCGTAGTTGCCGGCCGTCGCATGGCCTTGCTGCGCACAGGCGTGGCGCAACTCCTCCTCGGCTTCGGCGAGCCGCCATTGGAAATCGACCAGCGTGCCCTCGAAATCAAAGATGACCGCCCTGATGCCATTCGCCATGTTGCCTCCCGTCACGCCACGCCCGCCGCGATGGATAATGCTAGCATTCCGCATTCAATGAAGATCGAGGATATCCGCCAGCGCCTGCACGCGCTCGGTGCCAAACCCGCACACGAAGCGCTCGTTCTGCGCAACTGGGCGCGCGCGCTGCCGCTCGATGAGGGTCGCAGCCGGCCCGAGGACTTCCTTCCGCTCAATCTGCGCAAAGCCCTGCCCGCGCTTGCGGAGGAGCTGCACGGCATCATTCGCCTGCGCGCCGAGCACGCTGGCGCGGACGGCACGCGGCTGCTGCTCGATCTCGCCGACGGCCAGGCGGTGGAAAGCGTGCTGCTGCCGAAGGACGGCCTGTGCGTATCGACCCAGGTCGGTTGCGCGGTCGGCTGCGCCTTCTGCATGACGGGTCGCGACGGTTTGCAACGCCAGCTCGGCGCCGCCGAGATCGTTGCCCAGGTGGCGCTCGCCCGCACCCGGCGCGCGGTGAAGAAAGTCGTGTTCATGGGCATGGGCGAGCCGGCCCACAACCTGGACAACGTGCTCGAGGCCATCGAGCTGCTCGGCGCACTGGGCGATATCGGCCACAAGAATCTGGTCTTGTCCACCGTCGGCGACCGCCGCGTCTTCGCGCGTCTGCCGCATTGCGACGTAAAGCCGGCGCTGGCGCTGTCGCTGCACACGACGGATGCCACACTGCGCGCACGACTGCTGCCGCGCGCCCCGCGCATCGATCCGGCCGAGCTGGTTGAACTCGCCGACGGCTACGCACGCACCACCGGCTACCCGATCCAGTATCAGTGGACACTGCTCGAAGGTGTGAATGACACCGATGCCGAGATAGAGGGCATTGCCCGCCTGCTTGCCGGCAAGCACGCCATGATGAACCTGATTCCCTGGAACGCGGTGGACGGCCTCGGCTACCGGCGCCCCGCGCAGGAGCGCGCCGAGGCGATGTCGCTGGCCCTCTACCGGCGCGGCATCCTGACCAAGCTGCGCCGGTCGGCCGGACAGGATATCGACGGCGGCTGCGGCCAGTTGCGCGCGCGCAGCCTGGCGGCAGGCCCTACAGCCGCGGCCTGATCAGATAAATTTCCACCCAGTGCCGGCGCTCGTCGCGCGCGGTGTCGTATTCGCCGCCGAACGGGGCCAGTATGATGCGGCGCGGCGGGACGTCTAGATCCATCAGCCGCTGCTTGACCAATTGCAGGGACTCCTCCGCCCGGACCAGATTCAATGAGTGGCTGCCTCCGTCGGGCACGTAGCTTTCTAGCCGCAGCAGGATGCGGTCGTCTTCGCGGCTGCGTTTCGCGACAGACGCCAGGCGTGCTTCCATTTCAGAAGAAAGCCTGCTGCTGCCGGGGCTCAGCTTGATGACGGTATCCGGCTCGGAATCCGGCGCCGCGGCGGGCGTCGACGTGCCGGCGCTTGCCGCAGGTGCGGTGGTCCGGTTGGTCGAGGCCGTCTCGATGCGGCCCGGCTGCGCCGCCCTGTCTGCGGGCGCGGCGCTTCCGGCCGGAGGATCACCGGCCGCCGGCTGTCCGGCCAGGTTCACGGGCAAATTGCTCAGGCAGCCGCTCGTTGCCAGGAGGCAGGCGAGCAGAGGCAGGCGGGTCGATCGTCTCATGCGGAGGCTCCGGTATGGCTCCCCGGATTTTAACCCGTCGGCCGCTGCGCGCGCTGTTCCGGCGCAAGAGCCGTTCAATGCTGCACGAGCGCGCGATAGTAATTGGGCAGGGCGAACAGTGCGCCATGGATTTCGGCGTTGTAGTAGCGCAGCCCGGCAATACCACGTTCGTCCAGGCGCTGCCGCACTTGCGCGGGATCGAGCGCGGCGGGCCACAGCATATCGGATACGACGGCGAAAGCCCAATACCCGCCATACAGCGGGACATGCAGTCCGTAACAATGCACCTGGGCGAACACGGCGGCCAGTTCCGCGGCCAGGCCGCGCACCCGCCCGGGTTCGTGAAATGGCGACCCAAGATGCAGAGTCATGGCGCCGCCGGGAGCGAGCACGCGCTTGCACTGCGCGAAGAATGCCTTTGTATACAGCGGTCCGGCCGGAGTGTCGGGGTCGGTGAGGTCCAGCAGGATGAGATCATACTTCTGCCGGGTTTCCGCAATGAAGGCGGCGCCGTCCTCGTAGTGCACCGTCACCCGCGGATCGTCGAGTGCCCCATGATGAATCCCCTGCAGATGGGCGCGTGCCACGTCGGTGACCTCGGCGTCGATCTCGACCAGCGCCACTTCCTCGATGCTGGGGTGCTTGAGCAATTCCTCCAGGGAGCCGCCGTCCCCGCCGCCGACGACGAGCGCGCGGCGCGGCGCAGGGTGCGCAATCGCCGCCGGATGCGTCAGCGCCTCATGGTAGAAGAATTCATCCGCCTCCGAGGTCATGAAGCGATTGTCGATGCGGAGCGTGCGGCCGAGGTCCCGCGATTCCAGCACTTCGATATTCTGGAAAGCGCTGCGCCGCGTATCCAGCCTGCGATCGAAGCGAAAGCCGAACACGCCTGACGTGCCGAGCGTTTCGAGCAGCAGTTCGCTGCCTTTTCCGCCCGGGCTTGCCTCCGCCAGGTCTCCGCGCAGCAGCCTGTGCCATTGCGCCTGTCCGGGCTGGAAAGCATCGACGATTTCGCGCATCAGCCGCTCGGCCTTGGCGGAATTGTCGGACGTGACGTTGCACACATAAACATCCAGGGTAACGCCATTGCGCTCCGGCCAGGTGTGCACGGCGACATGGGATTCGGCGAGAAGCAACATGCCGGTGACGCCGCCCGGCTGGCCTTCGTGTCCCGGGAAGCCGTGCCACTTCTCGCCGACCAGCGTCAGGCCGGCATTCAGGGTGCGGGCCCTGCACAGCTCGGACAGCGCGGCGACCTCGTTCATCAGCGCCTGGCTGCAGGCGCACTGGTAAAGGTCGGCGGCAAGATGCAGGCCCTGCATGCTCAAGCCGCCTTGCCGCCCGGCGGATCGTCCATCGGGACGTAACGATCCAGCCAGACCCAGTGCAAACCGGTGCCATCCGTCAGTTCGGACAAGGTTTCTCCGTAGCCGAGCAGATTGCGCAGGGGCGCCTCGGCGCGCAGCACGCAGATGCTCGGCCGCTCGAGTTCTTCCAGCAGCGTGGCGTCGCGGTTGTCCAGATCCTCGCGCACGGTTTCGCGGTAACGTGGCGCGATGCGCAGGCGCAGCAGCATGATCGGCTCGTACGGCCGGTTGCCGAGCGACATGTAGCGTACCTGCGGCGGCAACAAGACCAGATCGTCGTTGTAGAGATCGCGCAGCAGCGCGGCCGGCCTGGACAGGGCGTCCTCATTCTGCGCCCGCATCAGCAGGCCATCGTGGGTGGCCTCGTAGGCGATCAGATCGGAGGGTGTCAGCATGCGCATGACCTGTCGCGCAAAACCGATCTGGAACGGATTCGAGGCCAGCTGCGCGAGCCGCTCGACCGGAAATTCGGAATGCATCACATCTTTCTCCCTATCCTTGCAAGCGGAAGGCTTCGGGCTGATAGATCAGCGCGGCGATGCGCAACTGCAGGCAGCCCTTGTCGGTTTCCACCACCACCCGGTCGCCGACGGTGCGCCCAAGCACGGCACAGCCGATCGCCGAGAGGACGGAAAGCTTTCCGGAAGGCGGATCGGTTTCCTCCGGAAAGACCAGCTCGAGCTCCTTCATCTCGCCCGAAAAAAGATCCTCGACGACGACGCGCGAGTCGATGGTCACCACGTTGGTCGGGGTGTCGGCGGACTCCAGCAGCAGGGCGGAAGTCATCAGGCCGTCCAGGATGCGCAACTGCTTCTGGATGCCGCGCGACTGCGCCGCCAGTCCCTCGGCCATGTGGGAGAGACGCTCGGCATCGGTTCGGGTCAGCCGAATCATGTCGTACATCTCCGCGTCCTCCCGCGTCAATCGGACGGGGCCAGAGTGCTTTCCACGCGCAGGCGTCGCGCGCGGCCATCCGGGAATGGCCAATCGATGCTCTGCCCCACCACGAGACCGAGCAGTGCCGCGCCGACCGGCGCGAGCACGGAGACCTTGCCGCTGGCCATGTCCGCTTCCTCGGGGAACACCAGTTCCACCTCGCGCCGTTCGCCCGAGCGCTCGTCCAGATAAGTAACCCGGGAATGCATGCGAACCACATTGTCCGGCATTCGTTCCACGGGGATGACAGTAGCCCGGCTCAATTCTTCCTCCAGTGCTTCCTGGCGACCCAGGGCGGCGAGTCGCGCATAATCCGCATCGGCAATCAGCAACTCTTCGTTTTTCATGGCAACCCTTTCGTCACAAAAGAAAAGCCCTGCCTGCAGGCAAGGGCTTGAATGAATGATAGGAAGGATTTTCTCTGTAAGTAAGGGGGTGAAATCGAACAAGACTGTTTCCTGATTGGCTACAATCAGGCCCATGCAGGATTTGAATCTGATGGCCGTGTATGCCCACGTCGTCGAAGGCGGCAGCTTCGCGGCCGCCGCGCGCCGCCTCGGCATGTCGCGTTCGGCGGTGAGCAAGGCCGTGGCCAAGCTGGAGAAGACGCTCGGCGCTCGGCTGCTCAACCGCAGTACGCGCCACCTCAGCCTGACAGAGGTCGGCGCCGCCTATGCCGAGCATTGCAGCCGCATTCTCGACGAGGCGGTGCGCGCCGAGCAGGTGGCAAGCAGCCTGCACGCCCAGCCGCGCGGCGTACTCAAGGTGGCGGCATCGGTGGCCTTCGGCACGCTGCACGTCGCACCGGCGCTGGCGGACTTCCTCGGCCGCTATCCGGAGCTCGACATCGACATGACAATCGTCGACCGTGCGGTGGACCTCGCCGAGGATGGCTACGATCTCGTCGTGCGCGTCGCGCGCGAGCTGCCGTCCAACCTCGTTGCGCGCCGGCTCGCGCCGGTGCGCCGCAAGCTGTGCGCGACGCCGGAGTATTTCGGGAAGCATGGCGTGCCGCGCATTCCGCAGGACCTCGCCCGCCACAACTGCCTCGATTACACCCACTCCGGCGAACAGGGCCTGTGGCGCTTCACCGGGCCGGAGGGCGCTATCGCCGTGCCGGTCTCGGGGCGGCTGCGCATCAATGACGACGAGGCCCTCTCGCAGGCCGTGCTCGGCGGGCTGGGTTTGGCGCTGCTGCCCACCTTCATCATCGGCCGCGACCTGCAGGCCGGGCGCCTGCGCGCCGCACTGTCCGAATACATCCCCGTCGAGCAGCACGTCTACGCCCTCTACCTGCCGACCCGCCACCTGCCGGCCAAGATCCGCGCCTTCATCGATTTTCTGCTCGAACGCTTCGGCCCGGACCCTTACTGGGATCGGGATTGAATTCGAGGGCGCAAACGGGCCGGTCAAGCCCGGCCCGGCTTGCAATGCGTTATATCCGGTTGTATATTGCGACTCATCGTCCTCATTGCGAAGGCAAGCAATGTTCTCCCGTTACCACCGCTGGATCATCGTGGCCGCCATGGCCGTTTCCTCGGCATTCGCCAACGCAACGGACGTCACCGTGTCCGCAGCGGCCAGCCTGACCGATGCCTTCCGCGAGATCGCCCGCAGTTACGAAGGCCAGCATCCCGGCGCCAAGGTGTTGCTGAATTTCGGCGCTTCCGGGGCGCTGATGCAGCAGATTGCCAAGGGCGCGCCGGTCGACGTCTTCGCCTCGGCCGACCAGGAGACCATGGAACAGGCGCAGAAGCAGGGCCTGATCGCCGAGCGCCAGGATTTCACGCGCAACGCCCTCGTGCTGATCGTGCCCGCCGACAGCCGGCTTGCAGTCGCCGCTCTCCGCGATCTCGGGCAGGCTGGCGTAACGCGCATTGCCATGGGCAATCCGGCCGTGGCGCCGGTCGGGCGCTACGCCAGGCGTGCCCTCGAATCGGCAAACCTGTGGACGACGGTCGAGCCCAGGATCATCCATGCGCAGACGGTGCGCCAGGCGCTCGATTACGTCGTGCGCGCCGAGGTCGACGCCGGCTTCGTCTTCGCGACGGACGCGGCGGTCATGAAGGACAAGGTCAGGGTCGCGCTCAACGTGCCGGTCGACATGCCCATGACCTACCCGATCGGCCGCACCGCCGCCGGCCCGAGCGGCGAGGAAGCGAAGCGCTTCATCGCCTACGTGCTGTCGCCGGCTGGCCAGGCCATACTCGCCAAGTACGGCTTCCTCAAGCCGTGACGGCCGGGACGGCCTCGACATGGATCTGGCATGGTCGGCGCTCGGACTCTCGCTGAAAGTCGCTGGCTGGGCCACGGCGCTCAACCTGGTGCTCGGCGTCGGCGTCGGCTTCCTGCTGGCGCGGGCGGGTTTTCCCGGCCGCGACCTGCTCGACACCGTGCTGACCCTGCCGATGGTGATGCCGCCGACGGTGCTCGGCTACTACCTGCTGGTGGTGATCGGCCGCCGCGGCTGGCTGGGCGGCTGGCTGCAGGACACCTTCGGCATCAACCTGATCTTCACCTGGCAGGGCGCGGTGATCGCCGCCACCATCGTCGCCTTTCCGCTGGTGTTCAAGCCGGCGCGCGCCGCCTTCGAGGCGGTCGACGGCCAGCTGGAGCAGGCGGCGCGCGTGCTCGGCGTCTCGGAGATCGGCATCTTTTTCCGCGTGACGCTGCCGCTTGCCTGGCGCGGCATCCTCGCCGGCGTGCTGCTGGCCTTTGCCCGCGCGCTGGGGGAATTCGGCGCCACCCTGATGGTGGCCGGCAGCATTCCCGGCAAGACGCAGACGCTGTCGGTGGCGGTGTATGAGGCGGTGCAGGCGGGACAGGACGACGTGGCCAACACCCTCGTGCTGATCACGTCCGCCGTCTGCATCGTCGTGCTGATGACGGCGGGACGCCTCGCGCCCGGCCGCATCGCCAATCGGTGACGACATGGAACTCGAGATCGACATCCGCAAGACGCTGCGCTCCGGCAAGCGCAGCTTCCGCCTCGACGTGCGCCTGCATTCGACCAGCCGGCGCATCGTCATCTACGGCCCTTCGGGCTCCGGCAAGAGCCTGACGCTGAAGGCGGTCGCCGGCCTGATGCGGCCGGACAGCGGCCATATCCGCCTGGGCGGCGCCATGCTTTTCGACAGCCGCACAGGCGTCGACCTCGCGCCGCAGGCGCGCAGGGTGGCCTATCTCTTCCAGGACTACGCGCTGTTTCCGCACCTGACGGTGCGGCAGAACATCGGCTTCGGCCTCGCCGGCGGCTGGCTCAATCCGCGCGAGAACCTGTGCCACGAGGCCGTCGACTACTGGCTCGATGCCTTCCATCTCGAGCACCTGGCGCACCAGTTCCCGGTCGAACTGTCCGGCGGACAGCGGCAACGGACGGCGCTGGCGCGTGCGCTGGTGGCGCGTCCGCAGGCCCTGCTGCTCGACGAGCCGTTCGCCGCCCTCGATCCGGCGCTGCGCGTGCGCATGCGCGGCGAACTCGATGAACTCCAACGCCGCCTCGAGGTGCCGATGGTGCTGATCACCCACGACGAGGACGACGTCGCCGCCTTCGGCGACCACGTGCATTGCCTGCGCGACGGGCAAATCGCGGACCTCGAAGCTGCCGGCCTGGAAGCGCTGTCCCATGAAGCCTCTGCCTGAGCACGGCGCGGAACCGGATCTGCCGGTCAAAACCATCGTCGGCGTCGTGAAACATGCCCTGGCGGGCGAGCTGCCGCCGTTTGCCCGAACCCTCGGCCTGCCGCAAGGCGCGTGGCGGGACGTCCTGGAATATGGCTTTCCCGAATCGGCGGTGTGGGAATGGATCGCCGAAGACGGGCGGAACATCCCCCGCTCGTTCGGCGAACTGGTCGAACTGATGATGGCGCACAGGACGGCAGGGGGCGATCCCGGTCGCGCCTTCTGGCTGGCCCACGCCATCGCCGCGGCGTGCCACGGCGAGCGCCATCTCTGGCAGGACCTCGGAGTTGCCGGCCGCGGCGAAGTGTCCGGCCTGCTGGAGTCTTATTTCCAGCCGCTGGCCGCGCGCAATACGCAGGACCTGAAATGGAAGCGCTTCCTGTTCGCCGAATTGGGCGCGGCGCTGGGGAAACCCGGCCTGCGGCCGCCCGGGTGCGGCAAATGCGACCATTTGCCGATATGCTTCCCGCCTGAGGCAGCGAGCGGAAGCTGAAACCATGGCCAGGAAGCAAAAGCCCATCGAACTGCGCGGATCGGTCTGGATGACCGTCGGCGGCGAAAACCTCGGCGGTCCCGGCCGCATCGACCTGCTGTCCAAGGTCGCCGAATCCGGCTCCATCACGCGAGCGGCCAAGGCGATCGGCATGAGCTACAAGGCCGCCTGGGACGCCATCGACACCATGAACAACCTCGCCGGCGAACCGCTGGTCGAGCGGCTCACCGGCGGCAAGGGCGGCGGCGGCACGCGCCTGACGCGGCGCGGCGAACAGCTTGTCGAGAACTTCAGGATCATCGAGCGCGAACATCGCCAATTCATAGACCAGCTCAGCCGGCAGGCGAGCGGGATTGCTGACGACTTAGTTTTGATCAGGAGAATGAAGATGAAAACCAGTGCGCGCAATCAGTTCCTCGGCAAGGTGACCGCCGTCAGGAAAGGCGCGGTCAACGACGAGATCGAGCTGGAGATTCTCGGCGGCCAGAAGATCGTCGCCATCATCACGCGCGACAGCACGGACAGTCTTGGCTTGGCGCCAGGCGCCGAGGCTTTCGCCCTGATCAAGGCTTCGTCCGTCATCGTCATGACCGACGACGAGGGCGCGAAGCTCTCGGCGCGCAACCGGCTGGCCGGCACGGTCTCCCGCGTCCAGCCCGGCGCGGTGAATAGCGAAGTCGTGATCGAGCTGCCCGGCGGCGGCGCCATCGCCTCGATCATCACCAACGAAAGCGCCGCCAAGCTCGGATTGGCGGCCGGCACCCGGGCGACGGCCCTCTTCAAGGCTTCGAGCGTGATCATCGGCGTGCCGAGCTGAATTCCGCATCGCCGGGAACTGCGGTGCGGCGGCGTGCCGCCGCGACTGACTTGTCCCGCATGCGTCGCTCCGTCCCAGCCGGCATCAAGCCGTCTGCAGGAAGTCGCGTTCCTCGCCGTCGAGGACGAGGCAGGTGAGGACGCCGGTCTGATAGGCACCGGTATCGATGCCGATGCGGTTGGCGCGCACCTGGGGTTCCGCGCTGATGCTGTGGCCGTGCACGATGACGGCACCGTGGTCGAGCTCGGAGTCGAGGAAGCGGCGACGGATCCACATGCAGTCGCGCTCCGGCTGCTCGTCCAGCGGAAGTCCCGGCACGATGCCGGCATGCACGAAGAGGTATCCGCCCTCGCGGTGGAACACGCGCAGGCCGCGGAAAAAATCCAGGTGTGGCCCGGCAAGCGTCGCCTCGAGATCACAGCGCAACGCCTCGATCGCCGGGACGTCCTGCCCCGCCAGGCCGGGCAGGCCAACGCCGTAGTCAGGCAGTTCGTCGGCCCGCCAGCGCAAGGCTTCCAGGTCCTGCGCCCTGCGCACCGGCCGCACCGGCACGGCAAGGCCGTAGTCGGCCAGGAACGTGTCGCCGCCGTAGTCGAACCAGTGGGCGCCGATGGACAGGTCTCCGTCGAGATAGCGCAGCATGGCGTCCTCCCCGTTGCCCTTGAGGGCGACCATCTCGAAGCCGGGCAGGCCGGGGGCCATGAGCGTGTCGATCACGGCGCGGTTGCGCGGACCGCGGCTGGCGTAGTCGCCGAGCACGACCAGCACGCGGCGGCGCGCCGGCCGCCGGCTGGCGTCGCCGCGAACGCCGTCGAGGATTTCGTGCAGCAGATCGGCGCAGCCGTGGATGTCGCCGATGGCATACACCACCGTGCCCTCGGGTGTGGCGGCCTGCGGCGATCCGCCCCCCGGCGGCGGGCCGTAGTCGCGCCAGCGCAGCGCCACGCTAGCTCCGGTTCACGTGGAAACGCTTGGCCTTCAGCTCGAAGCGCGGCAGGGCGTTCCTCGGCAGGTGGTGCACGCGCGGCCGGAAGGAAAGCATGGCGTCGAGCCGCTCGGCGATGGCGTGCACGACATTCGGGTCGGCGCCCTCGCACAGCTCGACTTCGACGTCCATCTCGTCCATCTGGCGCACCTTGCTCACGGTGATGCGGAATTCGTCCACCTCGACGAACTTGCGCAGGATGTTCTCGACGCCGGCCGGAAAAACG
The DNA here is from genome assembly GCA_039807535.1 of Rhodocyclaceae bacterium. Classification (GTDB taxonomy): domain Bacteria; phylum Pseudomonadota; class Gammaproteobacteria; order Burkholderiales; family Rhodocyclaceae; genus Desulfobacillus. The sequence continues at coordinate 19,172 of JBDHRL010000019.1, forward strand.
TTCACGCCGCGCACCGTCACCATGTCGTCGGCGCGGCCGATGATGCCGCCTTCGAACCGGAGCGAGGTGCGGCCGCAGTCGCAGCGCCTGGTCGTGATGCGCACGATGTCGCCGGTCCTGTAGCGGATGACGGGGAAGCCCCAGCGGCCGAGGTTGGTGAGGACGAGCTCGCCCTTCTCGCCTTCCGCCACCGCCCGGCCGGAGGCCGGATCGAGCACCTCGGCGATGAACTCGCTCTCGATGAGATGCGTGCCGCCCGGCTGCGCCTGGCATTCGAAGGAATGCGCACCGACCTCGGTGGCGCCGGCGTGGTCGAAGCACTTGGCGCGCCAGACGTCCTGGATGCGCGCCTTGGTCGCCGGCACGTTGGCGCCCGGCTCGCCGGCATGCACCGTGGCCTTCATCGGGATCGACGACAGATCGAAGCCGGTCTCGCGCGCGACTTCCGCCAGGCGCAAGGCGTAGGTCGGCGTGCAGCACAGCGCCGTGGCGCCGACGTCGCGCATGAGTTCGAGGCGCTGCGGCGAGTCACGGCCGCCGCCGGGAATCATCAGGGCGCCGAGCTGGCGCGCGCCCTCGGTGGCGGCCCAGAAGCCAACGAAGGGGCCGAAGGAGAAGGCCATGAAGATGCGGTCGGCGGCGGTGACGCCGGCGCCGGCCAGCACGTGGCCCCAGCAGCGGCCCCACCACTGCCAATTGGCCTCGGTGTCGGGCACCTTGAGCGGCACGCCGGTGGTGCCGGAGGTCTGATGGAAGCGCACGTACTGCTCGGCCGGATAGGTGAGGTTGTGGCCGAAGGGACCATGCGCGGCCTGATCCTCCATCAACTCGTGCTTGGTGGTGAGCGGCAGGTGGGCGAGGTCCTCGAGCGACCGGATGCCGCCCGGTTCGACGCCGGCCCGTTTCCACTTGTCGGTGTAAAACCGGTTCCTGCCCCACAGCTCGCGGGACATGGCCTGGAATTTGTCGAATTGCAGCGCGGCCAGCTGGTCGCGCGGCAGGGTTTCGGTACGCTGGTCGAAATAGGTCATGGTGGAAATCGAAAAAAAGCCTCTCCGCTTTGTCCGTTGTTTCAGGCGTCCTTCATTTCCCTGTAGACGGCCTGCTCCATGGCCAGCATGGCCTCGCGCTGCTCGGCCGGCCAGGTGTAGGTCAGCGCGCTGGTCGACACGCCCGGCCAGGACTGGTCCTTGGCGCCGGCCACTTCCATCTCCCAGAGCTGGATGACATAGGGCATGGCGGCATCGAGGCGCGGCTTGAGCTGGCGCGCGCGGCCCTTGACGATGAAGGTGATCTCGCCCTGGCCGATCACCTGCAGCGAGGCCTGGCCACTGCGCTGCAGGTTGCCCATGGTCGAGCCGCCCTCGTCGACGGCGAAGCGCAGCCGCTTGTCGTCGAGCGCGACGATCCAGGTGTAGGCGGAGGTGGCATAGCCGTCGGCGCCCGCGGTCAGCAGCAGGCCGGGCGCACCGGGCCGCAGGTGGGCAACGAGCTTCTCCGGCATCTGGGGTGTGATGCTGCCGATCATTTCATTCTCCTTTTCTCAATTGGGGCGCCAGCGCGCCGCGATGTCACGGATGACGCCATAAAACCACTCATCGACCGGCGCGCCGCTGCGCGGCGGCGGCTCCTGCGGCCAGCCGGCCGGCGCGAACAGGCCGGCCTCGAGGGCATCGTCGCCCGCCGCCAGCGTGCCACCGACCGAATGCGCACGGTAGGCAATGATCAGCACGTTCACGCCGGCATGCGAATACACCTCGAACAGTCCGTCGAGCGCGATCTCGAGGCCAGTCTCCTCGCGCGCCTCGCGCACCACCGCCTGCGGCACCGATTCGCCCAGCTCGACATAGCCGGACGGCGGCGCCCAGTAGCCGGCGAGCGGGTCGGCCAGGCGACGGATCAGCACCAGCCTGCCTTCATGCCCGATGAGCGCCATGCCCACCGGCACGGGATTGCGCCAGTCGACCTCGCCGCAATCCCCGCACTGACCGCGCACCTTGCCATCGGCAAAAGTCAGTTCCGCCAGCACGGCGCCGCAGCGCCGGCAATGCCTCGGCGTCATGCCGGCCTGGCGCCGCATCGCCGGCTCCGGGCCATCCGCGGTGGGATGGAACCCGGCGCCTGCGGTCGGCACGCAAGGCGTTTCACGCTAGCAGACCACGCTGACGGCGACGCTGTCGCCGTCAGCGACGCCGAGCGCCTGGCGCACCGGCACGGCGGAAATCACCTCGAACTTGTCCGGCGGATAGCCCGGCACCTCCGGAAAGACCACCGCGCCGGTGATGCGGCCGGCGATAACGACGTGGAAGCACTTCGCCGCGCAGAAACCCGGCGCCGGCGTGATGGAAATGCCCATCTCGTTCGCCATGATCCGGCGCGCCGCTTCCCACGCCGGCCCGCCCATGCGCAGGTTGAAGGTGCCGGGATAGGGCTCGAAGCCGAGCTTGGCGAGGAACTCGCGCCGCACCCAGTCCAGCGCGGTAAAACTCGCGCCCTCGCCCAGGCCCGAGCAGGCTTCGCCGACGAGCAGCAGCGTTTCGGTTTCCGTCACCGCCATGGCCTTCCTCCCATAGTCAGCGCTTCTTCAAGGCCTCCCGCTCCTCGTTGCCGGTCCAGCGCTGGAAGAGATCGAGGTCCAGATCGAACTGATCGAGCGCCTTGTTCACCGACTGCATGATGACGTCCTCGAGCGTCTTCGGCCGGTGGTAAAAGGCCGGCAGCGGCGGCACCAGCACGGCGCCGGCCTCGCTGGCCTGCGTCATCAGGCGCAGGTGGCCGAGGTGCAACGGCGTCTCGCGCAGCATCAGCACCAGCTTGCGCCGCTCCTTCAGGCAGACATCTGCGGCGCGAACGAGCAGGTTGGCGTTGAAGGAGTTGGCGATGGCCGAGAGCGTCTTGATCGAGCAGGGCGCGATGACCATGCCGGCATGGCGAAAGGAGCCGGAAGAGATGCAGGCGCCGACGTCGTTGATGTCGTGTACGTGGCTGGCCAGCTTCTTCATGTCGTCGATCGTGTATTCCGTCTCGTACACGATGGTGCGCTTGGCCGAGTCGGACATGACGACGTGCGTTTCGACGCCCGCCTTCTGCAACACTTCCAGGATGCGGATGCCGTAGATGGCGCCGCTGGCGCCCGAGATGCCCACTACCAGTTTCATGATGGCCTCATGTCGATCGCGGAAAGCACCGCCCGGGCCCGGGCCGTCGCGGCGGACGGCACGGCGATCTTGTCGAATCGCGCACCGGCGCCGCGCGTCGCGTCAAAGCCGATCTTGGAGCCGCTGCCCCCGGCGGTGGAAGGGTCGATGATATAACCTTCCGTGCCGTGCACGACGATCGTGTCGCGTTCCGGACGGAAGCGCGTCGACATCGCCCAGGCCACCTCGCGCGGATCGCGCAGATTGACGTCGTCGTCCACCACCGTCAGCACCTTGAGGCGCCGGTCGAGATTGAGGGCGAGGTGGATGAGGCGGCGCACCTCGTGATGCGGGCAGTCGCGCACCGCAACCACCGCGGCGAAACTGCACGTGCCGGGCACCAGTTCGAGATCGACGACGCCGCGCACGAGGCCCCTCAGCTGGCCGAGCAGTTCGGCGCCGCCGGCCAGGGCCAGCAGAATATCGACGTCATTGGTCCACGGCATCAGTGCGGGGAAGATGAAGTCGCGGCGGTGGGTGACGGCGCTCACCTCGACGACCGGGCTCTGGCTGGTGAAATAGGCGCCGGTATTCTCGCCGAACGGCCCTTCCGCCTCGCGCACGCCCGGCAGCACGCGGCCCTCGAGGATGACCTCGGCGTGCGCGGGGATCTCGACATCCACCGTCAGGGCGCGCGCCAGTTCCACGGGCGCGCCGGCGAGTGCGCCGGCGATTTCCATCTTGTCCGGGCCAAGCGGGCCGGTCTTGACGATCGAGGCGATGAACACCGCCGGGTCCAGCCCCAGCGCCACCGCCACCTCGAGTGGCCTGCCCGTGCGCTCGGCATTGGCCAGATACAGGGAAAGCGGCGGATTGGCGAGCAGGATGCCGAAACGGTTGCCGCCCCCGTCCTGGCCTTTATACATCATGCGGTGCACGCCCATGCCGCGCATGCCGCTGACCGGATCGCGCGCCAGCACCATGCCGCAGGTGAGGAAGGGTCCGGCGTCCTTCTCGTGATGGGTCAGCAGCGGCAGCAGCGCGCCGACGTCCGCCGGCTGGCGGTGCACGACCTCCTGCGCCGGCACCTCCGTCGCGCGCACCGGCGGCACGCCCTGTCCGCTGCGTTCGACGTAGGTCTCGACGAGGCGTTCCTCGCTGGTGCCGAGTGCGCGCGCCGCCAGCGCCCGGCTGGCGAGCAGGTTGCCGGCGATGCGCACGCCGGGCCAGCCCGCTACCCGCTCGAACAGCACGGGCCGGCCGCGGCCGTGCGTTTCCTTCAGCAGCGCGGCGATCTCGAACCTCGGCTCGAGCGGTTCGCGGACGCGAATCAGCTCGCCGCCGAGTCCATCGAGAAAACTGCGCAGATCGCGGTGCCCCATGCTTGCGCTGTCACAGATACTTTGCCGGCATGCGCTGCACTTCGTCGAGCACCTTGATGGAAAAGCGGGCCGGGCTCGGTTGGCCGCGGCCCAGTCGCACCTGCAACTGGTCGGCGTGTTTCTTCACGTCGGTGGACACCTGGCACCTGACGCGCCTGTAGGTGAACTTGTGGATGCCGGGATTGAGCGTGCGGATGGTCAGCTCGAGGTCGGTGTCCTCGGCCAGCTCCTTGATATTGTCCACGAAAACTTCCCACTGATTCATTGTCCTGTCTCCTCACTTCACGGGCGGAAAGCCGTAGGCCGTCCAGTTGCTCGTCACCTTGTCCTGGATCTCCTTCGGATAGACGTTCTTGAAGGACACCACGGTCGGCACGTCGTTGACCGGATCCCAGTCGACCGGCCACAGGCAGTCGAACACCACCTTCGAGCCGATCGAGTACTTGCGCTCGTGCGGCGTGGCGAAGGGGTACAGCGGCGTCCCGGGCGAGTTCCTGTAGATGTGGATGCCGTTGGCCGGATGGCAGCGCGTGCAAAAGGCGTGATAGACCTCGTCCCAGTTGTAGATGTCGATCTTGTCGTCGACCACCATCACCATGTGGAACCAGGGGCCGAGCTTGGAGCCGAAGGCGAGCTGGCCGATCTGCTGCGCCACGCCGGCATAGGTCGGCTTCACCCCGACGATCATCATGTGGTGGGTCGAACGCGGATGCATATACACGCCGGTCACCGGGATGCCCTGGCTCTTCAGCAGCTTCTCCAGTTCGAGCCCGAGCGAAAAGGAGCGCAGCAGTTGCCCTTCGTCCTGCGGCACGCCCATGTTGGAGATGGTCATCGTCGCGTTGTTGCGGTAGGTGATGCAATTCACGCGGAAGGTGACGCGGAAGTCGCGCGGGCTGGTGCGGTAGCCGGTGTACTCGCCGAAGGGCCCTTCCTCGACCTTGTAGTCGGGGCAGATCTCGCCCTCGAGGATGATTTCGGCGTCGGCCGGCACTTCCAGGTCGTTGGTCTCGCACTTCACCAGCCGCACCGGTTCGCCGGCCAGCATGCCGGTGAGTTCCGGCTCGGGAATCGGCGAAGGCGCGCAGGCCGCCATGGCGGCGAGCGGCGACAGGCCGATGGCGGTGGCGAAGGGGCAGCTCTCGCCGCGCGGCAGATAGTAGTCGGTGAGCGCCTTGCCGAGGTCGGAGAACGGGAACACCGCCCCCGACATGGTGCGCGAGTCGAACATCATCTGGCGATACATGCCCCAGTTCACGTCGCCGCGCACCGGATGCCTGGTCACCACCGCATGCCAGGTGCCGACGTAGCGGCCGCCGTCGCCTTCATGCACCAGCGGCACCGGCAGCTTGCACAGGTCGACGTCCTTGCCCTTGAGGATGTTCTCCTTGCAGGGAGCGTCCTTCCTGTCGACCTGCACCGGCGCGATCGGTTCGCCATTGGTGCGCTTGACGTATTCCCGGCCGATTTCCGGCAGGGACGATTCCGGATCCATGCCCATCGAAATCGCCATGCGGCGGTAGGTCGACAGCGGCGCACCGAAATAGGAGAAGCCCGGATAATCCTTGATCTTCTCCATGAAGGGCGCCGGCGCCGCCAGCTCGCAGGCGCGGCGAACAATCGCCCCGGCCTCGTTTTCCCAATCCACTTCCTGCTTGATGCGCACGGCGTCGCCGCTTTTCACGCAGGCCTCGATGAATTCCCGGTTGCTTCTCGGTGCAGCCACGTCTCGTCTCCTTGTTGTCAAATCTTGGAAAGTATCTTGTCCCACTTGCCCTGGGCCTTGAGGATCAGCTCGGCCGCCTCGCGCACGGCACCGTAACCGCCGCGCGCCTGCGTCACATACTCGGCGGCATCCTTCACCTCCTGCACGGCGTCGGCCACGGCGATGGGCAGGCCGACGCGCTTCATCATCGACAGGTCGACCAGGTCGTCGCCGACATAGGCCACCTGGGCGTCGGTGATGCCCATTTCCCTGATCATCGCCTCGTAGGGCTCGGTCTTTTTCTTGATGCCCTCGTGGAAGTGCTTGATCTTCAGCTCCTCGGCGCGATGGCGCACGGCGCCGGATTTCTTCGAGGTGATGATGGCGACGTCGACGCCGGTCATCTGCAGCGCGACCACGCCGAAGCCGTCCTTGATGTCGAAGTTGCGCTGCTCGAGGCCGTTGTCGTCGATGACGATGCGCCCGTCGGTCATGACGCCATCGACGTCGAGGATGACCAGCTTGATGTCCTTGGCTCTTTCCATGTTTCGTCCTTTAACCGATGCCGTACTCGGCCCAGCGGCTCTTGACCTTCGCCAGCGTCGCCTCGTCGAACTTCACCTCGACCGGCTTTTCCTTCCACTCGTAGGGGATGCAGGCATCCATCAGGATGCGCGAGGTGGTGAGCTTGTCGGAGTTCGGGTCGAGCGCCGGGTCGAGCGGCGTCGAGCGGCCGCGCTTGATGATTTCCGTGCCGCGCATCGGGTCGTAGCGGCACGACAGCGCCCAGATGACGCGCTGCAGGTCGTCGGCCTGGATGTCCTCGTCCACCGTGATGACGCCCTTCATGCCGTAGGAGCCGGTGTTGCTGGCGATAACGGCATCGGCGACCTGGCGCGAATGGCCGGGGTAGGCCTGCTTGACCGAGACCACCGTCCAGAAGCGGCCGGCCGACTCGGGCATGACGCAGACCGACTGCACGCCGGGAATCTTCATCTTCTCCAGCTCGGTCCACAGTGTCGCCGTGCGGGTGAAGGCAAGCAGCATGTGCACGTCGGTGACCGGACGGCCCTGGCCGGTGGCCCAGAGGATCGGGTTGTTGCGGTGGAGGATCTGCTTCACTTCCAGCGCCGGCTTGCTGATGGTCTTGTACAGCTCGTCGGTGTAGTAGCCGGTGTATTCAGCGAAGGGGCCCTCGGGGCGGAAGTTGTTCGGATCGATCTCGCCTTCGAGCACGATCTCGGCACCGGCCGGAATCGGCAGGCCGGTGAGCGGCGCCATCAGGTATTCGGCCTGCTGGCCGCGCACCGTGCCGGTGATGTCGAAATCGCTGGCACCCTTGTGCATCAGGGTGCCGGCCATGAACAGCAGCGGGTCGCAGCCGATCACCGCCGCCGCCGGCATCTTCTTGCCCATCTTGGCGTACTTCTTCATGATGCGCTCGCCGCGCTTGCCCGGCAGGATCTGCACGCC
>JBDHRL010000152.1:0-4537 GCA_039807535.1 Rhodocyclaceae bacterium
CCGCCGTGACCGACTCGGGCGGCTTTTTCATTTTCCTCGGCCTGGCCACCCTGTTCCTGCTGTAGGGACGCCCCGCCGCCGCTGCGCCGTTCCGCCGGGACTGACCTTTGCCGGTACCGCGCCCGAAGTCCAATGCGACTCTGCTGCACTGCACATTGACCCGGGCGGCCGATCATTGCAGAATCCCCGGCGTTCAAAAGGCAAGGCAGGCGTTCAAGGCCTGCCGTGGGAGGAGGAGAGGAACGGGGGCTTCGGCCCCCGTTCTTTTTGCTCAGTAACCGAGGGAGTGGGTGCCGAGATCGATGGTGAGCACGGCGCGGCCGATGGCGGCCGCCGCGGCGCGCACGAAGCTGCGCACCCAGGGCGTCGGCTCGGCATAGGCGGATTCATTCTGCGTCTTGGCCAGGCAGAGGATCTTGTCGGCCAGCAGCAGCTTGCCGACGGGGTTGGTCGGCACGCAGCCGGCCGCTTCGAACTCCTGCCCCAGCCATTCCTGCGCCTTGCGCGCATCCAGGCCGGCGAAATCGGCCGCCAGCAGCTCGAATTCATACCGTTCGCCCTGGCCCGTGACGATCGTGACGTGACACTGCATCGCTTGCTCCGCTCGAGTCGCAACCGGCGCATGTTACTCCATGTGCCGCGCTTGCACAGTCGCAGGCCCGACAATTTCCGCGCCCTTGCCGGGCCATCCCATGCCGATTAGGATGCGGCCTATGGAAGACGCTGACGGGTTGTCCGCCGCCGGGAACGCGGGGCCGAAGCTCGCATTGCACCGGACGGCGGAGGACGCCCTCACGGTCGTGCTTGCCGGCCGCTGGCGCCTCGACGCGGCGCTGCCCTCCGGCGAAGGCCTCGAGCGCGAACTCGCCGCCGCAGTGCGCAGACTGACTTTCGATGCGGACGCCCTCGGCGAATGGGATTGCGGCCTGCTCACCTTCCTGGCCGGCATCCTGAAGGCATGCGCTGCGCGCGGCATCGACGTTGGCATGGAAGGCCTGCCCGACGGCGTGCGCCGCCTCCTGGCGATGGCCAGCGCGGTGCCCGAGGAGAAGATTTCCGCCCGCCGCGAAGGGAACGAAAACCTCTTCGCCCGCGTCGGCAGGACGACCCTCGATCTGATGCGCGGCGCGCCGGCGATGCTGCGCTTCCTCGGCGAAATCACCCTCTCCTTCCTGCGCCTGTTTGCCGGCCGCGCCCGCTTCCGCATGGGCGACCTGTGGCTGGAGGTCGAGCAGATCGGACCGCGCGCGCTGCCGATCGTGTCCGTCATCAGCTTCCTGGTGGGACTCATCCTGGCCTACCTCGGCGCCGACCAGCTGAAGCTGGTCGGCGCGCAGGTTTTCATCGCGGACCTCGTGGCGATCGGCATGGTGCGGGAGGTCGGCGCGCTGATGACCGGCATCATCATTGCCGGGCGCACCGGCGCCGCCTTCGCCGCCCAGCTCGGCACCATGCAGGTCAACGAGGAGATCGACGCCTTCCGCACGCTCGGCATCTCGCCGATCGACTTCCTCGTGCTGCCGCGCCTGCTGGCGCTGATGCTGATGGTGCCGCTGCTGACGTTATACTCCGGCTTTGTCGGCATGGCGGCCGGCCTGCTGGTGTCGGTGACGATCTTTGACATCAGCCTGTTCGAGTATTACAACGAAACCTTGCGCGCGCTGGAACTCAAGCACTTCTGGGTCGGACTGTCGAAGGGCTCGGTATATGGCGCGATGGTCGCCTTCGCCGGCTGCCTGCGCGGCATGCAGTGCGGCCGCAGCGCCGAGGCGGTCGGTGAGGCGGCGACTTCGGCGGTGGTGACGGCCATCCTGCTCATCACCATTGCCGCTTCCGTGATGACCATCGTCTATTACCAGCTGGACATATGACGGCCGCCGCAGTCCGCATCGAGGTACGCGGCCTTACCATGGCCTACGGCGAGCGTGTCGTCCAGCGCGACCTCAGCTTCGACGTCAAGCAGGGCGACATCTTCGTCATCATGGGCGGCAACGGCTGCGGCAAGACGACACTGATGCGCGCCCTGATCGGCCTGCAACGGCCGGCAGCGGGCACGGTGCGTTACGACGGGGAGGATTTCTGGACCGTGGCGCCGCAGGACCAGGAACGCATCAAGCGCCGCTTCGGCGTGATGTTCCAGGGCGGCGCGCTGTGGAGTTCGCTGACCCTGGCGGAGAACGTGGCGCTGCCGATCGCCGAGTACACCGGCTTGCCGTCCGGCCGCATCGCCGAGATCGTCTCCTTCAAGCTGGCCCTGGTGGGCCTGGCCGGCTTCGAGGATTTCTATCCCGCCGAACTCTCCGGCGGGATGAGGAAACGGGCGGGCCTGGCGCGCGCCATGGCGCTCGATCCAGACATCCTCATCATCGACGAGCCGTCTTCCGGCCTCGATCCGCTGACGGCGCGCCGCCTCGATGACCTCATCCTCGAGTTGCGCGACAGCCTCGGCGCGACCGTCGTCGTGATCAGCCATGACCTCGCCAGCATCCTGGCCATCGCCAACGATTCGATCTTCCTCGACGCCGATGCGCGCACCATGATTCCGACCGGCCATCCGCAGCAGGCGCTGCGCCACGGCGACCCGCGGGTGCGCCACTTTCTGACCCGAGGTGTCGCATGAGCCGAAAGGCCGATCCCGTTTTCATCGGCGCTTTCGTTCTCGGCGCCATCGTGCTGGCGGTGACCACCCTCCTGCTGGTCGCCGGCGACGACTGGTTTCGCAGGCACAGCCAGCACATGTTGTATTTCGAGGGCGCGGCGCATGGCCTGCAGGTGGGCGCGCCGGTGGTCTTTCTCGGCGTCAAGGTCGGCACCGTCAAGAAGATCCAGCTCGGCCTCGACGCATCGAGCCAGAATTTCGTCGTGCCGGTCACCATCGAGATCGAGCAGCACGTCGTGCGCTCGCGCGACGGCGTGGAGATCGATCTGCGCGATCGGCAAACGGTGCGCGATCTGGTGGCGCGCGGCCTGCGCGGGAGGCTGCGCCTGCAGAGCATTCTCACCGGCCAGCTCTACGTCGATCTGGATTTCCATCCGGGCAAGCCGCCACGCCATGTCGGCACCGATCCGTCCGTGAGCGAGATCCCCACCATCCGCACCGCCGTGCAGGAGCTGGCGGCCCGGCTGGAAGGTTTCCCGATGGACAGGTTCCTCGCCGACGTGGCGGCGGTTGGCGAGGCCCTCGGCCAGATGCTCAACACGCCGGAGGCGCGCAACCTGCCGCACCGCCTCGATGCCACGCTGAAGCATCTCGAGTCGCTCGCGGCGCGCCTGGACGCGAAGAGCGGCCCGATCCTCGGGGAAACCCGCGCCGGCCTGGTCGAGATGCGCAAGGCGCTGCTGGCCGCCCAGGCCGCCATGAGCCGCCTTGAAACCGCGGCGGATCGCGTCGGCACGCTGGCCGGCGCCGATTCGGATCTGGTGCGCAACCTGACACGGGCCGGCGAAGAGCTGGCCGGTGCCGCCCAGGCTGTGCGCCGGCTGGCCGAAGCCGATTCCCCCACGGTGCAGAACGTCAACCAGGCGCTGATGGAAATCGCCCGCGCCGCCGAGGCCCTGCGCCAACTGGCGGTGCTGCTCGAGCAGCAGCCGGACGCCATCCTCAGAGGGAAGCGCAAGGTCGAAAACCCCTGATTTACGCCGCAATCAGGGTGTAAAAGCCTGTAAAATCGCGCTTTCGCGATAGCCCCCGACGTTTCATGCCCACTTTTGGTTCCGACATCACGTCCGCGAGCGGACATGAGTCTTCACCGAAACTTGGTCAGAACCCAAGTTTTCAGGAAGTCATCCTGCGCTTGCAGGAGTTTTGGGACAAGCAGGGCTGCGCCCTGCTGCAACCCTACGACATGGAAGTCGGCGCCGGCACCAGCCACACCGCCACCTTCCTGCGCGCGCTCGGCCCCGAGCCGTGGCAGGCCGCCTACGTGCAGCCCTCGCGCCGGCCCAAGGACGGCCGCTACGGCGAAAATCCCAACCGCATGCAGCATTACTATCAATTCCAGGTGGTGCTCAAGCCGGCGCCGGCCGACATCCTCGACCGGTATCTGGCTTCCCTTGAAGCGCTCGGTTTCGACCTGAAGCAGAACGACGTGCGCTTCGTCGAGGACGACTGGGAGAATCCGACGCTGGGCGCCTGGGGGCTCGGCTGGGAGGTGTGGCTGAACGGCATGGAAGTCACGCAGTTCACCTATTTCCAGCAGGTCGGCGGCATCGACTGCAAGCCGATCACCGGCGAGATCACCTACGGCCTCGAACGCCTCGCCATGTACCTGCAGGGCGTCGAGAACGTGTTCGACCTGGTCTATGCGCCCGGCCTCAAATACGGCGACGTCTTCCACCAGAACGAGGTGGAGCAGAGCGCCTACAATTTCGAGCACAGCGATGTCGATTTTTTGCTGCAGGCCTTTGGCGCGCATGAGCGGCAGGCGCAGCACCTGATGACCCAGCAGCTCGCCCTGCCGGCCTACGAACAAGTCCTCAAGGCCGCGCACACCTTCAACCTGCTCGATGCGCGCGGCGCGATCTCCGTCACCGAGCG
>JBDHRL010000153.1:0-4481 GCA_039807535.1 Rhodocyclaceae bacterium
GTGTACAGGCACACAGGTATTTTCAGGATTCCGGCTATCGACTCCTCTCCATCGAGCCGGAGCATGCGGCGGCCATCGATACGTTGCCCGCGCATCATGCCGATCCTTTCGACCGCATCCTGGTCGCCCAGGCGCTGATCGAGCCGATGCGATTGATCACCCATGACCCGATGCTGGCACGCTACGGCGATACGGTGATCGAGGTCTGAGGCAAAAGTCAGCCGCCGCGGGACGGCGGTTTCTGACGGGGTTGCCGTTCAGTCCGCCGCAACGACGCGGTTCTTGCCGCTCTTCTTGGCCTGGTACATGGCCGCGTCGGCGCGGGCGATGGCTTCGTGCTTCGGCTCTTCGGCGCGGAAGGCGGTGACGCCGGCGCTGAAGGTGATGAGGAGCTTCTCGTTCTTGTGCAGGAAGAAGCGCCGGGTCAGCTCGCGCTGCAGGCGCTGGAGGGCGGCGACGGCGTCCGCCAGCGCAGTGTCGGGCAGGATGATGAGGAATTCCTCGCCGCCGTAGCGGGCGAGGGTGTCGTGCGGGCGCATCGTCTCGCGGATGACGCGGGCGAGGTGGACGAGGGCGTCGTCGCCGGTCTGGTGGCCGTAGGTGTCGTTGAGCGACTTGAAGTTGTCCACGTCGAGCAGCGAGACGCAGATCGGCGTCTGCCGGCGCCGGGCGCGCGCGAGCTCGCGCTCGAGGGTTTCGTCGAGCCCCTTGCGGTTGAGCGCCCCGGTGAGCTGGTCGTGGCGCACCATTTCGCTGGTCTCGGCAAGCTCGTTCTGCAGCCGGGCGACTTCCTGCTCGGCCTCGGTCACGCGCGCCTTCATGGCGTTGAGGTCGTCTCGCGAGCGCTGGGCGTTGAGCTGGATGACGCGTGTCTCGCGCATGACCTCCTCGATGACGTCGTTCAGTTCGGCGAGATCGTTGGCGGCGCTGATTTTCTCCGCACATTTTTCGATCTTGTCGTGGTACTCGCTGGTCGATTCGGAAAAAGTCGCCAGGTGGTCGACGAAGCCGGCCAGCATGGTCTTCAGCCGCTCCTTGGCCTCGTTGAGATTTTTCTTCAGGGCGCTCTGGCGATAGATGACTTCCTTCAGGCGCTGGCCGACGTCGTCGAGCCGGCGGACGTTGAGCGGCTGGCCGAAGAGATCGAGCACCATGGCGATCTGGCCCTGAACCCACTTGTCGTCCTCCACCAGTTCGCTGATGTTCTCGATGACGAGCTGGAGCAGCTTCTGCAGGGCGGCCTTGAGCTCGGCCTGGTCTTCCGAGACGAAATGCAGGCGGTAATTGAATTGCTTGAGACGCTTGGTAAGCAGGACAAACGTCGCCCCATCGCGTGTCTGCCTGATGCTGCTTGCCAGCGCCGTGGCTTCATCGGCCAGTTCCGGCGTGTCGATCAGCAGCATGCCGGTCGAGCTTTCCACCAGTTGGGCGATGAGTTCGCGCAGTTCGCTGCTCGGCAGCCGCGGCTCGCCGGCGTCGGCAAAGGGAGGGGTTGTGCCAGGCAGCGGGGATGCCGTGCCCGGCGGAGCGCCGGCCGGCGTCTCGCCGGCCGGGAGAATCTCTCCGGTCAGCGCGGAGGGCTCGGAGCCGGCGCCCGAACGGGACCAGGAGCGCAGCAGCGACTGCAAGCGCTCATGGAGGTTGGCCGGGTCGGCGCCAGCGGATTCGAGGATGTGATTGACGGCATCCCGCTTCTTGGCCGGGGTGAGTCCGGCGTGACGGCGTTCCATCTGCCCGAGCAGATCGCCGATCAGGTCGGACCAGGACAGCGGCTCAACTTCGAACGCTTTCAGCATGGCCTGCAGGGCGGCGGCCAACCCTGCCCAGTCCTTCGCGGCGACGGCGGCCTCGAGCTGCTGTCCGAAGCGGACCTGTTCCGGCGTCGCGCGCGGCAGGCGGACGGCCAGCGCCTTCAGGGCACGCTCGGGGAATTCCTCCCCCTCCGCCGTGCCGGCGATCTCGTGATACAGCGTGCGGTAGTTGTCCGGCGTCGGCGGAATGCGCCGCGTGGCCAGCCGGCGCAGGGCTTCGCGGGCGATTTCAGAGGGTTGGGTAATCTCGGCCATGCGTGTTTGTCCTTCGCCGGGAATTAACGGCAGTTGCGGGCCGGACTTGAAGGCGATACGGAAAGATTATTCGACCAGACCGTGTTTGAGGCCGTAGTGGGTCAGCTCGGCATTGTTTTTCAGACGCATTTTCTCGAGCAGGCGCGCGCGGTAGACGCTGACGGTCTTGACGCTGAGCTTGAGCTCCTCGGCGATCTGGGAGAGGGTCTTGCCGGAGGCGATGAGGACCAGCGTCTGGTATTCCCGATCGGAAAGCTTTTCGTGCGGCGGGCGTTCGGTGTCGTCGCTGATGGCGTTGGCCAGTTCCTCGGCGAGGGACGGGCTCACATATTTCTTGCCGCAGGCGACCTGGCGAATGGCCGTCACCAGTTGCTCGGGGGCGCTCTGCTTGGTGAGGTAGCCGGAGGCGCCCGCCTTGAGCGCCCGTATCGCATATTGCTCCTCGGGATGCATGCTGAGCATGAGCACCGGCAGCTTGGGGAATTCCTTCTTGAGCTGCTTCAGGGTGTCGATGCCGTTCTTGTCGGGCATGGATACGTCCATCAGCACGACATCCCACGCGTCCTGCCGGACCATCTGCAGGGCCTGGAGGCCGTTTTTCGCCTCGCCGGCCACCACCATGTCTTCCGAGTCGGACAGGATCTGGCGCAGTCCATGGCGGACGATGGCGTGGTCGTCGGCGATGAGGATGCGGATTTGCGTCGTCATGGCTGCTGGTTCTCGTTCATTGCGGTCTCCGGCCGCGCCGTGCCGTTGGGCTTGTACGGTGCGCGCAGAATGACGCGGGTGCCTTGCGGGGTGTTCCTGGCCAGTTCCAGCGCCCCCCCGAGCTCCCGCATCCGCTCGCGTATGCTGCGCAATCCGAACGACTTGGGCTTGTTCATGTCTTCCGCCGAAATGCCCCGGCCGTTGTCGGCGATTTCCAGCGTCAGGGTGTTACCCGACGCGCCGAAGCGGATGCCGACCCGGGTGGCTTGGGCATGCTTGGCGACATTGGTGAGCGCTTCCTGGAAAATCCGGAAGAGGGCGAGCGAGGTTTTTTCGTCCGGGTCGACTTCGTGGGAAATCCCGCTCGTGTCGCAACCGAGTCCGGCGCGCTGGGAGAAGTCGTCGGCCTGGCATTCGATGGCTGCGGCGAGGCCGAAATCCTTGAGGATGCCGGGGCGAAGTTCCCGCGCGACGCGCCCGGCCGTGCTGATGGCTTCGTCGATCAGGCCTTCGACAGCGCGCACGCGCTTGCGCAGCTGGAGGGGGTCGGTGGGCAGCTTGCTGGCGAGCAGCGAGGTTTCGATCTTGATGGCGACCAGCGTGCCGCCAAGCTCGTCGTGGATGTCGCGGGCGATGCGTTCCCGCTCCGCTTCCTTGACGGTCTCCAGGTGCGACGACAGTTCGGCCAGCTGGGCCCGCGAATCGCGCAGCTCGTTCTCGGTCAGCTTGCTCTGGGTAATGTTGGAGGCGATGCCTTCCCACTGGATGCTGCCGTTCCCCGCATTTCGCGGCGCGGCGCGCAGGTTGATCCACTTCTCCATGCCGTCCGTGCTGCGTATGCGGCCATCCCAGTTCACCAGGGAAAGATTCGCGGCGGAACGGGAGAGGGCGGTTTCGAACCCGGGGCGATCGCCGGCCTGGAGCGCATCGAAGAAAAGGCCGGGCACGGCAAGCAGTTCTGCCGACGCGCGTCCGAGCAGGTCTTCCGCGCCCTCGCTGACATACAGAAATCTGTATTCGCCCTGCCCGGCGCGCAGCAGTTGAAAGACCATGCCGGGAATGTTCGAGACCAGGGCGCGGAAACGCGCTGCGTTGTCCTGGACGGTTTCGAGGGCGGCGCGGCGCTCGGCGCGGTTCTTCGCTTCGCGCATCTCGCGTTCGACTGCGGGCACGAGGCGGTCGAGCCTGTCCTTGGAGAGGTAGTCGTGCGCTCCCGCGCGCATCGCGGCGATGGCGGTTTCTTCTTCGATGACGCCCGAGACGATGATGAAGGGCAGGTCGAGATGCAGTGCCTGCATCAGCGCCAGCGCCGCCAGCGCGTTGAAGCCGGGCATGCTGTGGTCCGAAAGAATCGCATCCCATCGCCCGGCCAGCAGGGCTTCGCGCGTTGCGTCGGCGTCCTCGACGCGCCGGAACTCGATGGCGTGGCCGGCCCGCTTGAAGCAACCGGCCAGCAGGAGCGCATCGTCTTCCGAATCCTCGATGATGAGGATGTTGAGAGGAGCGTCGTTCTTCAGATGCGATTGAGCCTGAGCCATTGCGTTGCGCCGCGGAATCCGTTTTGTTGTCCGAGTCTACCCCAAACCGCTCCGGGGCGGCCCGGGGCGTTCGGCTATAATTCGCGCCGTGCCGGCATAGCTCAGTTGGTAGAGCAGCTGATTTGTAATCAGAAGGTCGCGGGTTCGATTCCTGCTGCCGGCACCAGTC
>JBDHRL010000154.1:0-4456 GCA_039807535.1 Rhodocyclaceae bacterium
GGGCTGGGTTCGCGCGAAGGCAGCCAGTGGCTGATGACCGAGGTCGTGCCCAAGGGCGGCATCGAACGGCGCATCAGTTCGGAATATCTCTACTTGGCCGAGCAACTCGGGCTGAACCCCGGCGAGTTCCTGCCGCGGCTGTGCGTGAGCGCTGAAACCGAGGCCAGGGTCCAAGCATTACTGGCTCAGCAAGGCCTCGAACCCGGCCGCTACGCGGTGTTCGCGCCCTTCACCACGCGACCACAGAAGCACTGGTTCGAGGACGCCTGGCAAGCGCTGGCGCCGCGAGTGCGCGACGAGCTTGGCATGACGCCGGTCATCCTCGGCGGGCCGGCGGACAAGGAAGCCGCACTGCGCATCGCGAGCGCGGCACCGGGCGTGGTGTCGCTGGCTGGCGCCACCCGGCTACCGGAGGCGGCGGCGATCATCAAGCATGCCGGCCTGCTGGTGGGCGTCGACACCGGCCTCACCCACATGGGCACCGCCTTCGCCACGCCCACCGTGGCGCTGTTCGGCTCCACCCGGCCCTACCTCGACACCGGCCGCGCCAGCGGCAAGGTAATCTGGCTCGGCCTGCCCTGCTCGCCCTGCCGCCGGAGGCCGACTTGCAACGGCGCCTTCACCTGCCTGCGCGACATCACCACCGACCGCGTCCTGCAGGAAGCGCGCGCCGCGCTGGCCGCGGGACCTTGCGCATGAAGGTCCTGCACGTCGAATCCGGCCGCCACCTGTACGGCGGTGCGAAGCAGGTGCTCTACATCATGGAGGGGCTCGCCCGCCGCGGCGTGACCAACCTGCTCGCCTGCCCGCTCGGCGCACACATCGCGACGCCGGCACGCGCCTGCGCGCAGGTGTTCGAGCTACCGATGAAAGGCGACGCCGACCTCGGCCTGGCCTGGCGGCTGAAACGGCTCATCCAGGCCGAACGTCCGGATGTGGTCCATCTGCACAGCCGCCGCGGCGCCGACCTGTGGGGCGGCGTCGCGGCGCGCATGGCCGGCGTTTCCTGCGTGCTGTCACGGCGGGTGGACAACCCGGAGGCCCGCTGGCTGGTCGCGCTCAAGTACCGCCTGTACGACCATGTGATCACCATCTCGGAAGGCATCCGCCAGGTGCTGCTGGCGGAGGGCCTCGCGCCCTCGAGGGTGACGACGGTGCGCAGCGCGGTCGATGCGGCGCCCTACCTGCGCGACTACGACAAGCCCGCCTTTCGTGCTTCGCTCGGTCTGCCCGCCGACGCGCCGGTCGCCGGCATGGTGGCGCAACTGATCCCCCGCAAGGGGCACCGCTACATGCTCGCGGCGCTGAAGGACGTGCTGCCGCGCCACCCGGCGCTGCAGGTGCTCGTCTTCGGCCGCGGCCCGCTGGAAGCGGAACTTCGGCAGGCGATCGCCGACCAGGGCCTGGCCGGCAACGTGCGCCTGATGGGCTTCGTCGACAACCTGCCCGAGATCCTCGGCTGCCTCGACCTGCTGGTGCATCCGGCCGACATGGAAGGCCTGGGCGTGTCACTGCTGCAGGCGTCCGCCGCGCGGGTGCCCATCATCGCCACGCGCGCCGGCGGCATGCCCGAAGCCGTGCGCGACGACGTCAATGGCCTGCTGATCGCGCCGGGCGACGTCCGTGCGCTGGCTGCGGCGATGAACCGGCTACTCGACGACGCAACGCTGCGCGCACGCATGGGCGACGCTGGCCGCAAGCGGGTCCTGGACGAGTTCTCGGTCGAGGCGATGTGCGAAGGGAACCTGGGGGTCTATCGGAAGATCCTGACAGCTCGGACCCAGTCAAAATGAGCGAACTCAAGACACTGCACATCATCGGCAGCAAGGCACTGGGCGGCGCCGAGCGTTCTTTCTCGCGTATCGTGACCGCGCTGAACCGAGCCGGCGTACGCGCCGAGGCGGTCGTACGACGCGGCAGCGCCGTGCCCGAGATTCTCTCCGCCGACATCACCACGCACCAGCTGCCGCTGCGAACCGTATGGGACCCGCTGTCTCGCCTCGAAGTAACGCGACTGATACGGCAAACCAGCCCTGACATCGTCCAGACCTACATGGGGCGCGCCACGCGGCTCACGCACTTGCCTCGCGGACGCCGGCCGATCCATGTCGCGCGTCTTTGCGGACACTATCAGCCCAAGCATTTCACCCATGCACATGCCTGGGTAGCCTGCACCCGCTGGGTTGCCGACTATCTGCTGGCCGCCGGAATTCCGCCCGCCAAGCTCAGCATCATTCCAAACTTTCTGCCCGCGCTGCCACAGGCGTCCATTGAGGATTTGGCAGGGGCGCGCAGCACCTGGAATCTTGCCGAAGCTGACCTCGTCGTTGGCGCAATAGGACGTCTACAGCGAATCAAGGGCTTCGATGTGCTCATCCAGGCGTTCGCCCGCATGCCGCGTGAGATCGGCGGACGCAGAATCGTGCTGGCAATCGCCGGGGAAGGAGAACTCGAGTCATCCCTCAAGGCGCAGGCGGACCAAGCGGGCGTGAGCGATCGGGTCCAATTTCTTGGTTGGACGAATCGACCAGACCTGCTCCTCCGGCTGGCCGACGTCGTTGCCTTCACCTCGAGGCCGAACGAAGGTTTCGGAAACGTGACCCTGGAAACATGGGATGCCGGGACGCCATTGGTGACGACACGATCCAAGGGCGCGCTCGAAACGACAAGACATCTCGAAACCGCCTGGCAGGTGCCTTGCGAGGACCCTGCTGCCCTCGCACAAGGCCTTGAGGAGGTGCTGAGAAACAATGAGCTTGCATCCCAACTCGCAGCCGCGGGGCGCGTGGAACTCGCCAGCCGCTACAGTGAGTCTGCGGTCATTGGGCAATTCATCGAACTGTACAACGCGCTGATCAAGTAAATCGGCCATTCAAAAATCGACCTTGCTGGCGACCAGCAAGCAGAGTGCGACAATGCGATCCAGTCCTTCTGGAAGTCTCCGCCGATGAGCCACGGCATCAACATCCTCATGTACCACCAGGTCGGCCCCTTCGACCGGCTCGAAGGCGCCATGGCGGCGCATCGCTCGACCTACTGCCGCGTCGACCGCTTCGCCGCGCAGATGGCCTTCCTGAAACGCTTCGGCTACACGGTGCTGTCGATGGATCAGGTGCTGGCCTGCGTGCGTGGCGAGGCGCCGATCCCACCGCGCGCGGTGGCGCTGACCTTCGACGACGGCTACGAGAACTTCGCCGAACACGCCTGGCCCATCCTCAGGAAGCACGGTTTCCCCGCCATGGTGTATCTGATCGCCGGCCTCGTCGGGCGCCCGTCGAGCTGGTTCGAGCGCGACAATCGCCCCACGCCGCCGCTGATGACCGCCGATCGCATCCGCCAGTTGCGCGCCGAAGGCTGCGATTTCGGCGGCCACTCGGTAAACCACGTCAAGCTCGCCGAACAGGACGACGCCACCATCCGGCGCGAAGTGACCGACTGCAAGTCCATGCTGCAGGATCTGCTCGGCGAGCCGGTGCGCCACTTCTGCTACCCCTTCGGCAGCCACGACCTGCGTGCTGTCAAAGCCTGCGCCGAAGCCGGCTGGACCACCGCCACCACCTGCGAGCGCTCGCCCGCCACGACCGCCGACGACCCGCTGACGATTCCACGCAAGGCCATCGCCTGGGGCGATTCGCTGTTCGGCGTGTGGTGGAAGATCCATATGAAGAACACGCCGAAGCGGCCGTTGATCCGGCGCGCCGCGTGGTGAGCGGCAGGGTCAAGCGCAACAGGTCCGTACCTTACATGTAGGAGCGGGCTTGACCGCGACTCGGTGCCTGGTCGCGGTCGAGCCCGCTCCTACACGGGGCGATTGAGCCTGCCACGACGACTGGCTATGCTCCTGAAAAACCCGGAGCACGCATCATGGCCTTGCCCCAGACCCAACCCGAATTCGACGTCGACGCCTACATGGCCTGGGAAGAAACCCAGCCCGAACGCCACGAGTATCTCGGCGGCGAGGTGTTCGCCATGTCCGGCGGCACGGATGCGCACTACACCATCCTGGGTAATGCCTACGCAGCGCTTCGCTCCGCACTTGCGGGCAAGCCCTGCCGCGCCTTCGTTTCCGGCATGAAGCTCCGCATCGAACGCGCAGACGCGGTGTTCTACCCCGACGTCTTCGTCACCTGCGATGCGCGCGACCGCCAACCGGAGGCGAGCCTCGCCAAGCAGCATCCCTGCCTGATCATCGAAGTACTGTCTGACTCCACCGCCGCTTTCGACCGCGGCCGCAAGTTCGAGCTCTACCAGCAGATCGACACCCTGCAGGAATACCTGCTCATCGAGCAGGATCGCAAGCACGCCGACCTATTCCGCAAGAACAGCGAGGGGCTGTGGGTGCTGCATCCGGCGGGCGAGGGTGATGTCGTCCGGCTGGAAAGTGTTGGGGCCGAGTTGGCGCTGGATGGCTTGTATGAGGACGTCGAGCTGTGAGCAGGTTCAAGAGCTGAACCCG
>JBDHRL010000020.1:0-26462 GCA_039807535.1 Rhodocyclaceae bacterium
TCCGCCACCTGGGCGCGCTGGCCCTCGAGGGCGAGCAGGTTGAAGAAGTCGCGCGCGGCGATCAGCGGCAGGGCGTTCACCTGCGGCAGGTTGCGCCCGCCGATGAGGACGTGGCGCGCCTCGCGCCGCAGGCGCGTGCCCTCGCACTCCGGGCAGGGGCGGGTGTTGAGGTATTTCGCCAGCTCCTCGCGCACGGCGACCGAGTCGGTCTCCCTGTAGCGGCGTTCGAGGTTGTGGACGATGCCTTCGAAGGCGTGTTCCCTGGTGCTGGCGCGGCCGGTCTCGGAGAGGTAGCGGAAGGCGATCTTCTCGCGTCCGGAGCCGTAGAGCACGATCTGGCGGTGTGCCTCGGCCAGCGCCTCGAAGGGCTGCTCGATGTCGAAGCCGTAGTGCGCGGCGAGGCTGGCGAGCAGCTGGTAGTAGAACTGGTTGCGCCGGTCCCAGCCGCGGATGGCGCCGGAGGCGAGCGAGAGGTGCGGATAGGCCACCACGCGTGTCGGGTCGAAGAAGCTGATCTGGCCGAGGCCGTCGCACTTCGGGCAGGCGCCCATCGGGTTGTTGAAGGAGAACAGGCGCGGCTCCAGCTCCTGCAGGGCGTAGCTGCACACCGGGCAGGCGAAGCGCGCCGAGAAGAGATGCTCTCTGCCTGCATCCATCTCCACCGCCACGGCGCGCCCGTCGGCGTGGGTGAGCGCCGTCTCGAAGGACTCGGCCAGGCGCTGGCGCGCGTCGGCGCGCACCTTGAGGCGGTCGACCACCACGTCGATGGAGTGCTTGCTGTTCTTGGCGAGCTTCGGCAGGGCGTCGATGTCGTGCACCCTGCCGTCCACGCGCAGGCGCACGAAGCCCTGTGCGCGCAGCTCGGTGAACAGGTCGGTCTGCTCGCCCTTGCGGCCGGCCACCACCGGGGCCAGGATCATCAGCTTCGTGTCTTCCGGCAGGGCCAGCACGTGGTCGACCATCTGCGAGACGGATTGCGCGGCGAGCGGCTGGCCGTGTTCCGGGCAGTGCGGCGTGCCGGCGCGGGCGAAAAGCAGGCGCAGGTAGTCGTGGATCTCGGTGACGGTGCCGACCGTCGAGCGCGGGTTGTGGCTGGTGGCCTTCTGCTCGATGGCGATGGCCGGCGAGAGGCCCTCGATGAGGTCGACGTCGGGCTTCTCCATCAGCTGCAGGAACTGCCGCGCATAGGCCGAGAGTGACTCGACGTAGCGGCGCTGACCCTCCGCATACAGCGTGTCGAAGGCGAGCGAGGACTTGCCCGAGCCGGACAGTCCGGTGATCACCGTCAGCCTGTTGCGAGGCAGGTCGAGATTCAGGTTTTTCAGGTTGTGCGTCCGCGCGCCGCGGATGCGGATTTCTTCCATGGGTCAGGGCCTGTTCTCATGCATTCTGTCGGATGCGTTGTGGCCAAAAGCGTCGGCTGTTAGGCGCGCGACGACGTCAATGGCCGCCCCCTTGACGAGGAGCGCAACGACGCAGCCGGCGCTTTTGGCCGCAACCCGGAGGGAACGGGTCTTTCCGGGCGCATGGCTGCGTTGCGGCGGCTCGCCGTGGAATGACCACTGTCTTCGCCGCCGCGCCTTGCCCTGCACCCGGAAAGACCCGTTCGCACCGACAGAATGCATGAGAACAGGCCCTAGCAGGGCGAAAAGGGCAATCTGCTAATATACGCAATTCCCGCGTCTCAAGCCAAGCACGTTTCATGTCTTCCGCAAACCCCGACCGCATGACCCGACAGGAGCTGCGCGCCGGCCTGTCGCTGGCGTCGATTTTCGCCCTGCGCATGCTCGGGCTGTTCCTCATCCTGCCGGTGTTCGCCGTGGACGCGCGCCAGTTGCCGGGCGGCGACAACCTGACCCTGATCGGCATCGCGCTGGGCGCCTACGGGCTGACCCAGGCCGCGCTGCAGCTGCCCTTCGGCATGGCCTCCGACCGCTTCGGCCGCAAGCGGGTGATCATCATCGGCCTGCTGCTGTTTGCCACCGGCAGCTTCGTCGCCGCCGCCGCGCCCGACATCTGGTGGACCATCGCCGGCCGCGCCCTGCAGGGGGCCGGCGCCATCTCCGCGGCGGTGACGGCGCTGGCCGCCGACCTCACGCGCGAGCAGCACCGCACCAAGGTGATGGCGCTGATCGGCTCCTCCATCGGCCTGATGTTCGCCCTCTCGCTGGTGGCCGCGCCGGCGCTGAATGCCGTCATCGGCCTGCACGGCCTGTTCATTCTCACCGGCTTGCTGGCGCTGGCGGCAATCTGGCTCGTCGCCAAGGTCGTGCCCGATCCGCCGCCGGCCGAGCATCACGGGCTCGAACCGGTCGGTCTGATGGCGGTCCTGCTCGACGGGCAGCTCCTGCGTCTGAACTTCGGCATCCTGGCGCTGCACTTCATCCAGATGGCGATGTTCGTCGTCGTGCCCGGCGCCATCGTCGCCACTGGCGGCATCCCGGTCGCCGAGCACTGGAAGGTCTACCTGCCGGTGGTGCTGGCGAGCTTCGTGCTGATGCTGCCGCCGATCTTCTATGCCGAGCGGCGCGCCCGCATCAAGCCGGTCTTCGTCGGCGCCATCTTCATTCTGCTGCTGGCGCAGGGCGGCTTCCTCTATGGCATGGGAATGTTCCGTTCGCTGGTGGCGAACCTGGTGGTGTTCTTCGTCGTCTTCAACATCCTCGAGGCGACGCTGCCCTCGCTGGTTTCGCGCATCGCGCCGCCGCAGGCCAAGGGCATGGCGCTGGGCATCTACAACACCACACAATCGCTCGGCCTGTTCCTCGGCGGCGCGGCGGGCGGCGCCCTGGCCCAGCACTGGGGCGCCTCGGGCGTCTTCGGCGTCGGCAGTGTGCTGGCATTGCTGTGGCTGGGCGTTGCGGTTACGATGCGGGCGCCGTCGGTGGTGGCGCTGCGCGAGTTCTTCATCCAGCCGCATGTCGATATCGAGCGGCTGCGCGAACAGCTTGCCGGCTTGCCCGGCGTGCGCGAGGCGGTGGTGGAGCCGGAGAAGCGGATCGCTTATTTGAAGGTCAATCTGGAGCGTTGGGACGAACGGCGCGTGCGCCAGCTAATCGGAGGGGAGACATAAATGGCATCGGTCAACAAAGTGATTCTGGTCGGCAACCTGGGCGCGGACCCGGAGACCCGCTATGCGCCGAGCGGCGACGCGATTTGCAACATCCGCGTGGCGACCACCGAGACCTGGAAGGACAAGGCCACCGGCGAGAAGAAGGAGGCCACCGAATGGCACCGCGTTTCCTTCTACGGCCGCCTGGCCGAGATCGCCGGCCAGTATCTGAAGAAGGGCAGCCAGGTCTATATCGAGGGCAGCCTGCGCACGCGCAAGTGGCAGGACAAGGACGGCCAGGACCGCTACACCACCGAGATCCGCGCCGACGAGATGAAAATGCTCGGCAGCCGCCAGGGCGCCGGCGAGGCGCCTCCGCGCGAGCGCGAGGCGGCACCCGCGCCGTCTTCCGGCGCCAAGCAGGCGCCGGCCTCGAGTTTCGGCGACATGGACGACGACATTCCGTTCTAGAAGGCGTGTAAGCGGGCCGAAAGGCAGCCCAGGTGAAAATGCGGCTTCCTGATTCTCGCCGCGCTCCTCCATGACCCAGGCGGAAACTTCGCACAGAAGCAGCACTGCTGCGCTGGCGCTGGCGGCGCTCGGCGTCGTCTACGGCGACATCGGCACCAGCCCGCTGTATGCCATGAAGGAGGTATTCGCGGGCAATCACCCGATCCCGATCAACGAAGCCAACCTCTACGGCAGCCTGTCGCTGTTCCTCTGGGCGCTGATCGTCGTCGTTTCCATCAAGTACGTATCCTTCGTCATGCGGGCCGACAACCGCGGCGAGGGCGGCATCATGGCGCTGATCGCCCTGGCGCTGCACGACGCCCGGGAAAACCCCCGCATGGTGCGCGCCATCACCATCCTGGGCGTGCTCGGTGCCGCCATGTTCTACGGCGACGGCATGGTGACGCCGGCCATCTCCGTCCTCTCCGCCGTGGAGGGACTGGAAGCCGCCACGCCGGCGCTCAAGCCCTTCGTCATCCCGCTGACCCTGGGTGTGCTGTTCGGACTGTTCTTCGTCCAGCGCCAGGGCACGGCAAGCGTGGGCGCCTTCTTCGGACCGGTGATGATGACGTGGTTCGGCGTGCTCGGCGCCATCGGCCTGTCCAATATCCTGCAGACGCCGGCCATCCTCAAGGCGATCAATCCATGGCACGGCATCGTTTTCCTGCTCGACAACAAGGCCAGTTCGTTCCTGGCCATGGGCAATGTCGTGCTGGCGGTCACGGGCGCCGAAGCGCTGTATGCGGACATGGGCCACTTCGGCCGGCGGCCGATCCAGCTGGCCTGGTACGGCTTCGTGCTGCCCTGCCTGATGCTCAACTATTTCGGCCAGGGGGCCGCCATCCTGACCGATGCCGCAACGGCCGCCAATCCCTTCTTCCTGTCGGCGCCGGGCTGGGCGCTCTATCCCCTGGTGGGGCTGGCGACCGCGGCGGCGGTGATCGCCTCCCAGTCGGTGATTTCCGGCGCCTATTCCGTGACGCGGCAGGCCATGCAGCTCGGCTTCGTGCCGCGCATGGAGGTCCAGCACACGTCGGAGAAGGAGCAGGGCCAGATCTATCTGCCCGGCATCAACTGGGGCCTGATGCTGGCCGTGATGATCCTGGTGCTCGGCTTCAGATCCTCCAACAACCTGGCCGCCGCCTACGGCCTCGCCGTCACCGGCGACATGGTCATCACTTCCCTGCTGGCCGCCTATGTCGCTTCGCGCGTGTGGGGCTGGGGCCGGGGTCGCGCAGGCCTGCTGTTTGCCTGTTTCCTCTCCGTGGAACTGATCTTTCTGGCAGCCAACGTCCTGAAGATTCCCGACGGCGGCTGGTTCCCCCTCGTCACGGGTGTGGCGGTGTTCGTCCTGATGACCACCTGGAAGCACGGCCGCCAGATCATGCAGCAGCGTCTGCAATCCGAGGCCATGAACCTCAGAACCTTCATCGGCAGCCTCGCCTACGAGCCGCCGCTGCGTGTGCCCGGCACCGCGGTCTTCATGACCTCCAATCCCGAGGGCGTGCCCCATGCCATGCTGCACAATCTGATGCACAATAAGGTTCTGCATGAGCGCGTCCTGCTCGTCAATGTGCAGGTGCATGACGTGCCCTTCGTGCCGGAAGTCGATCGTGTCGAGACACACCCGCTCGATGGCCGGTTCTGGCAGGTGATCGTGCGCTACGGCTTCAAGGACGAGCCCGACGTGCCGCGCGCCCTGGCGCTGTGCGCCGATCAGGGACTCGATGTCGACATGATGGAGACTTCCTTCTTCCTTGGCCGCGAGACGCTGATTCCCCGCCTGGAAATCGAGTCGGGCATGGCGTTCTGGCGGGAAAAGCTCTTTGCGGCGATGTACCGCAATGCCGGCAGCGCGACCGCCTTTTTCAGGATTCCGCCGAACCGGGTGGTCGAACTGGGCACGCAAGTGGAGTTGTGAGCATGGCCCGTCGTATCGAGTTGAAGCGGCTGAAGGAAATCTCGCTGCGGGATCTGCTGACGGTCGGCCTGCCGGCGCTGGCGCTGCTCGCCGGCGGCTTCTGGCTGGCCGCGCAATTCATCCAGCCGGCGCCGCCGAACTATCTGTACATCTCGTCCGGCGCGCCGGGCGGATCCTACGAGGTCTATGCCGAGCGCTATCGCCAGGTGCTGGCAAGAAGCGGGGTCGAGCTGCGCGAACAGCCCTCCGCCGGCGCCCTGGAGAACCTCCGGCGACTGCTCGATGAAAACGACGACACCGAGGTCGCGCTCGTGCAGGGCGGCACCGCCAACGGCGTCAACGTCAGCACGCTGTATTCCCTCGGCAACCTGTATTACGAGCCGCTCTGGGTGTTCTATCGCGGCGATCGCGATCTGGATCGCCTGGCCCAGCTCAAGGGCCGGCGCATCGCCGTCGGCGCCGAGGGCAGCGGCACGCGCAAGCTGGCCGTGCAGCTGATCGAGGCGAGCGGCCTCGACGCACGGAACACCGCGCTGCTGCCGTTCGGCGGCCTCGACGCGGCACAGGCCCTGCAGGCGCGCAAGGTGGACGCCGTTTTCCTCGTCGGCACCGAGCGCTCGGCGGCGGTGTGGTCGCTGTTCTACGCCCGCGGCGTGCGCCTGATGAGCCTGGCGCATGCCGATGCCTATGTGCGGCTGTTCCCCCACCTCACCCGCCTGACGCTGCCGCAGGGCGCGATCGACATGGCGCGCAACCTGCCGGCCCGCGACGTGACGCTGGTGTCACCGATGGCCACCCTGGCGGCGCACGAGTCCACGCATCCGGCGCTCATCCAGCTCCTGCTGCAGGCGGCGCAGGAGGTGCATGGCGAGGCCGGCGTCTTCCAGCGCCCGGGTGAGTTCCCTCGTGCCGGCGCGGCCGACTTTCCGCTCTCGCCCGACGCCGAGCGCTTCTACAAGGCGGGCAAGCCCTTCCTGCAGCGCTACCTGCCGTTCTGGGCGGCGAACCTGATCGATCGCACGGTGGTGATGCTGGTGCCGGTGTTCGCCCTGCTCATTCCGGTCCTGAAATTCGCGCCGCCGCTCTACGTCTGGCGGGTGCGCTCGCGCATCTACCGGCGCTACGGCGAACTGAAATTTCTCGAAGCCGAGCTGGAGGCGGATCCGCAACGCTACCGGCGGGCGGAATGGCTGGCCAGGCTCGACGACATCGAGGAGAGCGTGCAGCATATCCCGACGCCGCTGGCCTTCTCCGATATGCTCTACACCCTGCGGCTGCACCTCGACCTGGTGCGCGCCACCGTGCTGCGCCGGACCAGCGAAGAGACAGCTAAAGAGACCTGATCTTCGCCAGCAGGGCGCTGGTGGACCGCTCGAAGCGGAAAGGGATGGAAAGCACCCGGCCGCCGCGCGCCTGCACCAGGTCGGCGCCGACGATGCGCTCGACCGGCCAGTCGCCGCCCTTCGCCAGCACCTCCGGCACGGTGGTGCGGATGAGTTCCAGCGGCGTGTCCCCGTCGAACCAGGTCACCAGCGTCACGCTCTCCAGCGCCGCCAGTATCGCCATGCGGTCTTCCAGCGCATTGACCGGACGATCGGCTCCCTTGCCGAGGCGTTTCACCGAGGCATCGGTATTCACGCCGACGAGGAGACTGGCACCCAGCGCGCGCGCCTGGGCGAGATAGGTGACATGGCCGCGATGCAGGATGTCGAAGCAGCCGTTGGTGAACACCAGCGGGCGGGGCAGCCCGGCGAGCCTCGCTGCCAGCCCGCCGGGCGGGCAGAGCTTGGCCTCGAAGGCGGGCGTGGCGCAGTTCACTTCGCCTCGGATTGTTGCTTCGCTTCTTCCGGCGGACGGGTGTCGAGCCGCTGCGCGTCCCTGAACTCGATGTATTCGAAGACGCGCACGACCTTCTTCACGCCGGAGGTGGTGCGGGCGATCTCGGCGGCGTCGTCGCCTTCCTTGCGCGTCACCAGGCCGAGCAGGAACACCGTGCCGGCTTCCGTCACGACCTTGACGTGGTTGGCCTGGAACTTGTTGGCGTCGATGAAGCGCGCCTTCACCTTGGAGGTGATGTAGGTATCGTTGCTGCGCGCACCGAAGCTGCTGATGGCGCCGATCGCCACCTCGTTGACGACGCCCTTGACGTTCACTATGCCGGCGACGGCCTTCTCCAGATCCTCCTTGATGCCGGCATCCGGCACCTCGCCGGTGAGCAGCGCCTTCAGGTTGTAGCTGGTGACATTGACGTGCACCTTGTCGCCGAACCTGTCGCTGATTCGGTTGAGCGAGCGGATCTCGATGGCCTCGTCGGCAAGATAGGTCTCGCCGGCGCGCCGGTCGGCGATCATCAGGGCGCCGGCGCCGACGCCCGTGGCCACCGCCGGCACGCAGCCCTGCAGGGCCGGCAGCGCCAGGGCGGCGAGGGTGGCGGTAATCAGCAGTCTCTTCATGCGTCCTCTCCTAGCAACATGCAATCGATGCCGTCGCACAGGCAGTGCAGTGTCAGCAGGTGCACTTCCTGGATGCGCGACGTGCGGTCGGACGGCACGCAGACGTGCACGTCCGCCTCCTTCAGCTGTGCGCCGATCGTGCCGCCGCCGCGACCCGTCAGGGCCACCACGCGCACCTCGCGCTCGTGGGCGGCGCGGACTGCCTCGACCACGTTGGACGAGTTGCCGCTGGTCGAGATCGCCAGCAGCACGTCCGCGGGCTGTCCCAGCGCGCGCACCTGCTTGGCGAACACCTGGTCGTAGGCGTAGTCGTTGGCGATCGAGGTCAGCGTCGACGTGTCGGTGGTGAGCGCCACGGCGGCGAGCGGCGGACGCTCCTTTTCGAAGCGGTTGAGGAGCTCCGCGGCGAAGTGCTGCGAATCAGCAGCCGAGCCACCGTTGCCGCAGGCCATGATCTTGCCGCCGGCCAGCAGGCTTGCCGTCATTGCCTCAACCGCCTGTGCGATCGGCGCGGCGAGGGACTCCATGGCGGCCAGCTTGGTCCGGGCGCTGTCCTCGAACTGGCGGGAAATGCGGGCGAGCAGGTTCATGGCATTTATTTGTGCGTCCGATTCTAGCATGGCGGGACGGGTTCCCCTCTGTCGTCAGAGGACGACATACACGTCGAGCAGGATGCGCTTCCAGGGATCGCGATGGCGGCTGAGTCTGGCGACGCGTGCCTCGATGCGTCCGCCGCGGTCCATCTCCGCTGCCACGGCGCGATTCTCGGTGCGCGGCAGATAGCCCAGTTTGCGGCCGCGCCATTCCACGCGCACGGCCCTGGCGTCGTGCAGGTTGTCCGGCTCGCGCACCAGCACAAGCGCATCGCCGGCCTTCATTTCGTCCCACAGCTCGCGGCCGGCGTAGAACTGGAAGCCGGCCAGCGGCGAGCTTTGCACCAGCACCCTGATCGACTCGGCGCGCAGCGGCGCTGCGAAGGCAATGAGGAAGAGAGGAATGAGCAGGCTACGCCGGATTACCCTCTCCCCCAACCCCTCTCCCCGCGGGGAGAGGGGAGCCTCGTGGGCCGCTGCGCGGCTAGCTCGCCTGGAAGGCATTGCGGATCCATTCGATGTGCGCGCCGTCGAGCAGCACGGCGTCGAAGCGGCAGGCGGGCCAGGGCTTGCCGGCCAGGTAGTGGCGGGCGGCCAGCGCGATGCGCCGCTGCTTGGCCGCGGTGATGCTCTCCGCCGCGCCGCCGAAATCGCGGCTGGTGCGCAGGCGCACCTCGACGAAGACCAGGGTCGTGCCGTCGCGGCAGACCAGGTCGATCTCGCCGCCGCGGCAGCGGTAGTTGCGCGCCAGGACCTTCAGGCCGTGGCGCGCCAGATGATCCGCCGCCAGCGCTTCTGCCGCGCGGCCATCCGCGTTCACTGGAGAGCCTTTCCCCCATCCCCCTTCGCGAGGAAGGGGGTGACGCGGATTCGCCGCTGCGCGGCTCCGGTTTGCGGCTTGCGCCCCGGCGCGCCCGGCCAGACAATACGGGCAGTCGAACCAACCATGGCAGAAGGATGATGCATCGGGGCAAGGGCGCCGGGCTCAAGACAGCGGCATTATATGTGGTGGCCACGCCGCTGGGGAACCTCGGCGACATCGGCGCGCGCTCGCTCGAGGTGCTGCGCGGCGCCGACGCCGTCGCCTGCGAGGACACGCGACATACGCGCAGGCTGCTCGACCACTTCGGCATCCGCGCCGAGACCTTTTCCCTGCACGAGCACAACGAGGCGGCGGCCGCCGAGCGGCTGATCCGCATGCTGCGCGAAGGGTGCTCGCTGGCGCTGGTATCGGACGCCGGCACGCCGGCGGTTTCGGACCCGGGGGCGCGCGCGGTGGCGGCGGTGCGCGCGGCCGGCTTCGAGGTGATTCCGGTGCCGGGTCCGAACGCCGCCATTGCCGCGCTCTCCGCTTCCGGCCTCACCGATCCGCATTTCCTCTTCTACGGCTTCCTGCCGGCGAAGGAGGCGGCGCGCCGCAAGGTTCTCGCCGAACTGAAGCCGCTGCCCTGCGCCCTGGTTTTCTACGAGGCGCCGCACCGCATCGAGGAGACCGTCGTCGATCTGGCGGCGGCGCTGGAACCGCAGCGCACCATCGTCATCGCGCGCGAGCTGACCAAGCTGTTCGAATCCATCGCCAGCCTGCCGCTGGGCGAGGCGCCGGCCTGGCTGGCGGCGGATGCCGATCGCCGCCGCGGCGAGTTCGTGCTGGCCGTCTCGGCGCCGCCGCCGGCCGGGGGCGTGCCCGCCGAGGCCGGGCGGGTGCTCGACCTGCTGCTGGCGGAACTGCCGCTCAGGCAGGCGGTGAAGCTCGCCGCCGAGATCAGCGGCGCCTCGAAGAACGCGCTCTACGATCTCGCCCTGTCGCGCAAGGGCAGGGAGTGAGGCAGGTATAATTCGACGTCATGCAGACGATCACGCTCACCCGCCCCGACGACGGGCATCTCCACCTGCGCGACGGCGCCGCGCTGGCGGTGGTGGTGCCGCATACGGCGCGGCAGTTCGCCCGCGCCATCGTCATGCCCAACCTCAAGCCGCCGGTGACCGCCGCCGCGCAGGCCGCCGCCTACCGCAGCCGCATCCTCGCCGCCGTGCCGCCGGGACTGACTTTTGCGCCGCTGATGACGCTGTACCTCACCGACAACATGCCGGCGCAGGAGATCGATCACGCCAAGGCTTCCGGCATCGTGCATGCCGTCAAGTACTACCCGGCCGGAGCCACCACCAATTCCGATTCCGGCGTCACCGACATCGGCAGGTGCTTCGGCGTGCTGGCGCGCATGGAAGAGGCGGGCCTGCCGCTGCTGGTGCACGGCGAGGTGACCGACGCCGAGGTGGACATCTTCGACCGCGAGCGCGTCTTCATCGAGCGCGTGCTGGCGCCGCTCTTGCAGCGCTTTCCGCGTTTGCGCCTGGTGCTCGAGCACATCACCACCCTCGAGGGTATTGCCTTCGTCGAGTCCATGGGGCCGAATGTCGCCGGGACGCTCACCGCACACCACCTGCTGATGAACCGCAACGCGCTGCTCGCCGGCGGCGTGCGCCCGCACCACTACTGCCTGCCGGTGCTCAAGCGCGAGACGCACCGCCAGGCGCTCGTGCATGCTGCCACCTCGGGCAATCCGAAATTCTTCCTTGGCACCGACTCGGCGCCGCATGCGCGCAACACCAAGGAGGCCGCCTGCGGTTGCGCCGGCTGCTACACGGCGCTCAACGCCCTCGAACTCTACGCCGAGGCCTTCGAAGCGGTCGGCGCGCTCGACAGACTGGAGGCCTTCGCCGGCTTCCACGGGGCCGATTTCTACGGCCTGCCGCGCAACACCTCGACGATCACGCTGGAGCGGTCGGAATGGCGCGTGCCGGACCATCTGCCTTTCGGCGACGATGTGCTGGTGCCGCTGCGCGCCGGCGAAACCCTGAACTGGAGGGTGCAGGCATGAGGCCGCTGACTCTGGTGCTGCCACTGCTGTTGGCCGGCTGCGTGAACGAGAGCGCCACCTATTATCTGGACGGCCGGGAGCGAAGCCTGACCCTGCAGGCGAAGCAGCCCTGGTTCTGGGATCAGCGCGTGGATCTGGAGCTGGTGATTTCGCGGCTGCCGGATTGTCAACGTCGCAGCCGGCTCGATCCGGCCATGCCCGCCGAGATCGCGCTCGAGGTGTTCCGTCCCGAGGCGGGCGAATTCGCCGAGCCGATCCTGATCCTCAGGCAGGGCGGTCGCCACTACGCGCTCGGCCTCCCCAACTGCGAGTTGCAGGCCTTCAAGGAAGTACCGCAGAAACCGGGTGCGCTGCTGGGCACTTTCCGCGTGGAAGGCCGGCGGCTGAGGTTCAACGCCGCGCCGCCCCCTCAGCCGGCCGCCGCGCCTGCGCCGGCCGCCGTTACGCCGCCGTCGGTCGCGCAGCAGTGATCCCGTTCCCATCGCGTTCCGAGCGTAGCGCCGAGCGGCGCCCGCGCCTGACGTCGATGCCCGAGAGCAGCACCAGTCCGACGACGAAGTAGCTGCCGGTGACGAGGATGGCCTGGCGGTGGTCTCCGCCGGAGAGCCAACTCGCCAGGCCGTAGGTGAGCGGCCCGAAGATCGAAGCCAGCTTCACGGCCAGTCCCCACAGGCCGAAGAATTCCGCCAGCCGCGACGGCGGCGCCAGGTAGCCGACCATGGCGCGGCCGGCCGACTGCGAGGCGCCCATGCACAGGCCGGCGAGGTTGGCCGCCAGCCAGAACAGCGCCGCGCCTTCGGCCAGCCAGGCCAGCACGATCATCACGATCCAGCCGCACAGGGTGGCCGCGATGGCGCGCACGTGGCCGATGCGGTCCTGCGCGTAGCCGAAGCCGAAGGCGCCGACGGCCGCCGTCAGGTTCACCACCAGGATCAGCACCAGCGTGTCCTGCGTCGAGAATTTCATGGCCTCCTGTGCGTAGATGGCGGCGAGCGTGATCACGGCGGCGATGCCGGCCTGGTAGAAAAGGGTGCAGGCCAGGAAGCGCGACAGGTCGCGGAAGCGCCGCGCATGGCCCAGCGTCGCCGCCAGGCGCGACCAGGCGGTGTGTACGATGCCGTCGGCCGCCTGCGGCACGGCGCGCTCGCGCAGGAAGAGGAAGGTCGGCAGGCTCGCCACGGCGAAGAGGGCCGCGGTGATGAGCATGGTCTCCGGCACCGCCTGCGCCGTCTCGCGCCCGGCCGCCCTGGCCTGCGAGAGCCAGGCCAGGCAGGCGCCGAGCGAGAGCAGGCCGCCGAGGTAGCCCAGGCTCCAGCCCCAGCCCGAGACGCGGCCCATGGCGCGGCTTTTCGCCAGCTCCGGCAGGAAGGCGGCGATCAGGTTCTCGCCGGTGCCGAAGAAGAAATTGGAAGCGATGACGCAGGCGATGGCGACGGCGAGCGTGCCGGGACCGGTGAAGTACAGCGCGGCGGTGAAGATCACGCAGCCGAGGGTGGTGATCGCGAGCAGGCGTTTCTTGGCGGCGCGCGCGTCGGCCCAGGCGCCGATCAGCGGCGCGGTCAGCACGATCAGGGCATAGGAGACGGCGAGCGTGGCCGTCCATGCCAGCGTGGCCCAGGGCGCGCGCTGCGCGACGACGGCGACGAAATAGGCATTGAAGATGGCGGTGATGACGACCGTCGTGTAGCCCGAGTTGGCGAAGTCGTACATCGCCCAGGCCCAGGCTTCGTGCGGCCTCACATCATCGGACAGCGTGCGGGAGCGTTTTTCGTCGGCCATGGCGGGACGCGTAGAATGGATGCCGCATTATATGGCTCCGCTTACCGATCTCGACGCGCTGGCCGCACGTCCCCTCTTCGAGCCGATTGCCGCCTGGCTGCGTCGATTCGGCGGCACGGCGCCGCCCGAGACGGCAGCCCTGAATGCGGCCCTGTCTTCGCTTGCGACGCGGCCGCGGGCGGCGAGCGGCGTGCCGCTAAGCTTTGTCCCGCCGGGCCGGCGGGCGGCCGGCTACGAGGAGCGCGTCTATGCGAAGGGCGAAGTGGAGACGCGTCCGGATAACTGGCATGACTTCTTCAACGCATTGGCCTGGCTCGCCTATCCGCGCGCCAAGCGCGTCCTCAACGGCCGCCATCACGCCGCCCAGCAGGCGCAGCGCGCGGCGGGGCACGGCGAGCGCGGCGCGGTGCGCGACGCCGTCACGCAGTTCGACGAATGCGGCATCGTCATCGTCTCCGCTTCGCCGGCGCTGGCCGGCCTGATTCGCGTGCATGAGTGGAAGCGCCTGTTCTGCGCGCATCGCGTCGAACTCGCGCAGGCGATGCGCTTCTTCGTCTTCGGGCATGCCACCTGGGATCAGTTGCGCGCGCCCTTCGTCGGCCTGACGGCGAAGGCGGTATTTCTCGACGTGGAGCCGGCGTGGCTGGCACGATCGGTCGCGCAGCAGCGCGCCGACGTGGACCGCCGCCTGGCCGGCATTTTTTCGCAGCCTGATGCCTATGCGCGGCCGCGCGATTTCCAGCCGCTGCCGCTGCTCGGCATTCCCGGCGTGGTTCCGGAGAACGCCGCAGCGGCTTACTACGACGATACGCGCCAGTTCCGTCCGCGGCGCCAAGAAAAAGGCCCCGCCGAAGCGGGGCCCGAAATGGAAACGGAGGTTTGAGATGGCCACTGCTAAGAAAGCCCTTTCCGTTCCCCCCATATTTTCCGACGGCCCGGCAGGTAAGGCAAGGCAAGCGGTGAAATATTTTATAAATCCTTGAAAATAAAAGGGGTAATCGCGATATAATAGCTGCGGAAGTCCGCCAGGCAGCCGCTGTGCGCTTCGTGCGCATGGAGGAAAGTCCGGGCCCCGCAGAGCAGGATGCCGGCTAACGGCCGGGCACTGTGAAGTGACGGACAGTGGCACAGAAAACATACCGCCCAAGTTCGCAAGAACCGGCAAGGGTGAAAAGGCGAGGTAAGAGCTCACCGCACCTTCAGCAATGGGGGTGGCAGGCAAAACCCCATCCGGGGCAAGGCCAAATAGGGAAGCCATGGCGCTGCTCGCGCCGCTTCCGGGTAGGCTGCTAGAGCGCCGCGGCAACGCGTCGCCCAGAGGAATGGCTGCCGGGCAGCTTCGGCTGCCTTACAGAACCCGGCTTATCGGCGGACTTCCAACTCTCCCCGAGGAGCGCCCGGCCGCTACTCTTCAGATTTAACTTTCACTTTACACTCTATTACTCTTGTTTTTTAAGGATAATATTTTACATATTTAGTCTCGACAGACCCCCTTAAGTCTTTGTTGCACCTAGAAAAATTCGTAAATTTCCGCTTGACCCTGCCAGGGAGTTCAACTAAAGTGGGAATAAGTGGAAAAAAGTGGGAAATCGCAATTCGGGTTTCCCTTTCTAAGAGGGGGCGGGATGTATCAGGGGGCTGCGGCGCTGAATCTCGATGCGAAAGGGCGTCTGGCGGTGCCATCGCGGCATCGCGAGAGCCTCGCCGCCGCCGCCAACAGCACGTTGGTGCTCACTGCGCACCCCCACCGCTGCCTCCTCATCTATCCCTTGCCCGCCTGGGAGCCCATCCGTGACAGGGTGCTCCAGGCCCCCAGCCTTGAACAGCAATCCGCCCTGTTGAAACGCCTCCTTGTCGGCTTCGCCCGCGAAGAGGAGATGGATGGCGCCGGCCGAGTGCTGATCACGCCCGAACTGCGCCAGTACGCCGGGCTGGAAAAGGAGGTGTGGCTGGTGGGGCAGGGCAATCATTTCGAGCTCTGGTCGGATGCCGGCTGGAAACAGCAGCAGGAAGCGATCTTTGCGCTGGGCGACAAGCTGCTGCCGCCCGGGCTGGAAACGCTGACGTTGTGAATGGAGATTTGCAGCACAGAACGGTGCTGCGGGAGGAGGCGGTCGACGCCCTGGCGGTGAAGCCGGGCGGTGTGTACGTGGATGCGACCTTCGGCCGCGGCGGCCACAGCCGGCTGATCCTCCGGCGGCTGAACGAACAGGGGCGGCTGATCGCGCTGGACCGGGATCCGGCGGCGGTCGCGGCGGGCGGGGAGATCGCCGATGCGCGCCTCAAGGTGATCCATGCCGCCTTCGGCAATCTGGAGGAGGCGCTGCAGGCGGAAGGTGTGGAACGGGTGGATGGCGTGCTGCTGGACCTGGGCGTGTCCTCGCCGCAGCTGGACGAGGCGGCGCGCGGTTTCAGCTTCCGCCTCGATGCGCCGCTCGACATGCGCATGGATACGAGCCGCGGCCAGACGGCGGCGGAATGGCTGGCGCAGGCGAGCCAGCGGCAACTCGCGGAGGTGATAAAAAATTATGGCGAAGAACGGTTTGCTAATGCGGTTGCAAAGGCGATTGTTGCTGCTCGGGCAGGGGGGGCTATCGCAACCACACGACAACTTGCCGAGATCGTGGCATCGGCCGTCCGCACGCGCGAGCAAGGCCAGCATCCGGCGACGCGCAGCTTTCAGGCTATACGGATTCACGTCAATCAGGAGCTTGCGGAATTGTCGCTAGTTCTGCCGCAGGCCGTGGAGGCGCTCAACCCCGGCGGCCGCCTCGCCGTCATCAGCTTCCATTCCCTCGAGGACCGCATCGTCAAGCGCTTCCTGCGCGACGAGGCGCGCCCGCCGCAGTTGCCCTCCCGCCTGCCGCTGCGCGCCGCCGAGCTGCCGCCGCCACGCCTGAAGCTGGTCGGCAAGCCTGTCACCCCGTCCGCGGCCGAAGTCGCCGCCAATCCGCGCGCCCGCAGCGCCGTCCTGCGCGTGGCGGAAAGGACCTGATCCCGTGCTCCGGCTGAACCTCGCCCTCATCGCGATTGTCCTGGCCAGCGCGCTGGGGGCGGTGGCCTCGCAGCACAAGGCGAGGAAGCTGTTCACCGAACTGGAGCGCGAACAGGAACGCATGCGCCAGCTCGACGTCGAGTGGGGCCAGCTGCAGTTGGAGCAGAGCACCTGGGCGGCCCATTCCCGGGTGGAGAAGATCGCCCGCGACCGGCTGCACATGAAGCCGCCGGCGGCCGGGCAGGTGATGGCCGTGGAGGCGGCAGGCGCCGCCGCCGGGCCGCCCCAAGGCGGGGCCCGCCAGCAGGCGAACCGTCGCCACCCCCTGCCTGGGGAAGGGGGTCGGGGGGAAGGCCGGTGAAATTCACCAACAGTCCGCTGCTGTCCCAACTGCTGCCGGCCTGGCGCGCGCGCTTCGTCGCCGCGCTGATCCTGCTGGCCTTCGTGGCCCTGGCGGCGCGCTCGGTCTGGCTGCAGGCCGTGCGCAACGACTTCCTCCAGCAGAAGGGCGAGTCGCGCTATGCGCGCGTGATCGAGCAGTCGGCGACGCGCGGCCGCATATCCGACCGCTCCGGCGACATGCTGGCGGTGTCGACCCCGGTGAAGTCGATCTGGGCGATTCCCGAGGACGCCAGGCTGGCGCCGGCGCAGGCGCGCGAGCTCGCGGCCCTGCTGGAGATGGACGTGCGCGAACTCAACCGGCGGCTTGCCGCGGAGAAGGATTTCGTCTTCATCAAGCGGCAGATCCCGCCCGACACGGCGGAGAAGATCGCCGCGCTCGGCCTGCCCGGCATCCATCAGCAGCGCGAGTACCGCCGCTACTACCCGGCCGGCGAGGTGACCTCGCACATGCTCGGCTTCACCGGCGTCGAGGACAAGGGACAGGAGGGCATCGAGCTCGCCCTCGATGCGCAGCTGGCCGGCAAGCCGGGCAGCCGCCGCGTCATCAAGGACCGCCTCGGCCGCATCGTCGAGGACGTCGAGAGCATCAAGCCGCCGCAGGACGGCAGGGACATCACCCTCGCCCTGGACGCCAAGGTCCAGTATCTCGCCTTTACGTACCTGAAGCAGGCCATTGCCGAGCACAAGGCCAAGGCCGGCGGCGTCGTCGTGCTCGATGCCAGGACCGGCGAGGTGCTCGCGCTCGCCAACCTGCCCACCTACAACCCGAACAACCGCATCAGGCTGACCGGCGCGCAGCTGCGCAACCGCGCGCTGACCGACGTCTTCGAGCCCGGCTCGACGATGAAGCCCTTCACCGTGGCGCTGGCGCTGGAGAAGGGACGCTTCCGCTTCGATTCGCAGATCCAGACGGCGCCGGGGCGGCTGACCATCGGCACCGCCACCATCCACGACGCCCACCCGCACGGGCTGCTGACCGTGGCGCAGGTGATCCAGAAATCGAGCAACGTCGGCGTGGCGAAGATCGCTTCGACGTTTGCGCCCGAGGAAATGTGGCAGATGTTCGACGACATCGGCTTCGGCCAGCCGCTCAGGCTCGGCTTCCCCGGCGAGGTCGGCGGACGGCTGCGCCCCTTCAAGACCTGGCGGCCGATCGAGCAGGCCACCATGTCCTACGGCCACGGCATCTCCGTGACGCTGATGCAGCTGGCCCACGCTTACCTGGCATTTGCCCGCGACGGCGACATCGTTCCGTTGTCTCTGACCCGGCTGGACACGCCGCCGGTCGCGGGCAAATCCATTTTTTCCGCGCAGACGGCGCGGGAACTCCGCGTCATGCTCGAGATGGCCGTGCAGCCCGGCGGCACCGCGCCCAAGGCGCAGATCCCGGGCTATCGCGTCGCCGGCAAGACCGGCACGGCGCACAAGCTGGAGGGCGGCCAGTATGCCGACCGCTACGTGGCGGCCTTCGTCGGTTTCGCGCCGGTGTCGGATCCGCGCCTCCTGGTGGCGGTGATGATCGACGAGCCTTCCGCCGGCAAGTATTACGGCGGCGAGGTGGCGGCGCCGGTCTTCGCCCAGGTGATGGCCGGCAGCCTGCGCACGCTCGGTGTGGCGCCGGATGCGCCGCTGAGGCCCGTCGAGGTGGCGCGGGACGTCGCGGCGGTGCCGGAGAGCCTGTGAGACGTGACTTGGGAGAAGCGCAACGCGTGCTCGATGAACTGCAAAGGCAAGGCGTGACGGCGACAGCGCTCTGCGCGGATTCGCGCGCGGTGGCGCCGGGAGATGTGTTCGTCGCCTATCCGGGCGCACGCGTCGACGGCCGCCGCTTCATCGCCGACGCGGTGGCGCGCGGCGCCTCGGCCGTTCTGTGGGAGCGGCAGGGCTACGCGCATGCCGATGCTCCGGCGGTGCCGCACGTGGCGGTGGACGACCTGCAGGCGCTGTCCGGCTGGCTCGCCCACCTGGTGTATGGGCGGCCCTCGGAGAAATTGTGGACGGTCGGCGTCACCGGCACCAACGGCAAGACCTCGGTGAGCCAATGGATCGCCCGGGCCTTCGCGCAGCTCGACCGCCGCTGCGCCGCCATCGGCACGCTCGGCTGCGGCTTCCCGGGCACATTGGAGGAGAGCCCCAACACCACGCCGGATGCGCTTACCCTGCACCGGC
The DNA here is from genome assembly GCA_039807535.1 of Rhodocyclaceae bacterium. Classification (GTDB taxonomy): domain Bacteria; phylum Pseudomonadota; class Gammaproteobacteria; order Burkholderiales; family Rhodocyclaceae; genus Desulfobacillus. The sequence goes on from JBDHRL010000020.1 coordinate 18,754, forward strand.
TGTTCGCCGGCTACCTTGCGCAGGGCGCACAGGCGGCGGCGATGGAAGTCTCCTCGATCGGCCTGCACCAGGGGCGCGTGAACGGCGTGCATTTCGACGTGGCGGTGTTTACCAATCTCACGCGCGACCACCTCGAATACCACGGCAGCATGGCCGCCTATGGCGCGGCGAAGGCGCAGCTGTTCGACACGCCCGGCCTGAAGGCCGCGGTACTCAACCTCGACGACGCGCTTGGCCGCAAGATCGCGCAGGATCTCGCCGGCGGCGGCGTGCGGGTGCTCGGCTACAGCCTGCGGACGGACAGCGGCGCCGCGCTGCGGGCGGAAGACATCGTGGCCACGCCGCGCGGGCTGCGCTTCACGGCGGCCACGCCGCAGGGCCGCGCCGGGATTCACGCGTCGCTGGTCGGCGAGTTCAACGTCTCCAACCTGCTCGCCGTGCTCGGCACGCTGCTGGCCTCGAGCGTTCCGCTCGAGCGCGCCGCCGCCGTGCTGGCGGGACTGACTCCTCCGCCCGGCCGCATGCAGGTGCTCGGCGGCGAGGGCGCGCCGCTGGCCGTGGTCGATTACGCCCACACGCCGGACGCGCTCGACCAGGCGCTGGCGGCGCTGCGCGACACCGCCGCCGCGCGCGGCGGACGCCTCGTCTGCGTCTTCGGCTGCGGCGGCAATCGCGATCCCGGCAAGCGCCCATTGATGGGCGAGGTGGCGGCGCGCCGCGCCGACGCGGTGATCCTCACCAGCGACAACCCGCGCGACGAGGATCCGCAGGCCATCCTTGCCGAGATTGCCCGCGGCGCGCCGGGCGCGCGCACGATCGCCGGCCGCGCCGAAGCGATCGGCGCCGCGCTGGCGCAAGCCGATGCACGCGACGTCGTGCTGATCGCCGGCAAGGGGCACGAGCCCTACCAGGAAATCGCCGGCAGGCGCCTGCCGTTCTCCGACGTCGATTGCGCCGCCGCCGCCCTGGCGGCGCGGAATCCGGAGGCCGATTCGTGATCAGCCGCCGAACCCTCTCCCCCAACCCCTCTCCCCGGAAGGGCGAGGGGAGCGTTGTGTGCGCCTGCGGCGCAAAGCTCGGATGGGCGTCGCGATGATGGGCCTGATGGAAGCAGCGCTGGCCACCGGCGGCACGGCCCTCAACGGCAACCCGCGCATCGAGGGCGTGTCGACCGACTCGCGCACGATCGCCAGCGGCGAACTGTTCATTGCGCTGAAGGGCGAGAACTTCGACGGCCACGCGTTTGTGGAGGCCGCCGCCGCGCGCGGCGCCGCCGCGGCGATGGTCAGCCAGGGCTGGGCGGCCGGCCGTTCGTCCGGACTGCCGCTGCTGGCGGTGACCGACACGCGTCTGGCGCTCGGCACTCTTGGCGCCGCCTGGCGCGTCCGCTTCGACCTCCCGCTCATCGGCGTCACCGGCAGCAACGGCAAGACCACCGTCAAGGAGATGATCGCCGCCATCCTGCGCGCCCAGGCCGCCCTCGACGGCTACGACCCCGAGCTCGCCGTGCTGGCGACCGCGGGCAACCTGAACAACGACATCGGCCTGCCGCTGATGCTGCTGCGCCTGCATGCCGGCCACCGCGCCGCGGTGATCGAGATGGGCATGAACCACCCGGGCGAGATCGCCTACCTGGCGCGCCTGGCGCAGCCGACCGTGGCGCTGGTGAACAACGCCCAGCGCGCGCACCTGGCGGGGCTGGGCGGCGTCGCCGAGGTGGCGCGTGCCAAGGGCGAGATCTTCGACGGCCTGCGCGAGGGCGGAACGGCGGTGATCAACGCCGACGACCCCTTCGCCGGCCTCTGGCTGGAAATGAATGCCGGGCGCCGTACCTTGCTCTTCGGCCTCGAGCAGCCGGCCGACGTGCGCGGGCGCGCCGAATTGAAGGCGCTTGGCAGCCTGCTGGCGATCGAGGCACCGCAGGGTGCCGTCGAGGCGGTGCTGCGCGTGCCCGGCCTGCACAACGCGAGGAACGCCCTGGCCGCCACCGCGGCGGCGCTGGCGGCGGGCGCCTCGCTCGCCGCCGTGTCGCGGGGACTGACTTCTTTCGCCGGCGTCAGGGGGCGGTTGCAGACGCGCCCTGCCGCCGGCGGCGCGGTGCTCATCGACGACACCTACAACGCCAATCCGGATTCGGTGCGCGCGGCCATCGACGTGCTGGCCGCGACGCCGGGCCGCAAGATCCTCGTGCTCGGCGACATGGGCGAGATCGGCGACCGGACCGGCCAGTTCCACGACGAGGTCGGCGGCTACGCCAAGAGCCAGGGCGTGGACCAGCTCTTCGCGCTGGGCGAGCACAGCGAGCTGGCGGCACGCAACTTCGGCGCCGGCGGTCGGCATTTCGCCGGCGCCGAGGCGCTGCTGGAAGCGCTGGCGCCGCAGCTCGACGGCGAGACGGTGGTGCTGGTGAAGGGCTCGCGCTTCATGCGCATGGAGCGCGTGGCCGATGCGGTTGCGGATGACGGCAAATCGGGAAACGGGGTTCATTGATGGGGAATGCGGAGGGCATGGTGGCGGGGATGGGCGGACGAGCCAGCATTGATGCTGCGACCCGGTGGGGCTGCTTGGAGCGTGCCCCGTCCGCCGTGCCCTCCGGTTTCCCCAGCGACGCGAGAGGAGGGCGGCCCCGCCGCCGGGCCGCCCCAAGGCGGGGCCAGCCAAGCGGACGGAGCGGGCAAAGCCCGCGAACATTCGTCACCCCCTTCCGGGGGAAGGGGGATGGGGGGAAGGCCAATCATGCTGCTTGAACTCGCGCAGTGGCTGTCGAAGGACTTCCGCGCCTTCAATGTCTTCGGCTACATCACGCTGCGCACCGTGCTGGCGGCGATGACGGCGCTGGTGATGTCCTTTCTCTTCGGCCCGGCGGTGATCCGCTGGCTGGCGGAGAAGAAGATCGGCCAGGCCGTGCGCGACGACGGCCCGCAGTCGCATCTGACCAAGACCGGCACGCCGACCATGGGCGGCGCCCTGATCCTCATCGCCATCGGCGTCACCACGCTCCTGTGGGGCGATCTCGCCAACCGCTACGTCTGGGTGGTGCTGCTGGTGACGCTGGGCTTCGGCGCGGTGGGCTGGGTGGACGACTGGCGCAAGGTGGTGCATCGCAACCCGAAGGGCCTCTCGGCGAAGGCGAAGTTCTTCTGGCAGTCGCTGCTCGGCGCGGGCGCGGCGGTGTTCCTCGCCGGCACGGCGACGCTGCCGGCGCAGACCGAGCTGATCGTGCCCTTCTTCAAGACCGTGGCCTATCCGCTGGGCATCGTCGGCTTCGTCATCCTCACCTATTTCGTCATTGTCGGCACCAGCAACGCGGTGAACCTCACCGACGGCCTCGACGGCCTCGCCATCATGCCGACGGTGATGGTGGCCGGCGCCCTGGCCATCTTCGCCTACGTTGCCGGCCACGCCGGCTTCTCGAAGTACCTTGGCCTGCCCTACATCCCCGGCGCCGGCGAGCTGGCGGTGTTCCTCGGCGCGCTGTGCGGGGCCGGGCTCGGCTTCCTCTGGTTCAACGCCTATCCGGCGGAGGTGTTCATGGGCGACGTCGGCGCGCTGGCGCTGGGCGCCGCGCTCGGCACGGTGGCGGTGGTGGTGCGCCAGGAGATCGTGCTCTTCATCATGGGCGGCGTCTTCGTCGTCGAGACGCTGTCGGTGATGATCCAGGTCGCCTACTTCAAGGCCACCGGCGGCAAGCGCATCTTCCTCATGGCGCCGCTGCACCACCACTACGAACTGAAGGGCTGGAAGGAGACCCAGGTGGTCGTCCGCTTCTGGATCATCACCATCATGCTGGTGCTGTTCGGGCTCTCAACCTTGAAACTGAGATGAGAAACCTTCACCACCAAGGCACCAAGGACACCAAGGGACACCAAGATTTCCCCGGGTTTCTTGGTGCTCCTTTGTGTCCTTGGTGCCTTGGTGGTTAGGAACATGAACTTGAGCGACAAATCGGTCTTGGTGCTCGGGCTCGGCGAGTCGGGCCTGGCCATGGCGCAATGGCTGCACCGCCAGGGCGCGCGCGTGCGCGTGGCCGATTCGCGCAAGGAGCCGCCGTTTGCCGCCGAACTGAAGCGCAGCGCCCCCGGCGCGGTGCTGCTGACCGGCTCATTCAACGACGAACTGATCGATGGCGCCGGGCTGATCGGGCTCTCGCCGGGGCTCTCGCTCAACGAGCCGATCGTGGCCGAGGCCGCCCGCCGCGGCATTCCCGTCGTCGGCGAGATCGAACTCTTCGCCGGCGCCCTGCGCGAGCTCGGCGCGCGCGGGGCCTGCAAGGTGATCGCCATCACCGGCACCAACGGCAAGACCACCACCACGGCGCTGACCGGTGCGCTCTGCCGCGCCGCCGGCAAGGTGACGGCGGTGGCCGGCAACATCAGCCCGGCGGCGCTCTCCGCCCTGATGACCTGCCTCGATGCCGGCAAGCTGCCGGAAGTGTGGGTGATCGAGCTGTCGAGCTTCCAGCTCGAGACGACGGTGAGCCTGGCGGCGGACGCCGCCACGGTGCTCAATGTCAGCGACGACCACATGGATCGCTATGCCGGGCTCGACGACTATGCCGCCGCCAAGGCGCGCATCTTCGAAGGCGGCGGCGCGCAGGTGCTCAATCGCCAGGACGCCCGCGTCATGGCGATGGCCGGCGCCGTCTCGCGCAGACTGACTTTCGGTCTCGACGCGCCGGCCGGCGACGAGGATTTCGGCCTCGGAGACGGCTGGCTCGTGCAGGGTCATGAGCGCCTGCTGCGAACGGAAGAGCTGGCGATGAGCGGCCTGCACAATGCCGCCAATGCGCTGGCCGCGCTGGCCCTGTGCCGTGCCATCGATCTGCCGCTGGCGCCGCTGCTGCCGGCGCTGCGCGAATTCGGAGGGCTGCCGCACCGCGTCGAGCGCATCGCCGAGATCGACGGCGTCGCCTGGTACGACGACTCGAAAGGCACCAACGTCGGCGCCACCGTCGCCGCACTCGAAGGTCTCGGCGGCCAGATGGCCGCCCAAGCCAGTCACCTCCCCCCGGGGGGGAGGGAGGGCGCATTTTTGGCGGACGCCCGCGATCAGAACAATCGCAAGATTGTTCTGATCGCGGGCGGGGATGGAAAGGGGCAGGATTTCATGCCGCTCGGGCCGGCGCTCGCCGCGCACGGCCGCGCCCTGGTGCTGATCGGCCGCGACGCCATGAAGATCGAGGCGGCCGTGGGCGACTGCGGCATTCCCCTCATTCACGCCCAGGACATGGCCCAGGCCGTGCGCAAGGCGGCGGTGGCGGCGCGCGCCGGCGACGTCGTGCTGCTCTCGCCGGCCTGCGCCAGCTTCGACATGTTCCGCAACTACGCGCACCGCGCCGAGGTCTTCGCCCGGGCGGTGCGCGAACAGGTCGCGGCGCGGCAGGAGGAAACGTCGTGAGCGCCGGCGCCGCGCTGCGCTACCACGCCCGCGGTCCGGCCCGGCCGCAGGAGCTGGACGCCGTGCTGCTCTGGTCGGCGCTGGCCCTGCTGCTGTTCGGCCTGGTGATGGTCTATTCCGCCTCGATCGCCACGGCCGAGGGCAGCCGCTTCACCGGGCACCAGCCGGCCTATTTCCTGATCCGCCACGGCGTCTTCCTCGCCATCGGGCTGATCGCGGCGGTGGTGGTGTTCCAGGTGCCGCTGCGCGTCTGGCAGCAGGGCGCGCCCTGGCTGTTCCTCGTCGGCGTGGCGCTGCTGGTGCTGGTGCTGGTGCCCTTCCTCGGCCGCGAGGTGAACGGCGCGCGGCGCTGGCTGCCCCTCGGGCTGGTGAACCTTCAGCCCTCGGAACTGATGAAGCTCTTCGCCGTCATCTACGCCGCCGACTACACGGTGCGCAAGCTCGCCGACATGGGCAGCTTCCGCCGCGGTTTCGTGCCGATGGCGCTGGTGATGGCGCTGGTCGGCGGCCTGCTGCTGCGCGAGCCGGACTTCGGCGCCTTCGTGGTGATCATCTGCATCGCCATGGGCATCCTCTTCCTCGGCGGCATCAACGCGCGGCTGTTCGCCGTGCTGTTCCTCTTCCTCGCCCTGGCCTTCGTCGTGCTGATCTGGACCTCGCCCTACCGGCGCGAGCGCATCTTCGGCTTCATGGATCCCTGGTCGGACGCCTACGGTAAGGGCTACCAGCTCTCGCACGCCCTGATCGCCTTCGGCCGCGGCGAATGGCTCGGCGTCGGCCTGGGGGCCAGCGTTGAAAAACTGTTCTACCTGCCCGAGGCGCACACCGATTTCCTGCTGGCGGTGATCGCCGAGGAGCTCGGCCTCGCCGGCGTGCTGGCGGTGATCATGCTCTTTGCCCTCATCGTGCAGCGCGCCTTCGCCATCGGCCGCCGGGCCCTGCTGCTGGAACGCCTCTACGGCGGGCTGGTGGCGCAGGGCATCGGCATCTGGATCGGCGTGCAGGCCTTCATCAACATGGGCGTCAACATGGGCCTGCTGCCGACCAAGGGCCTGACCCTGCCGCTGATGAGCTTCGGCGGCTCGGGCATCCTGGCGAATTGCGTGGCGCTGGCGATCCTGCTGCGGGTCGACTACGAGAACCGTGCGTTGATGCGTGGGCAGCCGGCATGAGAACACCCTTAACCACGGGGACACGGAGACACGGAGATTGCTCTGTGTTGTTCTCTGCGCCTCCGTGTCCCTGTGTTGAAACAGGTTTGCAATGGCGCGCTGCATTCTGATCATGGCCGGCGGCACCGGCGGCCACGTCTTCCCCGGGCTGGCGGTGGCCGACTTCCTGCACGAGCGCGGCTGGCGCGTGGTCTGGATGGGCAACCCCGACGGCATGGAAGCGAAGCTGGTGCCGACGCGCGGCTACGAGATGGCCTGGGTGCGCATCAAGGCGCTGCGCGGCAAGGGCTGGCTGCGGGCGCTGTTGCTGCCCCTGAATCTCCTGCGCGCCTTCGGCCAGGCGCTGCGCGAACTGTCGCGCGTGAAGCCGGACGTGGTGCTCGGCATGGGCGGCTACGTCACCTTCCCCGGCGGCATGATGGCGGCGCTCTGCGGCCGGCCGCTGGTGGTGCATGAGCAGAATTCCGTCGCCGGGCTCGCCAACCGCGTCCTGGCCGGCGTCGCCGACCGCATCCTCAGCGGCTTTCCCGGCGTGCTGAAGCAGGGCGAGTGGACCGGCAATCCGGTGCGCGCCGGGATCGCTGCGCTGCCGCGGCCCGGGCAGCGCTACGCCGCGCGCAGCGGGCCGCTCGACGTGCTGGTGGTGGGCGGCAGCCTGGGCGCCCAGGCGCTCAACGACGCCGTGCCGCGCGCACTGACTTTGATCCCCGCGGCGGAGCGCCCGCGCGTGACGCACCAGTCCGGCGCGAAGCAGATCGACGCCCTGCGCGCGGCCTATGCCGTGGCCGGCGTCGAGGCGGAACTGCTGCCCTTCATCGACGACATGGCGGCCCGCTACGCCGCCGCCGACCTGGTGATCTGTCGCGCCGGCGCGCTCACCATCGCCGAGCTGGCCGCCGCCGGCGTGGCCAGCGTGCTGGTGCCCTTTCCCCATGCCGTGGACGACCACCAGACCGGCAACGCACGCTTCCTCGCCGAGGCCGGCGCGGCGATCCTGCTGCCGCAGACGGAACTCACGCCGGAGAAACTCGCCGGCCTGCTGCGCGAACTGACGCGCGAGAAGCTGGCGGCGATGGCGGAGAAGGCGCGCGCGCTGGCGAAGCCCGAGGCGACGCGCGCCGTGGCGGAGATCTGCATGGA
>JBDHRL010000021.1:0-26396 GCA_039807535.1 Rhodocyclaceae bacterium
ACCTCGCGCACCTGGCCGGGCTCGAAGGGCTCGATCATCTTGTGCTCCGCCGCCATGCGGCGGATCCATTTGTCGGACTTGATGCTCATCGGGACTGCCCTGGTTCGCGAAGGCGCCAAGGATACGGCAAGACGGGGCGCGAGGCTAGGGCAGTCCGCTCCAGGCCGGCGAAGCGTTTATCGCGCGGCACCCCGGCGCGGCGGAGTCGACGAGCATGCGCGCCCGGGTATCGAAGCCGGCGCCGACGAGGGAGGATGTCGCCGCGCCGGTAAAGGCGGCCAAGGATTTCGCCCTTGACACACGCCCTGCAATCAATACAATGTATTTATGATCAGGTTCGAGTGGAATGCCGCCAAGGCGAAGGCGAATTTCAGCAAGCATGGCGTCACCTTCGAAGAGGCGCAATCCGTTTTTTACGACGAATTCGCCGTGCAATTTTTCGACGACGCGCACTCGGCCGGCGAAGAGCGGTTCCTGATGCTCGGCATGAGCGGCCGGGCGCAGCTTCTGCTCGTCTGTCACTGCGAACGGGGGGCGGGAAACACGATCCGCATCATTTCCGCGCGCAAGGCAACCAAACGCGAAAGCGCCCATTACGGAGGCGGAAAGCCATGAAAGCCGAATACGATCTGTCCAGGATGAAGTCGCGCAGGAACCCCTATGCCTCGAAACTCAAGAGGTCGGTCACGATGCGCCTGTCGGAAGACGTCGTCGCCTATTTCAAGGACATGGCCGCACAGGCGGGCGTGCCTTACCAAAGCCTCATCAATCTCTACCTGCGCGACTGCGTCACGCAGCACCGGCAGGTGCAGATCGCCTGGCCGAACAAGACCTAGCCGGCTTTTCCCTTCACCCCGGCCCCGCTCCGCGTCCGCATTCGGAGCAAGGGGAGCGACGCTCAGGTGTTCTGGATGACGATGTTCGGGAACTTCGCCGTCATGTCCCTCGCCTTGTCGGCGATCTTCACGGCGACGCGGCGGGCGATGCCGCGGTAGATCTCGGCGACGCGGCCGCCGGGATCGGCCACCACCGTCGGCTTGCCGGAGTCGGCCTGCTCGCGGATGGCGATGTCGAGCGGCAGCGCGCCGAGGAATTCCACCTCGTAGTCCCGGCACATCTTCTCGCCGCCGCCGGCGCCGAAGATGTGCTCCTCGTGGCCGCACTTCGAGCAGATGTGGATACTCATGTTCTCGACGATGCCGAGGATCGGGATGCCGACCTTTTCGAACATCTTGAGGCCCTTGCGGGCGTCGAGCAGCGCGATGTCCTGCGGCGTGGTGACGATCACCGCGCCGGTCACCGGCACCTGCTGGGCCAGGGTGAGCTGGATGTCGCCGGTGCCGGGCGGCAGGTCGATGACCAGGTAGTCGACGTCACGCCACTGCGTGTCGCCGAGCAATTGCTGCAGGGCCTGGGTCACCATCGGGCCGCGCCAGACCATCGGCGTTTCGACGTCGATGAGGAAGCCGATCGACATGGCCTGCAGGCCGTAGGCTTCCAGCGGCTCCAGGCTCTTGCCGTCGCGCGACTCGGGCTTGTCGGTGATGCCCAGCATCTGCGGCTGCGAGGGGCCGTAGATGTCGGCGTCGAGAATGGCGACTTGCGCGCCTTCGGCGGCCAGCGCCAGGGCCAGGTTCACGGCCGTGGTGGACTTGCCGACGCCGCCCTTGCCGGAGGCCACGGCGATGATGTTCTTCACGTGGGGGATGAGCTTGACGCCGCGCTGCACGCTGTGCGAGACGATCTTGCTGTAGACGTTGGCGGAGACGTTGCCGGCGCCGGGAATGGCCTTCAGCTTGTCGATGACGGCCTTGCGGATGGCGTCGATCTGGCTCTTCGCCGGATAGCCCAGCTCGATGTCGACGGCGACGTCGGCGCCGTCGATCTTGATGTTCCTGGCGGAACGCGTGCTGATGTAATCCTTGCCGGTGTTCGGGTCGGTGATTTCCTTCAGGGCCGTCTGCACCTGCAGCTCGGAAATGCTCATGGGATGCTCCATCAGGTTTCTAATACCTGAGCATTATACTCAAGATTTGCGCGTCTGAGCCGGCAGCATACAGTTTGCTGTCCTCAACTGCTAAAATTGCTGTTTTTTCAAGCAAATTTCCAAATGCCGCGGAAGATTCTCGTCACCAGCGCCCTGCCCTACGCCAACGGCGCCATCCACCTCGGCCACCTGGTCGAGTACATCCAGACCGACATCTGGGTGCGCTTCCAGAAAATGCGCGGCCACGAATGCTGGTATGTCTGCGCCGACGACACGCACGGCACGCCGGTCATGCTGCGCGCGGAGAAGGAGGGCATCACGCCGGAGCAGCTCATCGCCCGCGTGCACCGGGAACACACGCGCGACTTCGCCGGCTTTCACGTCGCCTTCGACAACTACCACACCACGCACTCGGAGGAGACGCGCTTCTTCGCCAACGACATCTACCGGAAGCTTTCGGCGGCCGGCCTGATCGAGGTGCGCCCCATCGAGCAGTTCTACGACCCGGTCAGGCAGATGTTCCTGCCCGACCGCTACATCAAGGGCGAGTGCCCGAAGTGCGGCGCGGCCGACCAGTACGGCGATGCCTGCGAAGCCTGCGGCGCCGCCTACGCGCCCACCGACCTGAAGAACCCGGTTTCCGCCGTCTCCGGCGCGGTGCCGGTGAGGAAGTCCTCCGACCACTACTTCTTCAGGCTGTCCGATCCGCGCTGCCAGGAATTCCTGCGGCGGGCGACGCGCGAAGTCTGCAAGGCGCAGCCGGAGGCAGTGAACAAGCTGCAGGAATGGATCGGCGAGGAAGGCGAAAACAAGCTCTCCGACTGGGACATCTCGCGCGACGCGCCCTACTTCGGCTTCGAGATCCCCGATGCGCCGGGCAAGTATTTCTATGTCTGGCTCGACGCGCCGATCGGCTATTTCGGCAGCCTGAAGCATCTCGCCGCACGCACGCCGCAGATCGACGTCGCCGCCTTCACCGACAAGGCCGCCGCGGCCAGGGCCGGCACCGAGCTCTACCACTTCGTCGGCAAGGACATCCTCTACTTCCACGCCCTGTTCTGGCCGGCCGAGCTGGAGCACGCCGGCTACCGCATCCCGACGGCGGTGTTCGCCCACGGCTTCCTCACCGTGGACGGCCAGAAGATGTCGAAGTCGCGCGGCACCTTCATCACCGCCGAGAGCTATCTCAAGCAGGGCCTGAATCCCGAGTGGCTCCGCTACTACTACGCCGCCAAGCTCAACGCGTCGATGGAGGACATCGACCTCAGCCTCGACGATTTCATCGCGCGGGTGAATGCCGACCTCGTCGGCAAATACGTCAACATCGCCTCGCGCTGCGCCGGCTTCATTCACAGGCGTTTCGGCGGCGCGCTGGCGGCCTCTGCCAGCGATCTGCTCGGTGACGCGCAGGCGGCGGGCGAGACGATCGCCGCGCACTACGAGGCGCGCGAGTACGGCAAGGCGGTGCGCGAGATCATGGCGCTGGCCGATCGCGCCAACCAGTTCGTGAATGACCACGCCCCCTGGGAGCTGGCCAAACAGGCCGGCAAGGAGGCCGAGCTGCACCGCGTCTGCTCGGAGGCGCTGAATCTCTTCCGCCTGCTGACGATCTACCTGAAGCCGGTGCTGCCGAAGCTGGCGGCCGACGTCGAAGCCTTCCTCAGGGTCGCGCCGCTCGCCTGGACCGACGTCGCGGCGCTGCTGCCGGCCGGCCATGTCATCGGCGAGTACAAGCACCTCACCACCCGCGTCGAGCGCAAGCAGATCGACGCGCTGATCGAGGCCAACCGGGAGTCGCTCGCGCCGGCCGCGCCGCAGCCGCATTCGCAGCAGCGCCATGCGGAACATCAGCAGCATGTTGCGGGCGCCGTCCCCTCACCCCGGCCCTCTCCCCAGGGGGGAGAGGGGGTAAAGGGCGACGCGTTTGCGCCGATCATCGGGATGGACGACTTCACGAAAGTCGACCTGCGCATCGCGCGCATCGCCAGCGCCGAGCACGTCGAGGGTGCGGAGAAGCTGATCAAGCTGACGCTCGACCTCGGCACCGGGACGCGCACGGTGTTCGCCGGCATCAAGTCGGCCTACGATCCGGCGGCGCTGACGGGCCGCCTGACGGTGGTGGTGGCCAACCTGGCGCCGCGCAAGATGAAGTTCGGCCTCTCGGAAGGCATGGTGCTCGCCGCCTCCGGCGAAGGCCCCGGCATCTTCCTGCTCAGCCCGGACAGCGGGGCGCAGCCCGGAATGCGGGTGAAATGAGTGCCTTCCCCCCCACCCCCCTTCCCGCGGAAGGGGGTGACGGTCGCTCGCGGGCTGCGCCCGCTCCATGCATTGGCTGCCCCGCCCCGGAGCGGCCCGGCGGCGGGCTGTAATGGAACGCCGGCGCCTCGTCATTCACGGCCGGGTGCAGGGCGTCGGCTTTCGCGCCTCGCTCTCCCGGGAGGCGCAAAAGGCAGGCGTGACCGGCTGGGTGCGCAACCGGCGCGAGGGCACGGTGGAAGCCATGATCTGCGGCAGCGACGAAGCGGTCGCCGCGCTGATCGCCTGGTCGCGGCGCGGCCCGCCGGGCGCGCGCGTCGACCGCGTCGAGGTCGAGCTTGGCAGCGGAGAGTTCGCGGATTTCGAACAGCGGCCGACAGCATGAGCGCCCCCGCCGGGCCGCCCCAGGGGGGCGCAGCCAACCACTCGGAGCGGGCGCAGCCCGCGAACAACCGTCACCTCCTTCCGCGGGAAGGGGGGCGGGGGGAAGGCTGTCCAGCCGCCCGCCGGGCCGCCCCAAGGGCGGCGCAGCCAAGGACGGGGAGCCGCGTAGCGGCGAACATCCGTCACCTCCTTCCTTGGGAAGGGGGGCGGGGGGAAGGCTGTCCAGCCGCCCGCCGGGCCGCCCCAAGGGCGGCGCAGCCAAGGACGGGGAGCCGCGTAGCGGCGAACATCCGTCACCCCCTTCCTCGGGAAGGGGGGCGGGGGGAAGGCTGTCCATGACCCTCACCGACCTCCGCTACATCGTCGCCCTCGCCCGCGAGCGCCATTTCGGCCGCGCCGCGGAAAAGTGCTTCGTCTCGCAGCCGACGCTGTCGGTGGCGGTGAAGAAGCTGGAGGAGGAGCTCGGCATCGTGCTCTTCGAACGCTCCCCGCAGGAAGTGCGCGTCACCCCGGTCGGCGAGCGCATCGTCGCCCAGGCCGAGAAGGTGCTGGCCGAGGCGGCGCAGGTGGCGGAGATCGCCGCCGCCGACAAGGGGCCGCTGGCCGGCCCGCTGCGCGTCGGCGTCATCTACACCATCGCGCCCTGGCTGCTGCCGCGCCTGGTGCCGCTGGTCAAGGAACGCGCGCCGGAAATGCCGCTCCTGCTGGAAGAGAATTTCACGCACAACCTTCTCGACAAGCTGAAGAATTCCGAGCTCGACCTCGCCATCCTCGCCCTGCCGGTCGCGGAACCGACGCTGGTGGCGCAGGCCGTCTACGACGAGGAATTCCGCGTGCTGGCGCCGACCAGCCATCCGTGGGCGAAGCAGAAGGCCATCGCCTCCTCCGACCTGCTCGGCGCGCAGCTGCTGATGCTCGGCGCCGGCAACTGCTTCCGCGACCAGGTGCTCGATCTCTGCGCGGCGGTGAGCCGCCAGGCCGGCGTCTCGCCGCACGTGATCGAGGGCAGCTCGCTGGAGACCATCCGCCACATGGTGGCCAGCGGCGTCGGTGCCACCGTGATGCCGGCCTCGGCCGTGGACGACGTTTCGCCCAAGGATCCGCTGCTGCGCGTGCGCCCCTTCCGCGAACCGGTGCCGACACGGCGGATCGGCCTCGTCTGGCGCGCCAGCTATCCGCGCCGGCAGGCCGTCGAACTGGTGCGCCGCGCCCTGCGCGACTGCAGGCTGCCCGGCACGCGGGCGGTCGCCAGGCGATAGCATCAGGCTATCGGATATGTTGGAAAATGCAATTTCCCTTTCGCCTGAAAGGGGCTTATCTTTCACATCGCCAGGACGGACAGTCCTGTCATGTTTGCAACCCACGTGAGGAGCCAGACCATGCAACTGAAAGGAAGCAAGACCGAACAGCATCTGAAGGACGCCTTTTCCGGCGAATCCCAGGCCAACCGCCGCTATCTGTATTTCGCCAACAAGGCCGACGTCGAAGGCTACGCCGACGTGGCGGCCCTGTTCCGCTCGACCGCGGAAGGCGAGACCGGCCACGCCCACGGCCACCTGGAGTATCTTGAGAAGTGCGGCGACCCGGCCACGGGACTTCCCTTCGGCGGCACCGCCGACAACCTGAAGTCGGCCGTCGCCGGCGAGACCCACGAGTACACCGACATGTACCCGGGCATGGCCAAGGATGCGCGTTCCGAGGGCTTCGAGGAAATCGCCGACTGGTTCGAGACCCTGGCCAAGGCGGAGCGTTCGCACGCCAACCGCTACCAGAAGGCCCTGAACGAACTGGGCAAGTAAGCCAGGCAATGCAACCGGCCCCCGCGGGGGCCGGCCCCAACCCCAACACCCGACAGAGGACGCCATGGCCGCACCGACCACCCGCGAAGGCAATCTCGAAGCGCCGACCCGCCATCCGCTCGACTGGCAGAATCCGGCCTTCTACGACGAGGCGGCGCTCAACCACGAGCTGGAGCGCGTCTTCGACATCTGCCACGGCTGCCGGCGCTGCGTCAGCCTGTGCCAGTCCTTCCCCACGCTGTTCGACCTGGTCGACGAATCGCCGACCCTGGAAGTCGACGGCGTCAGGAAGGAGGATTACTGGAAGGTCGTCGAGCACTGCTATCTGTGCGACCTTTGCTACATGACCAAGTGCCCCTACGTGCCGCCGCACGAGTGGAACGTGGATTTTCCGCACCTCATGCTGCGCGCCAAGGCGGTGCATTACAAAAAAGGCGCCACCAGGCTGCGCGACAAGATACTCACCAGCACCGACGCCATGGGCAGATTCTGCGGCATTCCGGTCATTGCCCAGACGGTGAACGCCGTGAACAAGGTCGGCGTGGCGCGCAAGGCGCTGGAGGCCGTCGCCGGCATCCACAGCGAGGCCTGGGTGCCGGAATACTCCAGCCGGCCGCTGCGCAGCAGGCTGGACACGCTGCCGCTCGACACCCCGGCCGAGCCGGCCGGCGCCACCCGCGGCAAGGTGGCCCTCTTCGCCACCTGCTACATGAACCGCAACGAGCCCGGCCCCGGCGAGGATCTCGCCGCCGTCTTCGCGCACAACGGCATCCCGGTCACGCTGGCGGAGAAGGAGCGCTGCTGCGGCATGCCGAAACTGGAACTGGGCGACTTCGAATCGGTGAATGCGGCCAAGGAAGTCAACATCCCGCAGCTGGCGAAGCTGGTCGACGCCGGCTGGGACCTGACCGCGCTGGTGCCCTCCTGCGTGCTGATGTTCAAGCAGGAGCTGCCGCTGATGTTCCCGGACGACCCCGACGTGCAGAAGGTGAAGAACGCCTTCTACGACCCCTTCGAGTATCTGATGCTGCGCCACAGGGAAGGCCGGCTGAAGACCGACTTCAAGGCGCCGCTGGGCAAGGTGTCCTACCACGCCGCCTGCCACCAGCGCGTGCAGAACATCGGGCCGAAGACGAAGGAAGCGCTGTCCCTCGTGCCGGGCACCGAGGTGGACATCATCGAGCGCTGCTCCGGCCACGACGGCACCTACGCCGTCAAGAAGGAATACCACGACTATGCCGTGAAGATCGCCAAGCCGGTGGTGAAGCGCGTGAACGAGGCGCAGCCCGACCATTACGGCAGCGACTGCGCCATGGCGGGCCACCACATCGGCCACGTCCGCGCCGACGGCAGCGCGCCCGAACATCCGATCACTCTTCTCCGAAAGGCTTACGGTATCTGACCATGCTGACCCACGAAGACCTTTTCAGCCTCGAACAATACGCCCGCGCGCGGCCCGAGTTCCGCGCCAAAGTCATCGCCCACAAGAAGAGCCGCCAGCTGCCCATCGGCGCGCACGCCACGCTGTATTTCGAGGATGCGCTGACCATGCAGTATCAGGTGCAGGAGATGCTGCGACTGGAGCGCATGTTCGAGCCCGAGCTGATCCAGGAGGAGCTGGACGTCTACAACCCGCTCATCCCCGACGGACACAACTGGAAAGCCACCTTCATGGTCGAGTACGGCGACGAGGCCGAGCGCCGCGCCGCGCTGGCGAAGCTGATCGGCATCGAGAAAAAGGTCTGGATGCAGGTCGGGGACTGCGACAAGATCTACCCCATCGCCAACGAGGACCTCGAGCGCGAGACCGAGGAGAAGACCGCCGCGGTGCATTTCCTGCGCTTCGAGCTGACGCCGCCGATGATCGCCGCGGCGAAGAGTGGTGCGGCCCTCCGCGCCGGCATCGACCACGACCTCTACCGCGAGAGCATCACCGTGCCGGAAGGGGTGCGGGCGTCGCTGGTGGCCGACCTGTCGTAGGTCGGCCTTCAGGCCGACAGCGGCGGCAGTCGGGCTGAAGCCCGGCCTACGCGTAGACCACTTCCACGTTCTCGGCCCGCAGCCACTGCTGCAGGCCGGCGAGCAGCTCGTCGTCGAGGCGCACGCGCCAGGCCTCGCCCAGCGGCAGCTCGCACTCCGCCTTGTCGTTCCTGTAGCGCACGCGCACCGGGCAGGGGCCGTTGCGATAGGGCGCCAGCAGCAGGCGCAGTTTCTCCGCCGCCGTCTCGCCGGCACTGACTTTTCCATTGAGCCCGAGGCACAGCACCTTGGCAAAACGGCCGCGGGCCTCGGCCAGGGTCAGCAGCCTGTCTGCGTTCACGCGCAGGCCGCCGCTGAAGTCGTCGCGGCTCACCTTGCCCTCGACGATCAGCGGCTCGTCCTCGCGGATCTTGGCGCGCTCGGCCTCGAAGAGCTCGTTGAAGACGGTCATCTCGACCTGCGCCGTGCCATCATCGAGGGTGACGACGATCATCTTGCCGCGTCGGGTCATCTGCGTGCGCGTGGCGGTGACGATGCCGGCCAGCAGCACCGGCTCCTTCTGCGGCTCGAGCGCGTCGAGAGGGCGCCGGATGAAGGCCGAGAGCTCGGCGCGCACCTCGTTGTAGGGATGGCCGGAGAGGAAGAAGCCGAGCGCCTGCTTCTCGTTGAGCAGCCGCTCGCGTTCGCTCCAGGGCGCCGCCTCGATCATCTTCAACGGCTGGTCCTGCCCGCCGCCGGCATCGAACAGGCCGGCCTGCAGCGCGTTGCGCTCGGCCTGCTCGGCCGCTTCCAGCGCGATGCCGACCGAGGCCATCAGGCTGGCGCGACGCTCGTCGATGGCATCGAAGGCGCCGGCGCGCACCAGCGCCTCGATGACGCGGCGGTTCACCACGCGCTTGTCGATGCGCCGGCAGAAATCGAACAGGTCGGCGAAGTCGCCCGCTTTTCCGTCCGCTCCCTCGCGCGCGCGCAGGATCGCGCCGATGGCCGATTCGCCGGTGCCCTTGATGGCGCCCAGCCCGTAGCGGATGGTCTTCGCATCCACCGGCGTGAAGCGGTAGCGGCTGCGATTGACGTCGGGCGGCAGGAAAGTCAGTCCGCAGGATACGGCGTCGGCGACGAAGAACTGCACCTTGTCGGTGTCGGCCATTTCCGAGGACAGCGTCGCCGCCATGAAGGCCGCCGGATGGTGGCACTTCAGGTAAGCCGTCTGGTAGGCGACCAGCGAGTAGGCGGCGGCGTGCGACTTGTTGAAGCCGTAGCCGGCGAACTTCTCCATGGTGTCGAAGATCTCGTTGGCCTTGTCGGCGCCGATATTGTTCTTCGCTGCGCCCGCGACGAAGATCGCGCGCTGCTGGGCCATCTCCTCCGGCTTCTTCTTGCCCATGGCGCGGCGCAGCAGGTCGGCGCCGCCGAGCGAGTAGCCGGCCACCACCTGCGCGGCCTGCATCACCTGCTCCTGGTACACCATGATGCCGTAGGTGTTGCCGACGACGCGCTCGAGCAGCGGGTGCGGATAGACGATGCGCTCGCGGCCGTGCTTGCGGGCGATGAAGTTGGGGATGAAGTCCATCGGCCCCGGCCGGTAGAGCGCGTTGAGCGCGATCAGGTCCTCGAGCCGGTCCGGCTTCGCCTGCACCAGCGTCTCCTTCATGCCGCGCGATTCGAACTGGAACACCGCCGTGGTGTTGGCCGTCTTGAAGATGCGGTCGTAGGTCGGCTTGTCGTCGAGCGGCAGAACGTCAATATCGATGTCAACGTCTTCCACCTCCTTCACGGAACGCACCGCCTCGGCCAGGATGGTCAATGTGCGCAGTCCGAGGAAGTCGAACTTCACCAGGCCGGCGCGTTCGACGTCGTCCTTGTCGAACTGGCTCACGGCGGAATCGGCGCCGGCGGCCGAATACAGCGGGCAGAAGTCGGTCAGGCGGTCCGGCGCGATGAGCACGCCGCCGGCATGCATGCCGACGTTGCGGGTGAGGCCCTCGAGCCTTTCGGCGAGTTCCAGCAGTTCGCGGATTTCCTCTTCCTTCCCGGCGCGCTCGTTGATGGCCGGCTCCTTCCCGCGCGCATCGGCAAGCGTGATGCCCAGCTCGTTGGGGATCAGCTTGGCGAACTGGTCGACGAAATTGAAGCCGAGGTCGAGCACGCGGCCGACGTCGCGCACCACCGCCTTCGCCGCCATGGTGCCGAAGGTGGCGATCTGCGAGACGGCATGCGCGCCGTATTTCTTCTTGACGTAGTCGATGACGCGGTCGCGGCCTTCCTGGCAGAAGTCCACGTCGAAGTCCGGCATCGACACCCGCTCCGGGTTGAGGAAGCGCTCGAAGAGCAGCTCGTAGCGCAGCGGGTCGAGGTCGGTGATGCCGAGCGAGTAGGCCGCCAGCGAACCCGCGCCGGAGCCGCGGCCGGGGCCGACCGGCACGCCGTTCTGCTTGGCCCAGTTGATGAAGTCGGCGACGATGAGGAAGTAGCCCGGGAAGCCCATCTGCCGGATGGTCCTGCACTCGAAGGCCAGGCGCGCGGCGTATTCGGGACGCCGCTTCTCGCGCGCGGCGGCATCGGGATAGAGCTGCGCCAGGCGCCGCTCCAGCCCGGCTTCCGCCTGCTGCGTCAGGTAGTCGTCGAGCGTGACGCCCTCGGGCACGGGGAACAGCGGCAGCCGGTTCTTGCCCAGTTCGATGGACAGATTGCAACGGCGGGCGATCTCGACGGCATTCTCCAGCGCCTCGGGCAGGTCGGCGAAGAGCGCCTGCATCTCGGCCTGGCTCTTGAAGTACTGCTCCTCGGTGAAATGCCTGGGGCGGCGCGGGTCGGCCAGCACGTGGCCCTCGGCGATGCAGACGCGCGCTTCGTGCGCCTTGAAGTCCTCGCGCGCGAGGAACTGCACCGGATGCGTCGCCACCACCGGCAGGTTCAGCTGCCCCGCCAGCGCCACGCTCGCCGCCACCAGCGCTTCGGCCTGCGGCTGGCCGTAACGCTGGATCTCGAGGTAATAACTGCCGGGGAACAGCCGCGCCCATTCCCGCGCAGCGGCCTCGGCCTGGGCGGCGCTGCCCATCAGGAGGGCTTGGCCGACATCGCCGCCCGCGGCGCCCGACAGGGCGATGAGTCCGGCGTTGTCGCCGGCAGCCAGGGCGGCGCGGGAGATCTCCGCGCGCCCGCGGCGGCGCGGACCGAGGTAGGCCCCGGTCAGCAGCTCGCACAGGCGCAGATAGCCGGCGCGGTTCTTCACCAGCAGGAGCAAGCGGGCCGAGCGGTCTCGCTCGCCGGTCCCGGCGGCGGATTCCACCCAGACATCGCAGCCGACGATGGGCTTCAGCCCGCGCGCGCGCGCGCCGCTGTAGAACTTGACCATGCCGAACAGGTTGGCGAGGTCGGTCAGGGCCAGCGCCGGCATGCCGTCCGCCGTCGCCCGCGCCACGGCCTCGTCGAGCCGCACCATGCCGTCGGCTATGGAGTATTCGCTGTGCAGGCGGAGATGGACGAAGGCGGGCGACGGCATGCGCCTATTTTAGTGTGAAACGCCTTGCATGCCGACCGCGACCGCCCCGTTTTCATCAAGGCGCGGGGCGCACAAGGTCGACGATGCGGCGTTCGGCCAGGGCGGGCCCGGGCCCGGGCATTGATATCGATCCAATTGCCTGTTGCCGGCACCCGCAGCCTTGCCCATAATGCCACCATCCCCATGAAGAACGACACCACTCCGCTCTCCCCCGAGCAGCACTCGCTCGCTGCCTGCCTGCGCGCGCTCCGGACGCGCTGGCGGGATTACCGCCAGCAGGGAGACTTCGAGCATTTCGTCGAGTTCACGCTGGCGCTGGACAACCTGACCGAGCAGCTCAACCGGTTGCGCCTGCCGGGGCTGCTGCGCCAGTGCGAAGGCCTGGAGAACGCGGCGCTGGCCCTGTTCGGCGACGAAACTTCGCATCCGATCGGCCCGCAGGATGCGGGCGCCCTGGAACGCCAGGTCGACTCCCTCGCGCATTCCGTCGACGGCGTATTGGCACCCGCGCCGGAACAGGACCTGCGGCGGCATCCGGTGGCGCTGCCCGGCGGCGGGGAATGGTCCAAGCCGCGCACCATCTGGCTGATCGCCGAAGAATCGCATCCGTGGGTGGCCGTGCTCACCGAGCAACTCGGCTTTTTCGGCTTCCGCGTGAGGCGCTTCGACTGGACCGATGCCGCGCCGGAAGAAGCCTCGCCGCTGGTCGCCCTGTACATTCCGCCCGCCGCAGGCTATGGCGCCGGCGAGTTGCAGTTGGTCCAGCGCACCCGCAGCGGACACCCGGCGAGCCAGCTGTTCTGCCTGTCGGTGCCGAAGTCCCTCGAGGCCACCGTCGCGCTGTTGCGCGCCGGCGCCGACGCCGCGATCCAGGCCGAGCAGGAAACCATTACCGTGCTCGGCCGCGTGCTGGACCTGCTGCAATCGCAGGAACAGGAGCCTTACCGCGTGCTGGTCGTCGAGGATTCGCCCACGGCGGTGGCGACGATACAGCGCTCGCTGGCGCAGCACGGCATCGACAGCCAGTCCATCAGCAACCCGCAGCAACTGCTGTCAACGGCCGAGCAGTACCGCCCCGACCTGGTGCTGATGGACATGTACATGCCGCACTGCACGGGCGTCGAGGCCACGCGCGTGCTGCGCCAGCTGTCGGCCTACCGGTCGCTGCCGGTGGTGTACCTGTCCAGCGAGACCGACATGGGCATGCAGGTCGAGGCGCTGCGCCTGGGCGGCGACCAGT
Source organism: Rhodocyclaceae bacterium (assembly GCA_039807535.1). GTDB lineage: Bacteria > Pseudomonadota > Gammaproteobacteria > Burkholderiales > Rhodocyclaceae > Desulfobacillus. The sequence goes on from JBDHRL010000021.1 coordinate 13,152, forward strand.
TCCTCACCAAGCCGTGCAACCCCGTGCTGCTGGCCGCCGTGGTGAAGACCAAGATCGAGCGCTATCGCGAGATGCAGCGGCACAGCCAGCACGACAGCCTGACCGGCCTGCTCAATCACTCCGCTTCCAAGGGCCGGCTCAACCAGTTGGTCAATTCGCTGCAAGGCACTGCCGAGCAACTCTGCGTGGCGATGCTCGACATAGACCACTTCAAGTCGATCAACGACACTTACGGCCATCCGGTCGGCGACCAGGTCATCCGCAGCCTGGCCTGGCTGCTGAAGGGCCGCCTGCGCGCCTCGGACATCATCGGCCGTTACGGCGGCGAGGAATTCATCGTCGTGCTGCGCAGCGCCGGCCCCGCCGAGGCCGGGGCCGTGCTCGACGGCATCCGCGCCGACTTCGCCACCCTGCCGCACGCCCACGCCAGCGGCACGCTGCGCGCCACCTTCAGCGCCGGCATCGCCTGCTTCCCGGCCTGGACCACCGGCAACGACCTCACCCACGCCGCCGACGAGGCCTTGCTCGAAGCCAAGCGCAACGGGCGCAACCGCATCGAGCGCACTGGCCGGTAAATCAGGCTCAGGGCAGATCGAAGAGCAGGATCTCCGCGTCTTGCGTCGCCGCAATCTCCAGATCGGTTTCGTCGGCAATTTTGGCGCCGTCGCCGTCCCGCAGGGACTGACTTTCGAGCGTCACGGCGCCGCGCGCCACGTGCAGGTAGGCGTGCCGCCCGGGCGCGAGCGCGTGGCGCACTGCCTCGCCCGGCGCCAGCAATGCCGTGTAGAGCGCCGCGTCCTGGTGGATCGTCACGCTGCCCTCGCGGCCGTCGTTCGAGGCGATCAGGCGCAGGCGGCCGCGCCGCTCCTCGGGCGGGAAGAAGGTCTGCTCGTAGCTCGGCTTGACGCCGCGCACGTTCGGCTCGATCCAGATCTGCAGCAGGTGCGTGGGCTGGTCCGGCGCGGGATTGAATTCGCTGTGCAGCACGCCCTTGCCTGCACTCATGCGCTGCGCCTCGCCGGGGCGGATCACCGCGCCGTTGCCCATGCTGTCCTTGTGCTCCAGCGCGCCGTCGAGGATCCAGGTGACGATCTCCATGTCGCGGTGGCCGTGCATGCCGAAGCCCATGCCGGGCGCGACGACATCCTCGTTGATGACGCGCAGCGCGCTCCAGCCCATTTGCGCCGGATCGTGGTAGTCGGCGAAGGAAAAGGTGTGCCAGGTGTCCAGCCAGCCGTGGTTGGCGTGGCCGCGTTCGGCGGCCTTGCGCAGGGTGATCATGGCTTTATCCTTTCAAAATAATTGAGGCATTGACGCCATGGTAATTCAGGCACAAACTGCCTGAAAAGCGAATTATTCCGGCATTACCGTTCAATTATTTTCAATATGCGGATTTCCCTCGATGCCCTGCAGGTCCTCGACGCCATCGACGCGCGCGGCAGCTTCGCCGCCGCGGCGGCGGCCCTGCACCGCGTCCCCTCGGCGCTGACCCATGCCGTGAAGAAGCTGGAGGACGACCTCGCCGTGACGCTGTTCGTGCGCCAGGGCCGGCGCGCCGTGCTGACCCCGGCCGGCCGCCTGCTGCTGGAGGAGGGCCGCCACCTGCTCGGCGCCGCCGGCGAGCTGGAATGCCGCGTCAAGCGCATCGCCACCGGCTGGGAGCACGAGCTGCGCATCGTCGTCGAGGCGGTGCTCGACGTGAACGCGCTGTGGCCGCTGGTCGGGGATTTCTACAAGGAATTGTCCGGTACGCGGCTGCGGCTGACGACGGAAGTGCTCGGCGGCTGCTGGGACGCGCTGGCCACGCGCCGCGCCGACCTCGCCATCGGCGCGCCCGGCGACATGCCGCCGGGCGGCGGCTACCGCGCGCACCTGCTCGGCCGCTCGCAGCCGGTGTTCGCCGTGGCGCCGTCGCATCCGCTGGCGAAGGCACGCGAGCCGATCCCCGCTGCGGAAATCCTCAGGCACCGCGCCGTGGTGATCGCCGACACCTCGCGCCAGCTGCTGGCGCGCACGGCCGGGCTGCTCACCGGCCAGGACACGCTGGTGGTGCCGGACTTCGTTGCCAAGCTGGCCGCGCAGGTGGCGGGCCTCGGCGTCGGCCACCTGCCCCCGTCGCTCGCCGCGCAAGAGATCGCCGCCGGCCGGCTGGTGGTCAAACGCACCGTCGAGCCCGGCCCCGACCTGCCGCTGCACCTCGCCTGGCGCAGCGACCACGAGGGGCGGGCGCTGGAATGGTTCCTGCACAGGCTGGAAGGCGAGGCATTGCGCGCGCGCCTGCTCGGCGCGGCGCCGCGAAAAATCAAGCGTGCGGGGCGTTCACCCAGTCGATGATGCCCTGCCACTGCGGCAGGTCCTTCCCGGCGCGGGCGGGCGAGAGGTCGAACAGCGTGAGGCCGTGGGCGGCGGCCTGCACGTAAACCTGGGTGTCGCGCAGGAAGCCGAGCACCGGCACGTCGAGATTCTCGACGAAGCGCGTAAGCTCTGCCGCCGCACGCGTGCGCGGGTCGACGCGCATGCCGACGACGGCGACGAAAGTCTGCTGCTTCCGTACCGCCTTCTCTTCGAGCAGCACGTCGAGGAAGGCGCGCGTGGCAAGGATGTCGAAGATGGAAGGCTGCAGCGGCACGATGACGCGGTGGATGCTCTTCACCACCACGTCGAGCTTTTTCCCGTGCAGCCCCGCCGGCGTGTCGAGCACGACGTGGCTGGTGTCCTTCGGCGGCCGCGCCGGCTCGCCCGGTGCGATGTCCCAGCTGCGGATCGGCGGCAGCCCCTGCGGGCGCAGTTTCAGCCATTCACGCGAGGACTGCTGGCGGTCGATGTCGCCCAGCATGACGCGGTGGCCCTGGCGCGCGAACCAGCCGGCGAGGTTGGTCGCCAGCGTCGTTTTGCCGCAGCCGCCCTTGGGGTTGGCGATGAGGAAGGATTTCAGCACCGGCTTAATTTACCATAGCGGCATGGCGCACAAACGACAACAGCACGCACGGGGGCACGGCGAGACGGCCGCCCACTACCTGGTGGGCGGCGTGCCGCGGCTGCGCCCGCAGCAGAGCGCCGCGGAAGCCGTGGCCGGCCTCGCCGGTCGCGACTTCGAGTGCGCCGACCTCGTCTGCGTGCTCGACGCGGACGAACGGCTGGTCGGTATCCTCTCCGCCGCCGAACTGCTCACCCTGCCGGCGGACCGGCCGCTGGGCGAAGCCATGCGCCGCGACTACCCGCGCGTGCATGCCGACGTCGACCAGGAGCGGGTCGCCTCTCTCGCCCTGCACCACATGCTCGACGCCGTGCCCATCGTCGACCGCGGCGACAGACTGCTCGGCGTCGTGCCCGCCTCGTCCCTGCTGCACATCCTGCGCCGCGAGCATGTCGAGGACATCCACCGCATCGCCGGCATCGGCCGCGAGGGCCACCGCGCTCGCGAGGCCATCGAGGCGCCGCCGCTGCGCCGCGCCCGCCATCGCCTGCCCTGGCTCATCATCGGCCTCGTCGGCAGCATGGTGGCGACCTTCATCGTCGCCCGCTTCGAGCAGGCGCTCTCTTCAAAAGTCGCGATCGCCTTCTTCGTGCCGGGCCTCGTCTATCTCGCCGACGCCATCGGCACGCAGACCGAAGCCGTGGCGGTGCGCGGCCTGTCGCTGTCGCACGCCGGGCTGGCGCATTTGATCGGCGGCGAACTGCGCACCGGCCTGCTGATCGGCCTGGTGCTCGGCGCCATCACCTTTCCCGCCGTCTGGCTGGCCTTCGGCGACTGGCACCTGGCGCTGGCGGTCACCGTCGCGCTCTTCGCCGCCGGCGGCGTGGCCACCACCATCGGCCTGCTCCTGCCCTGGCTGCTGCAAAGGCTGGGCACCGATCCGGCCTACGGCAGCGGCCCGCTCGCCACCATTATCCAGGACGTGCTAAGCCTGCTGATCTATTTCGCGGCAGTCACGGCGTTTCTCTTTTAAGGAAAAATCATGGCCGAGAAACCCGGCTGGCAGGGCCGCCTCTACGAGGACTTCGAGGTCGGCGACGTCTACCGCCACCCGCTCGGCCGCACCGTGCTGGCGGTGGACAATTCGTGGTTCACCCTGCTCACGCAGAACACCGCGCCGATCCACTTCGACCGCCACTACGCGGCGCAGACCGAGTTCAAGCAGCCGCTGGTGGACTCCACCTTCACGCTGGCGCTGGTCACCGGCCAGAGCGTCACCGACATCTCGCAGAACGTCTTCGCCAACCTCGGCTGGGACGAGGTGCGCCTGCCCAGCCCGGTGTTCGAGGGCGACACGCTCTACTCGCAGTCGGAAGTGCTGGAGAAGCGCGAGTCGAAGTCGCGCCCCGACGTCGGCATCGTCAGGGTGCGCACGCTCGGCTACAACCAGGACGGCAAGACGGTAATCAGCTTCATCCGCACGGTGATGGTGTTCAAGCGCGGCAGGGCGCCGGTGATGCCGCGGCCCATGCCCGAGTAGCCCGGGCTTGCTGCTTGGCACCAAGAAACGCAATAATGCCCGTACTTAACCGTACCCAGCCATGAAAGCACTGGAACAACTTAACCGTCATCGCGACAACCTGCTGGCGCTCGCCTCGCGGCATCGGGCCACGCGGATTCGCATCTTCGGCTCCGTGGCGCGCGGCGAGGACAAGCCCGACAGCGATATCGACCTGCTGGTCGACTTCGCGCCTGAAGCCTCATTGCTGGATCTCGTCGGCCTCCAGCAGGACGCAGAAGCCTTGCTGGGGCGACAGGTCGACGTGGTCACACCCGAGGGCGTCAGCCCTTTCCTGCGAGAGCGGATTCTGGCCGACGCGCGCCCGCTGTGAGCCGCGACCCCACCGTTCTGCTCCGGCACATCCGGCTCTGCCTTGACCGGATCGCCGACTATGCGAGAGACGGCCAGGCCGAATTCATGTCAGACTCCAAAACCCAGGACGCCATCATTCGCAACCTGGAAATCATCGGACAGGCCGTCCGTGATTACGGCATCGAGCAACTCGAAACCGCCGCGCCCGCCCTGCCTTGGCAGCGCATTGCCGGGTTGCGCAACGTTCTCGCCCACCAATACCTCGGCGTCGATCTTCACCTCGCCTGGAACATCGTCGAGAAGGAACTCCCCAAACTGAGCGAAATCGTATCGCGCCTGCTGCCGCCCGAGACGCATTAATCAGTCTCACGCAGGAACTCAAAAGTCAGCCCCTGCAGTACGGCGATCAGGGCAGCAGGATGGTCGAGCCGGTCGTCTTGCGCGCTTCGAGATCGGCCTGCGCCTGCGCCGCGTCCTTCAGGGCGTAGCGCTGGTTGACCTCGATCTTCACCTTGCCCGAGGTGACCATGCCGAACAGTTCGTCCGCCGTCTGCACGAGGTCGCTGCGCTTTGCCGTATAGACGAACAGCGTCGGCCGCGTGACGAACAGCGAGCCCATCTTCGCCAGCAGGCCGAGGTCGAAGGGCGGCACCGGGCCGGAGGCGGCGCCGAACAGCGCCAGCATGCCCATGGGCCGCAGGCACGAGAGCGAATCCATGAAGGTGTCCTTGCCGATGGAATCATAGACCACCGCCACGCCCTCGCCGACCGTCAATTCCTTGACGCGATCGGCGAACCTCTCGCGGGTGTACACGATCGGGTGGTCGCAACCGTGCGCCTTGGCCAGCGCGGCCTTCTCCTCCGAGCCGACCGTGCCGATCACCTTCGCGCCGAGCGCCTTCGCCCACTGGCAGACGATGAGGCCGACGCCGCCGGCGGCGGCATGGATGAGGAGGGTGTCGCCCGGCTGCACGCGGTAGGTGCGCCGCAGCAGGTACTGCGCCGTCATGCCCTGCAGCATCATCGCCGCGCCCTGCTCGAAGGAAAGCGCCTCGGGCAGCTTCACCAGCCGGTCGGCCGGGATCAGCCGCAGCTCCGCATACGCGCCGACCGGCCCGCCGGCATAGGCGACGCGGTCGCCGGCCTTGAGGTCCTTCACCTCGGCGCCGACCGCCTCCACCTCCCCCGCGCCTTCCAGCCCGATGCCCGAGGGCAGCGGCAGCGGATAGGCGCCGCTGCGATGGTAGATGTCGATGAAATTGAGGCCGACGGCGTGATGGCGCACGCGCGCCTCAAGCGGGCCGGGGTCATTGACGGCGACCTCCTCCCATTTCAAAACCTCGGGACCGCCGGGCTGGTGGAAGCGGATGGCGTGGGGCATGGGGATCACCTCTGTTTGTCAGGGGCTGTCAGTATGTGCGGGATCGTCACTCGTCAGGCCGCCTGGCGCTCGGCCTTGATCGGCTTGATGCCGGCGAGTTTCTCGGGGTGCTGCTGCACTTCCCACAGGTCGACAGCCTCCTGCATGCGCAGCCAGCTCTCCGGCGTGGTGTTGAGGAGCCTGGCGACGCGCGCGGCCATCTCGGGCGTCATGGCGCGCTTGCCGTGCAGCAGGTCGGATACCGACAGGCGGGAAACGCCCAGGCGCTCGGCGAACTCGGTCTGCGTCATTTCGAGCGCCGGCAGCACGTCTTCGCGCAGGATCGCGCCCGGGTGGGTCGGGCGCCGGTTGGGATTCCGCAGCGTCTTCATCAGTGATAGTCCTCCAGGTCCACATCGACGGCGTCCTCGCCTTCGAAGCGAAAGGTGATGCGCCAGTTGCCGGTCACCGAAACCGCAAAGGTGCCCCTGCGCTCGCCCGTCAGCCGGTGGAACTTGTAGCCGGGCAGGTTCATGTCCTCGGGCCTGGCCGCCGCATCGAGGCGGTCGAGCATCCGCTCGATCCGCGCCTCGCTCCTGGCCAGGATGCCACGGTGATCCCCCTTGCAGAAAAAGCGCTCAAGCCCTCGGTGTCTGAACGTCCGGATCATGGCAACGTGTAATATTCAGCGATACAGTGTAATCCATCGAATTACAATGTCAATACGCCCGATGCCGCGCTGGATCGCCAAGCGGCAGAGCGAGCAACGGCCGAGAAAGTCAGTCTCCGTGATACGGCGAGCCGGCCCGCTATTGCCCGACATCGACAAGGTGCAAGCATAGGATATGCGATATAGCTACCCGGTCAACCATCCAAACGACGTCACGAGATGCTCAACGCGGCACTTCTTGTCTTGCTTGTCTCTGCCCTGTTCTTGCCGCCACTTCTGCTTACCCTCAGGCAGGAGAAAATGGGATGGCTGGCGCGATATGTCCTCTCAATCTTTCCGCTCGCCTATACGTGGCTGGGTTGGCAGCTGGCGAAGGTCGGATATGAGTTCTTCGCCTGCCAGGGCAATCTTAAATCGATCCAGGAATGCGTCAGATGGGGCGTGGATTTCACTTCTCTGGTAGGCCACGGATTCTTTCTCATGATTCCATGCGTATTCGTTGCCCTGCCGGTTTCGCTCTGGTTTCTGCTGAATACAGCGGCCAAACATATCCGGGCGCGACGCTGATCGACAGCGGTACGCCGGCTTCGCGCTTTTGACCTTACCCCCTCTGCCCCGCCGAGCGCAGGGCTGCCAGGCCGGGGCTGTCCGGACACATTGTCCGAGCGCAGCGAGTTTATGTGGCCGGCCGGGCTGGCAGGCCGGAGCGAGGGAAGCCCGCAGGGCGGGGGGCGTTTTTGTGACTCGCCTGGCGGGGCGAGGCCCGGCGAAAACCACCCCTCTCCCCAGCCCTCTCCCCGCGAGCGGGGCGAGGGAGTTAACTCCTCAGGTGATTCGCATCCACCACCGCCAGCGCCGTCATGTTCACCAGCCGCCGCACCGTCGCTGTCGAGGTGAGGATGTGCGCCGGCCTGGCGGCGCCGAGCAGGATCGGGCCGACGGTGACGCCGTCGCCGCCGGTGGCCTTGAGCAGGTTGAAGGCGATGTGGGCGGCATCGAGGTTGGGCATGATGAGCAGGTTGGCTTCGCCCTTCAGCACGGAATCCGGAAATTCCTTCAGGCGGATTCCTTCCGACAGCGCGGCATCGCCGTGCATCTCGCCATCGACCTCGAGCTGCGGCGCGCGCGCGGCGACGAGGTTTCGCGCCTCGCGCATCTTCCGCGCGGCGGCGCTCTTGCGGCTGCCGAAGTTGGAAGAGGAAAGCAGCGCCACCTTGGGCACCAGCCCGAAGCGGCGCACCGCTTCGGCCGCCATCAGCGTCATCTCGGCGATCGCGTCGGCCGTCGGCTCCTCGTTCACGTAGGTGTCGCAGATGAACAGCGTGCGGCGCGGCAGCATCAGCACGTTCATGGCGGCGAAGATGCGGGCGCCGGGCTTCAGCCCGATGACATCGGCGATGCGCTCGAGGTGGTGCGGCAGCCGGCCCTCGGTGCCGCAAATGAGGGCGTCGACATCGCCGCGTCCGAGCAGCAGCGCACCGATCAGGGTGCTGGAGCGCAGCACCTCGCGTTTGGCGATGGCCGGCGAGACGCCGTCGCGCTGCATCAGTCCGTAGTATTCAAGGGTCAGGTCGCGGTAGCGCGGATCGTTGTCGACGTCGATCAGTTCGAAGTCGCGGCCGGCCGCAATGCGCAGCCCCAGCCGCCGCAGGCGGGCCGCAATCACCTGCGGGCGGCCGAGCGCCACCGGATGGGCGATGCCTTCGTCGACCGCCGTCTGGATGGCGCGCAGCACGCGCTCGTCCTCGCCTTCGCAGAAGAGCACGCGCCGCGGCGCCTTCTTCGCCGCGGCGAAGACCGGCTCCATCAGCGTGCCGGAATGGAAGACGAAATGCATCAGCTGCTGGCGATAGGCGGCGAGGTCGGCGATCGGCCGCGCCGCCACGCCGGATTCCATGGCGGCCTGCGCCACCGCCGGCGCGACCTTCACGATCAGGCGCGGATCGAAGGGCTTCGGAATGATGTAGTCCGGGCCGAAAGCCAGCTCCGCGTCGCCATACGCCGTCGCCACGATATCGGAGGCCTCGGCCTGCGCCAGCTCGGCGATGGCGCGCGCGGCGGCCAGCTTCATCGCCTCGGTGATGGTGGTGGCGCCGGCATCCAGCGCGCCGCGAAAGATGAAGGGGAAGCAGAGGACGTTGTTCACCTGGTTCGGGTAGTCGGAGCGGCCGGTGGCGATGATGGCATCGTCGCGCACGGCGCGCACCGCCTCGGGCAGGATCTCCGGCGCCGGATTGGCGAGCGCGAGGATCAATGGCTTCGCCGCCATTTTCGCGACCATCTCCGGTTTCAGCACGCCGCCGGCCGAGAGGCCGAGGAAGACGTCGGCGCCCTCGATCACCTCGGCGAGGCTGCGCGCGTCGGTCTTCTGGGCGTAGCGCGCCTTGAACTCGTCCATCTCTTCGGGCCGGCCCGCGTACGCCACGCCGTGGAGGTCGGTGACCCAGATGTTTTCCGTCCTGACGCCGAGCGCTGCCAGCAGGTCGAGGCAGGCGAGCGCCGCCGCGCCGGCGCCGGAGGTGACGAGCTTCACTTCGCCGATCTTCTTGCCGAGCAGCGCGAGGCCGTTCAGCACCGCCGCGCCGACGACGATGGCGGTGCCGTGCTGGTCGTCGTGGAAGACCGGGATGCGCATGCGCTCGCGCAGTTTCCGCTCGATGGTGAAGCACTCGGGCGCCTTGATGTCCTCGAGGTTGATGCCGCCGAAGGTCGGCTCCAGCGCGGCGATCATGTCGACGAGCTTGTCCGGATCGCGCTCGGCGAGCTCGATGTCGAAAACGTCGATGCCGGAAAATTTCTTGAACAGGCAGGCCTTGCCCTCCATCACCGGCTTGGCGGCGAGCGGGCCGATGTTGCCCAGGCCGAGCACGGCCGTGCCGTTGGTGACCACGCCGACCAGGTTGGCGCGCGAGGTCAGCCGCGCCGCCTCGGCGGGCTCGGCGACGATGGCGTTGCAGGCCGCCGCCACGCCGGGCGAATAGGCGAGCGCGAGGTCGCGCTGGTTGGTGAGGCCCTTGGTGGGCGCCACGGAAATCTTGCCGGGGGTGGGCAGGCGGTGGTATTCGAGCGCCGCCGCGTCGAAATCTTTTTCCATTGCTATGCCTCCGGCAGGGCCGCCCCAATGAAGGCATGCGCCCCCCCGGGGGGCAGCGAACAAATGTGCGCGTGGGGGCTCATGATTTTCTCCTCCGCCTCGTGGGCGGTCATTCATTCTAGACCGGAGCCGGACGCGCTTCCATTGTGGGAAGCCGCAGGGAGCAGTATCGCGGAAATGGTCGGCGGAATCAGTCATTGCAACGACACGTCTCTCCCTCTCCCGCCGGCGGGAGAGGGGGGTCCGACGTCCGCCCCTCTCCCTGGCCCTCTCCCCGCCTGCGGGGAGAGGGCATGGTTATCAGAACGTACCGGGGTAGGCGCCGCCGTCGAGCAGCCAGTTCTGCCCGGTGATGAAGCCGGCCTGGGCCGAGCACAACCAGGCGCAGGCGGCGCCGAATTCCCCGGGGTCGCCGATGCGGCCGGCGGGGATGGTGGCGATGCGCTCGGCGCGCGCCTGCTCAAAGGAGACGCCCTGCGCCGCGGCCTGTGCGCCGATCACGGCGCGGATGCGGTCGGTGTCGAAGAAGCCGGGCAGAAGGTTGTTGAGGGTGACGTTGTGCCGCACGGTTTTCCTCGCCAGCCCGGCGACGAAACCGGTGAGGCCGCTCCTCGCGCCGTTGGACAGGCCGAGCACGTCGATCGGCGCCTTCACCGCGCCGGAGGTGATGTTCACGATGCGGCCGAAGCGGCGTTCGATCATGCCGTCCACCGTCGCCTTGATCAGCTCGATGGGCGTGAGCATGTTGGCATCGAGGGCGGCGATCCAGTCCTCGCGCGACCAGTTGCGGAAGTCGCCCGGCGGCGGCCCGCCGGCGTTGTTCACCAGGATGTCGGGCTGCGGACAGGCGGCGAGCGCCGCGGCGCGCCCTTCCGGCGTGGTGATGTCGGCGGCGACGAACGCGATCGCCGTACCGTGGGGACTGACTTTCTCCAGTTCGGCGGCCGTCGCCTCGAGGGCCTCGCGCCCGCGCGCGACGATCGTCACGTGCACGCCCTCCTTCGCCAGCGCCAGCGCGCAGCCGCGGCCGAGGCCCTTGCTGGCGGCGCAGACCAGCGCCTTTTTCCCTGCGATGCCGAGATCCATGTGTCGTCTCCATGTAGGTCGGGCTTAAGCCCGACTTCGCCGTCGGTTGTCGGCCTGAAGGCCGACCTACGCCAGAAAATCCAGCAGCAGCCGGTTGAAGGCGTCCGCCTGCTCGATGTTGGAAAGGTGCGAGGCTTCGGGGATCACCGCCAGCCGCGCGCCGGGGATCGCCGCGGCGATCGCCTCCGACATGGCCGGCGGCGTGCCGGGGTCGTCACGGCCGGCGATCACCAGCGTCGGCGCCTTCACCGCGTGCAGTCGGTCCGTGATGTCGATCGCCGCGATGGCATGTGCGCAACCGATATAGCCCGCCACCGGCGTGTTGCGGATCAGCGCGCCGATGGCCTCCATCACTTCCGGATGCGCCGCGCGCCAGGGCGCGGTGAACCAGCGCGCCAGCGTCGGCTGCACGTGTGCCGCCATGCCTTTCTCTTCCGCGACGCGGATGCGCTCGGCCCACAGCGGCCGCGCCTCCGCCGGCATGCGGCTGGTGGTATCGGCGAGCACCAGGCGATCGATGCGGCCCGGCGCCTTCAGGGCGAGGTGCTGGCCGATCATGCCGCCCATCGACAGGCCGCAATAGTGCGTGCGCCCGATCTTCAGCGCGTCGAGCAGGCCCAGCACGTCGTCGGTAAGCTGGTCGAAGGTATAGGCACCGGCCGGCGCGTCCGTGCCGCCATGGCCGCGCGTGTCGAAGCGCAGCACGGTGAAACGGCTCTCCAGCGCCGCGAGCTGCGGCGCCCACATCGACACGTCGCAGCAGAGCGAGTGCGACAGCGTCAGCCAGGGCCCGCTGCCGGAGACCTCGCAATGAATGCCGATGCCGTTGGCGCGGACTTTCATGGGAAGCTTATGCAGCCGACTTCAGCACGAAACCGGCGCGAATCTCGTCGAAAGGCACGATCAATCTGCCTTCTTCCGTTTTCTCGATCAGTCCGACGTCGAGCAGGGCCACGGCATCGGAATGCACGTTCTTGACATCGCGCCCCAATGTCCGCGCCAGCGCACGCTGCGTCAGGGGGCCGGCAGCCTGCAACGCCTCGATCAGCTCCCAGCGCTTGGGCGTCAGCGTGCGAAACAAGGCCGCCGGCGATTCGAACCCGAAGCGCTCGCCGCGAGAGCGGCGTGTTTTCCAGGCACTGGCGAAGTTCTTGCGCAAGTCGCCAAGAACCGCTTCGCTCGAGCGCCCAACCTCGATTGTGGCAATCCTCATCATTTTCTCCTTGCGGCGACGTCAGCCAGAAAATCCTCGATCAGCTTTTCCGGCGTGCGAAACCGGTAAGCCTCCTCACTGCGGCCAACATGCCTGTGATCGCCCTTGCCGCGCTCGTTGTCGTAGCGGACCAGCGGACGGCCGGGAAAACCGTAATACAGGCGGTATTTGAAGCGATGGCGGCTGCCTGGCACGGCCTGGGGCACTTCCCAGAGGACGGCCTCGAGAACCGCGCCATCGTCGAACTCGTCCCTTTGCCGAAACAGGAGCTTCGCCTTCATTGTTGCATTGTTGGCTAATATGCCAACATTCCGGCGACAATGCAAGGGTGGATCAAACGGGCGTCAGCTTGGCCACCGACAGCGCCAGCCACTTGACGCCCTCGCGGCCGAAGTTCACCTGCACGCGGGCATCCGAGCCGGCGCCCTCGGCGTTCACGATGACGCCCTGGCCGAACTTCGCATGCGCCACATTCTGGCCGATGCGGAAGCCGCCGGTCTCCTTCTCCGCCGTGCGGCGCATCACCGCGGCCGGCGCGGGCGCGGCCCAGGCGGGGCGGCGCGGCGAAGAAAAAGTCAGTCCCGGCGACACGGCGGCAGCCCCGCGCGCCATGCGCGGCGTCAGCCACTTCAGCAGGCCTTCGGGAATCTCGTCGAAGAAGCGCGAGGGCAGGTTGTAGCGCGTCTGGCCGTGCAGCATGCGCGTCTGTGCGTGGCTGAGGTACAGGCGCTTCCTCGCCCGCGTCACGGCGACGTACATCAGGCGGCGCTCCTCCTCGAGGCCCCCTCCCGATCCTTTCTGCTCGCGCACGCTGTTCTCGTGCGGGAACAACCCCTCCTCCAGGCCGCTGATGAAGACGACGTCGAACTCGAGGCCCTTGGCCGAATGCACCGTCATCAGCTGCAGGGCGTCGTCGCCCTCGCCGGCCTGGTGCTCGCCGGCTTCCAGCGAGGCGTGCGAGAGGAAGGCGGCAAGGTCGCCCGAGAGTTCGCCCTCGGCGTCGGCGCTGCCTTCCTCGGCGACGAAGTTCTC
>JBDHRL010000022.1:0-26297 GCA_039807535.1 Rhodocyclaceae bacterium
CGGCCCGAAGGGCGTGCGGCGCACCGGCATCTTCATCGGCGGGCGCGAGATCGACCTCGCCGCCGAGATGCTGCGCGCGGCGCAGGCGGCACTGACGCCCCCCTTCGTCGTCTCGCTGTTCTGCGATCCGAGCGGCGGCTTCACCACCGCCGCCGCCGCAGTGGCGGCCCTGGAGCGCGCGCTCGCCGGTGAGAACGGCCTGGCGGACAAGCGCCTTCTCATCCTCGGCGCCGGCCCGGTCGGCGCCGCCGCCGCCGTGCTCGCCGCGGGCTGCGGCGCCCGCGTGCAGCTCGCCAGCCACAGCGCGCTCGAGCGGGCGCGCGGCCTGACCGACATGATCGCGACGAAATTCGGCGCCGCGGTGGAACCGGTCCACTCCGGCGACGCCCACCGGCGCAACCTGCTCGCCGCGGCCGATCTCCTGCTCGGCGCGGCCAAGGCCGGCGTGCAGGTGGTCAGCCGCGACGAACTCGGCGCCGCCGGCCGGCTGCTCGCCGCGGCCGACCTGAACGCCGTGCCGCCGGACGGCATCGAGGGCCTCGGCGTGCTCGACGACCGCAAGCCGCTCGCCGCTGCCTCGGGGCGCGCGGTGGGCATCGGCGCGCTCGCCGTCGGTCAGATCAAGTACCAGACGCAACGCCGCCTGTTCGAAAAGATGCTCGCCGGCGAACCGGTGGCGCTGGGCCTGACCGAGTGCTTCGAGATGGCGCGCGCGGTGTGCCGTGAATAAGCACGCGGCCGGGAGCGTGGAGCGGGCGCGGCCCGCGAACCGGCCTTACCCCCTTCCCCGGGAAGGGGGCGGGGGAAATGGCGGTCTTCCCTGGCTCCTCGTCGGCACGACGGTGCGCGCGCTGGCGCAGGCCGCCGCACGCGCCGGTTGCCAACCCTGCGCCATCGACGGCTTCGCCGACCGCGACACGCAGGCGGCCTGCGCCGGCCGGGCGCTGCGGCTGCCGCTGCGCGGCTTCCAGCCCGACTGGAGCCGGCTTGAGGACGCGGTGCGCGAAATGCGCCGTCGCCACGCGCCGCGCGCCTTCGCCGGCGCCATCGTCGGCAGCGGCCTGGAGGCGAACCCGGCGCTGCTCGATCTGCTCGCCGAACATGCGCCGCTCGCCAACGCGGAGCGGGACGCCGTGCTCACCGCCGCGACGCCGGCGCGCTGGTTCGCCCTGCTCGAGGAAATCGGCGCACCGCATCCGAAAGTCAGTCTCCGCGGCACGGCGCCCGGGCCGGATTGGCTCGTCAAGCGCGCCGGCGGCAGCGGCGGCCTGCACGTGCGGCCGTGGCCTCCGGGCCTGGCGCTGGAGGCGGGCGATTACTTTCAGCAGCACGCGCCGGGCCGCCCCGCCTCGGTGCTGTTCCTCGCCGCCGGCGGCGAGGCGCACATCGTCGGCTGGCAACACCAGCTCCTCGCGCCGACGGCGGAACTGCCCTGGCGCTACGGCGGCGTGGTTTGCGACGATGCCCTGCCCGCAAGAGCCAAGGCGCGCATCGCCTCGATCGTCGACGCGCTGGCGCACCGTCTGCCGCTGCGCGGCCTGGCCGGACTGGATTTCCTGGTCGAAGGCGAGACGGTGCAGGTGCTGGAGCTCAATCCGCGCCCGACCGCCAGCCTCGCCCTCTATCCTTCGCTGCATCCCTTCGCCCTGCACGTCGAGGCCTGCCGCGGCCGCCTGCCCGCCGCACCGCTCGCACACGGCTGGCGGCCCTGCGGGGAGGCGGTGCTGTACGCCACCGCGCCGCTTTCCCTGCCGGCGAATTACGACTGGCCGCACAACTGCGCCGACCTGCCCGACGGCGCCGCCGAGTTCGCTTCCGGCGAGCCGGTGTGCAGCGTGCGCGCCTCGGCCGATTCGACCAGGGCCCTGCTGGGCCGCCTCGGTCTGCGCCTGCGACGGCTTTCCACATCCCTGAAAGAACGACATGAACGCCATCCCGAGCCTCAACGCGCTGGCGGCGCCGCTGGCCGACTCGTTGTGTGCTGACGCCGAAATCCTGCGCCTGAAAGTCAGCGGCGGCGGCGACGCGCCGATTCTGGTCGATGCCGGCATCGCCTGCGCCGGCGGCATCGAGGCCGGCCGCCGCATCGCCGAGGTATGCCTGGGCGGGCTCGGCTGCGTGCGCATCGGCGCGGGCGGGGACGGCTGGCCGCTTCAGCTCACGGTGACGAGCTCGCAGCCGCTGCTCGCCTGCCTCGCCAGCCAGTACGCCGGCTGGAGCCTGTCGCACGGCGAGGGCAAGCAGGCCTGGTTCAGCCTCGGTTCCGGTCCGGTGCGCGCGTTGGCGCGCAAGGAAGCGCTGTTCGCCGAGCTGGGCTATGCCGACCGCCACGACCGCAGCGTGCTGGTGCTGGAAACCGACCGGCCGCCGCCGCAGCCCGTCATCGACAAGGTGCTCGGCGACGCCGGCCTGGCGCCCGCCGGGCTGACCGTCGTCCTCACGCCGACGCGCTCGCTCGCCGGCACCGTGCAGGTGGTGGCGCGCGTGCTGGAAGTCGCCCTGCACAAGGCGCACACGCTCGGCTTCGATCCGCATGCCATCGTCGACGGCCTCGGCACGGCGCCGCTGCCCACGCCGGGCCGCGACTTCCTCACGGCGATGGCGCGCACCAACGACGCCATCCTCTACGGCGGCGCCGTGCAGCTCATGGTCGACTGCGAGGATGATGCCGCGGCGGACCTCTGCCGCCGCCTGCCCGCTTCCTGTTCGCCCGACTACGGCCGCTCCTTCGGCGAGCTGTTCAAGGCGGCCGGCCACGATTTCTACAAGCTCGACCCGATGCTGTTCGCGCCCGCGCGCGCCGTCGTCGGCAACCTGCGCAGCGGGCGCAGCTTCGCGGCGGGCGCGGTGGATCGCGCGCGGCTGCGCGAGTTCTGGCTGCAATGACCGTCGCCATTTTCACGGACGAGCCGCAGGCCTGGCACACGCGAGAGCTGAAGCGCGCCTTTCACGCCCGCGGCTACGCCTGCCGCGTCGTCGACCTGCGCCGCTGCCGCATCGACCTCTCGGTCCGCCCGCACGGCCTGTTCCTGCCCGGCTTTGCGCGCGGCCTGCCTGAAGCGGCCTTCGTGCGCGGCGTGCCGGGCGGCACGCTGGAGCAGGTGGTGCTGCGCCTGGACATCCTGCACGCCCTGCGCGAGCTCGGCGTGCCGGTGTATAACGACGCGCGCGCCATCGAAAAAAGCGTCGACAAGGCGATGACCAGTTTTCTGCTGCACCGCGCCGGCGTGCCGACGCCGCCGACCTTCGCCGGCGAGGACGCCGCCGGCATCCGCCGCCATCTGATGCGCGAGCTCGCCGCCGGGCATGCGCTGGTGACGAAGCCCCTCTTCGGCTCGCAGGGCAAGGGGCTCGCGCGCATCGGCGCCGTGCCGGCCGAGCCGCCCCTGCAGGCCGGCGTCGCCTACCTGCAGCGCTGGCTGCCGCCGCGCGGCAAGCTGTTCTGCGACTGGCGCATCTTCGTCGTCGGCGGCCGCGCGCTGGCCGGCATGCGGCGCGAGAGCCGCCACTGGGTCACCAACGTCGCGCGCGGCGGCAGGCCGCGGCCGGTCGACCTCAACGATGCCGGGCACGCCGACCTCGCCCGCTGGGCGGCGGCGGCGAGCCGCGCGCTGGGCATGGACTATGCCGGCGTCGACCTCATGCGCGACGCGGACGGCCGCCCCTGCGTCATCGAGGTGAACGGCGCGCCGGCCTGGCGCGGCCTGCAGCGCGTCACCGAACGCGACATCGCCGGCGCGCTGGCCGAGGACCTCATCAGTCGCCGCCTCGCCGCGCCGCGCGCACTCCCGGCGCATGGATGAAGCCGCCATCCGCGCCGCCTTCCTTGTCGCCTGCAAGCTCGACGTGGCGGCGCTCAAGCCAGGCAATGTGCACCGCTATGCCGACGGCCACGGCATGCACGCGGCGGATTTCATCGCCAGCGCCGAGGCCGCGGCGCCCGCGCTCTGCCGCGCCGGCAGCCCGCTCGGCCAACGGCTGCTCGGGGCGGTGGCGGCGACGCGGGAGGCAGTCGGCTGCAATACCAACCTCGGCATCCTCCTGCTCTGCGCGCCGCTGGCCGTGGCGGCCGAGCGCCTGCCCGGCGTCGCGCTGGACGACGCCGTCGCCGATGCGCTGCGCGCGCTCGACATGAGCGACGCGCGGCTCGCCTATCGCGCCATCGCCCTGGCGGATCCGGGCGGACTGGGCGAGGCCGGCGAGGACGACGTGCGCCGGCCGCCGCGCCTCGGCCTCGTTGCGGCGATGGCGCTCGCCGCGCCGCACGACCGCGTCGCGCGCCAGTACGCAGAGGACTTCGCCGACCTGTTCGGCTTTGCCCTGCCCCGGTTGCGCAGCCGCCTTGCCGCCGGCGACGACATCGAGGCGGCGACGAGCGCGCTCTACCTGGCCATGCTGACGCGCTGGCCGGACAGCCACCTGATGCGCAAGTTCGGGGACAACGCGGCACAGTCTGTAACCCGCGAGGCGGCCGAACTGATCGGGCGCCTGCGCGCGGCGACGGACGAACCGGCGCGCCACGCGCTGCGCATCGAATGGGACAAGCGACTGAAACAGCAGGGCTTTAACCCCGGCACCAGCGCCGACCTGACCGTGGCGGCGCTGTTCGCGCACGGCCTGACGCAGGAGGCGGCATGGCTAGCATGATTCCTGCGTTTGCATTGCCAGCGGCAACACGCCGCGAAATTCCTTCAACCCACACTGGAGAATGCAATGGCAAAGATCAATCGCGTCATGGTTGGCGAATCCCTGGTCGGCGACGGCAACGAGATCGCCCACATCGACCTCATCCTGGGCCCGCGCGGCTCGGCGGCGGAAACCGCCTTCTGCAACTGCCTCACCAACAACAAGGACGGCTTCACCGCCCTGCTGGCGGTGGTGGCGCCGAACCTGATGTGCAAGCCGAACACCGTGATGTTCAACAAGGTCACCATCAAGGGCGCCAAGCAGGCGGTGCAGATGTTCGGCCCGGCCCAGCGTGCGGTGGCCATGGCGGTGGCCGATTCCGTCGAGGACGGCACCATCCCTGCCGACGAAGCCGACGACATCTTCATCTCGGTCGGCGTCTTCATCCACTGGCAGGCCGAGGACGACGCCAAGATACAGGACTTCAACTACCGCGCCACGCGCGAGGCGATCAGCCGCGCCGTGGCCGGCGAGCCGAGGGCCGCCGAGGTCGTCGCCAAGAAGCGCAGCGCCACCCATCCCTTCGCGGCCAAGGCCTGAGGCGCGGCACCCGTCTCCTTTCCGTAGCACCCCCCCTCTCCCGCCCTCGGGAGAGGGGATCATGGCCCCGACAGCGCCATGCACATCCTCCCGGTCATTGACCTCCTCGACGGCCGGGCGGTGCACGCCGTGGCCGGGGAGCGCGCGCGCTACCGGCCGGTGCGTTCGCGCCTCGCGCCCGACGCCTATCCGGCCGCCGTCGCCGCCGCCCTGCTCGAACTGGCGCCCTTCCCGGCGCTCTACGTCGCCGACCTCGACGCCATCACGCAGGAGGGCAGCCGGCGCAACATCACCGTTCTGCAGCGCCTCGGCGCGGTGCTCGGCCGGCGCGGCGTGCGCGAGCTGTGGCTCGACGCCGGCCGCGCCGCGTGGACCGGCGAACTTGCAACCGTGTTCGCGGCACAGGGCGTGACGCTGCGGCCGGTGATCGGCAGTGAAAGCCTCGCCGAAAATGCACCGCCGGCCGACCTTGCCGGCGCAGGCGCCGGCAAGGTGCTCTCGCTCGACCACCGCGCGGGCGGATTTCTCGGCCCGCCCGCGCTGGCGCACACGGCGCAACGCTGGCCGCGGCGCGTGCTGGCCATGGAACTCGCCGGCGTCGGCATGCGGGGCGGACCGCCGCTGGAACTCCTCGCCGCCCTGCGCGCACGCGCCCTCGCCGCGGGGCGCGGGGACATCGCGCTCTACGCCGGCGGCGGCGTGCGCGACGCCGGCGATCTCGCCCGGCTCGAGGCGGCCGGCGCCGCCGGCGCGCTGGTCGCCACGGCGCTGCACGACGGCCGCCTGGACGCGGGGGCGCTGCGCCCGTTTTTCGGCAGGGCGGCGGCCTGATGCGCGTACTGGTGCATGAATACGCCAGCGGCAGCGGCGCGCCCCTGCCGTCCTCCCTCGTCGCCGAGGGCTGCGGCATGCGCGACGCGCTGTGTGCCGACCTCGCCGCCGTGCCGGACCTCGCGCTGCGCGTGAGCGCTGCGCCCGGCCTGCCGCCGCCTCCCCGCGGCGAGCGCGTAACGCCGTGCGGGGGCGAGCACCCCGTCGAATTCCTGCTGCGCGCCGCACACGGCGCCGATGCCGTCTGGCTCGTCGCGCCGGAGTCGGACGGCATCGCCCTCGATCACCTGCGCGCGCTGGAAAGCGCAGGCATCCCCGCACTCGGCTGCACCGCCGAGGCGGTTGCGCTGGCGTCGAGCAAGTCGCGCACGCTGGCGCGGCTCGCCGCCGCCGGCGTGCGCACGGCGCCGACCTGGCCGCTCTCCGCGGCGCCGCTCGATCGCCACGCCGACTGGGCCGTCAAGCCCGATTGCGGCTGCGGCTGCGAGGCGGCGCACCGCCTGACGGCCGCGCGGGCCGAGGCGCTGCGCCGCGCCGGAACGGTGCAGGGCCTGATCGCCCAGCCCTGGCTGTCCGGGCTCGCCATGAGCCTCTCGCTGCGCATCGCCGGCGGGCGAACCGAACTGCTCTCGGTCAACCGCCAGCATATCGTCGTCGCCGCCGACGGCGCGCTTTCGCTGAATGGGTTGACGCAAGGCATCGATCTGCCGCCACAGGCGGACGCCGCTGCGCTGGCGCGACGCGTCGCGCGGGCCATTCCCGGCCTGCGCGGTTTCGTTGGCGTGGACTTCATTCACGACGCCGGCGGTCGCGCCATGGTGCTGGAGGTCAACCCGCGCCTGACCAGCGCCTACGTCGGCCTGTCCGCGCGCCTCGGGCGCAATCTCGCGGCGGAGATCCTCGCCGACTTCACGAAGGCAGCCTGCCGTGCGTGACGTTGTCGGCTGGGACATCGGCGGCGCCCACCTCAAGGCCGCACATTGCGCCGGCGGGAAGCTGCTGAGCGTGTGCCAGTTGCCATCACCCCTGTGGCTCGGCCTGCGGCATCTCGATGCGGCCGCGGCAACCGTTCTCGACGCGCTGCCGGCGGCGCCCCTGCTGCACGCCGTCACCATGACGGGTGAACTGGCCGATCTCTTCCCCGACCGCCACAGCGGCGTGTGCGGCATCGCCGACGCCTTCGCCGCCGGCCTGGCGCGGCGGCGGCCGCGCGACGCCCTGTGCTTCTACGCCGGCGAAGCCGGCCTGCTGCCGCACGCGCAGGTCGCCGCGGCCAGCCGCGCCATCGCCTCGGCCAACTGGCTCGCCAGCGCCGCCCGCTGCGCCGTCGCACTGAACGAAGGCGTGCTGGTCGACCTCGGCAGCACCACCACCGACATCGCGCCCTTCGCCGGAGGCCGCGTGCGCGCGCTCGGTGCCAGCGACGCCGAGCGGCTCGAATCCGGCGAACTGGTCTATCTCGGCCTGCTGCGCACGCCCCTCATGGCGCTGGCGCAGCGCGTGCCCTTCGGCGGCCTGCTGCGCCGGCCGATGAACGAGCTGTTCGCCACCACCGCCGACGTCCTGCGCGTGTGCGGCGAGCTGGACGAGACGGTGGACATGCTGCCCGCCGCCGACCAGGGCGGGAAGGGCGTGGAGGCCAGCGCGCGCCGCCTGCTGCGCATGGTGGCCGAGGACCTGCCCGACGCCGGCCTCGACCGCGCGCGCGAACTCGCGCGCTGGTACCGCGCGCGCCTGCTCGACGAGCTGTACGCCGCGCTGGAGGAAGTCCTGCTGCGCGGCGCCGTGCCGCCGCGGGCGCCGCTGATCGCCGCCGGCATCGGCGCGCCGCTGGTGGCGGAGCTCGCCGCCCGCGCGCGCCGCCCGCTGATCGAGTGGGGCGATCTGCCCGGCGCCGAAGCGACCACCGATGAAGCGCGCGTCTGGTCGGCGCGCTGCGCGCCGGCCGTGGCCGTGGCCTGCCTCGCCGCGGAGTGCGCGCCATGACGGCGGTCGCGGTCGTCAAGCTCGGCGGCAGCCTCGCCGCATCGGAGCATCTGCCGCGCCTGCTCGGGCGGCTCGCGCGCCGGTCCAACCTCGTCATCGTTCCCGGCGGCGGCCCCTTCGCCGACGCCGTGCGCCGCGCCCAGAAGGCACACGGCTTCGACGACGCGGCCGCGCACGACATGGCGCTCCTCGCCATGGCCCAGTTCGGCCGCCTGCTCGCCGCGCAAGCCGGCTTCCGCGCTGCCTGGGGCGCCGCGCGCCTCGCCGCCGAACTCGCGCATCGGCCCGACCCGGCGCCGCTCGTCTGGCTGCCCGATCCCGCCGAAGACGCTCCCGGCGTGGAGCGCTCCTGGCGCATCACCGGCGACTCGCTCGCTCTCTGGCTCGCGCACCGCATCGGCGCCCGCCGCCTCGTCCTGCTCAAGTCCTGCCCGATTCCGACGACGGACCCGCAAGCGCTGGCGGCGGCGGGAATCGTCGATGAGCTATTCCCGCGCATGGCGCAGGAGTACGCGGACGTTGGCGTGGGCGTGATCGACGCTACGCGCGGAAAATGGCGGGGAAAAGTCAGTCTGCGCAGGACGGCCAGGCAGGAACTGCCGGTTTCCGGGTTCCGTTTCGCGGCCCCTGAATGACAGGATGGTTCGCGCGCGCCGGCTTTGTTCCGAAGGCAGGCAGCCGCTCGCGCACGGCGCGGAAGGCGGCGGGATCGAGGGCGGCGCTGCGGTCGCCGGCGCAGAGGGCGCCGCGGAAGCCGAGGAGGTCGGTACCCGTGGCGGCGAGCGGTTCGATGTGCTCGGCGCGCAGCGAGCCGGCGAGGCCGGCGAAGCGGCCGGCGGCCTGCACTTCGGCAACGAAGCGCGCGAGTTCCGCTTGTGACAGCAGCTCCGGCAGGCTGCCGCACGCCTTGGCGGCGGTGTCGAGCATGACGCCGGCGACATTGCATTCACCGATGGCGCGGCGGGCGAGGTCGAGGATTTCGCCGAGGCCGTCGAGGCGGTCGGCGGGGAGAACGGCGACCGCCCGGACCGGATCGTTGCGCAGCGCCCGGCCGAGTGCGCGCAGACCCGCGGCGGCGACGGCGCCACGGGCAAAGACGCCGAACTTGACGATGTCGACGCCGGTCGCGGCGGTGGCGCGGATGGCGCCGGCGAGGAGCGCCGCTTCGAGCGGGAGATCGCCAACGGTGGCGGAAACGGCGGGGCGCCGCCCGCCCAGCGCGGCGAGGATGGCGCACTGCTCGTCGCGGGCGACGGCGCCCAGCGCGCCGTGGTGCGGCTCCTTGAGGTCGATGACGTCGGCGCCGAGCGTGGCGGCGAGCCGCGCCTCGCGGCGATCGCGCACGCTGGCGAGGAACAGACAGCCTTCCCCCCGCCCCCCTTCCCAGGGAAGAGAGTGACGGGCGTTCGCGGGCTGCGCCCGCTCCGTGCACGGGGCCATCATTCGTTCGGCATTTCGCGGCGGCGCGCGACGGCTGCCATGAGCCAGTCCCAGGCTTCGCGCTCCTGCGCGCCGGCGGTCTTGTCGAGAGCGATGCGCAGGTACTCCAGCTCGCGCGCGACCTTCTCCGGCGGCAACAGGTGCAGTCGGCTCACCAGGATGGCGGCCTCGATGACGGCGGCCTTGGCGCGGTTGAAGCCGGGGAAAGGGGCGTGGCTGGCGCGGGCCAGCAGGCGCAGGAAGAAGCGCGGCCGTCCCGGATCGTCCTCGACGCGCTCGACGGCCAGTTCTTCGTGGGCGAGCGCGCAGTCGAGCCGCGCGCAGGCGATGCGCCCGGCCTCGCGGACCGGCCAGTCGCGCCGGCCGGTGAGGCAGCCGGCGAAGAGGCGCACGTCATCGACGTGGTTCAGCGTGGCGTAGGGCCAGCGTTGCAGGTTCTCCAGCGTGGCCGAGGGACGGAAGGGCTGCAGCAAGACGCCCTCGGCACCGTCCGGCAGCGTGACGGCCTGCGCACCCATCGGCGCGACGTGGGCGCCGCCGTCGGCGCGCCGGGTGACGACCAGCGTCTCGCGGATCATGGGCATGAACCCTCCTCCTCCGCGCGGCGGCGCAGATCGGCGACGCGCCATTCGAGCGGCGCGTCCTGCACGTAGCGCTTGCCCAGACGCCAGGCGATCTCGGCGCGCGCCATCTCGACGCCCATGTAGAAGGCGTGGGCGCCGTCGTGTTCGAGCCCGAGGTGGGGAAACAGCCGGAAGGGGTCCTCGTCGCTCCAGAATCCGTCGCGGTTGTAGACGTGAACGCCCTCGGCGCTGGCCTGGATGCGGAAGCTGGGGTCGCGCACGCGCGCGGCGAAGGCGCGGATCTCCTCGATGCCATGCGGCCAGGGCCGTTTGTCGTGGGTGGTCATCAGCCCGCCGCCGAAGCCGCGCGGCAGCGCGCCGGCCACGCGCGCGGCGTGCATCAGGCGGCGCGCGAGATCGGCCTCGCGCACGGCGGCGCAGGCGTGGCCGCTGACGCTGGTGGTGAGCACGGCGCCGATGCCGAGTTCGGAGGCGAGGCCGAAGAGCAGCGCGTTGATGCCGGTGGTGTCGGCGTCGGTGAGTTCGGTGACGTTGCCGACGCCCATCAGGATGGCGACGTCGGGAAACCGGCGGCGCAGGCGGCGGTAGCGGTGCAGCGAATCGGCCAGGCCGAAGTGGATCGGCTCGAGGATGGGGTCGGCGAGGAAGGGCCGGCCGCGCCGCCGCATGGCGCACACGGCGCGCTCGAGCGAGGCGTAGGAGCCGCGCCGCGCCGGGATCAGCACCGGGACGGCCGCGCCCGCGTCGGCGATGTGCAGGGTGTGCTCGTCGAGTGAGAGCAGGTAATCGGCGCCGCAACGCGTCGCGCGCAGGAGTTCGGCTGCGTCGTGCGAGTCGACACTGACGGCGTGGCCGCGGCGCTTCAGTTCGGCGACGGCTTCCTCCAGGTGGGGGAAGGGCGTCTCCGGCAGGCAGCCAAGGTCGATGACGTCGGCGCCGTCGGCGGCCAGTTCGCCCGCGCGGCGCGCGATGGCCGCCACGTCCATGCGCGGCGCATCAACGATTTCGGCGAAGATCTTCACCGAGTAGCGCGACAGGTCGCGCTCCCGCGCCGCACCGTCCTTTTCACCGAAGTATTCGGGCAGATCGGCCAGTTCTTCCGGTCCGCGCCGCACCGGCAGGCCGAGGTCGGCGGAAAGCGCATCGAGGTCGCCACGGCAACGCCCCGGCACCATGACGTAGTCGAAACCGTGCGGAAGGGCAAGCCGGCGGCGGATCAGGTCTGCGGTCATCAGGGCCGCCACCTGCACGCCGGGCTGGCGCACTTCCCAGGTGAAGCGGCCGGGCGCGAGGCGCCCGAGCAGGGCGCGCAGGGCCGGCTCGGCCAGCCGCCCGGTCAGGAAGAGGATGCGCTGCATGCACCCTCCCATTCCGCGAGGCGCGCGCGCAGCGCGCTGCCCAGCCCGGCCGGGTTGGCGACGACGGTGGTGGCCTCGAAGCCGCGCAGGCGCTCGCTGTTGTCGAGATCGACGCGGCGCGGGTAGAGCACGACGCGCCCGCCGGGCGCGTCGGTCACCACCACCGGCTCGGTGTCGCAGGCGAAAACGATGCAGGGGATGCGGCATTTGCCGGCCTGGGCATACATGTTGGTGGCCAGGGAATCGGAGAGGCCAATGACGCATTTCGCCACGGTGTTGGAGGTAGCCGGTGCGAGGACCACGGTATGGTAGCGGCCGCGGTAGAGCAGGCCCACCGGCACCGAGCTGTAGTTGGTCTCGCGCAACAGGCGGCCGCCCGCACCGAGCGCCTCGCGCAGCTTGCCAAGCGGCCAGCCGTACATGGGCAGGATTTCCTCGGCGGCGCGGCTGAGGAAGAGGTCCACCGCCGGCAGGGCGAGGGCGATGTCGAGCGATTCGCGCAGGAAGTGGCCGGAGCCCGTGAGCACCCAGGCGCAGCGCCGCTCGGCGGGCGGCGGGAAGTCGGCCTGCAGCAGGACGGCGAGCTCTTCCTCGCCGACGAAGTGGCCGGGCTCAGCCATGGCCGCCTTCGGCGGCCGCGAGGATGCCGAGCCGGTGCATGCGTCGGTACAGCGTGCGGCGCGAAATGCCAAGTCGGCGTGCCACGGCGGACAGATTCCAGCGATGCTGCTCGATGCTGGCAAGCAGCGCGCCGCGCTCGTCGCCCGGCGCACCGGCGGCACCGGGGGTGCCCGCCACGATCGCCGGCGGCAAGTGCTCGGGACGGACGATGTCGTCGGCGGCGAGCGCCAGCGCAACCTTGACGGCGTTGCGCAGCTCGCGAAAGTTGCCCGGCCAGGAATGCTCGTCGAGCAGTTCCAGCGCGGCCGGGGCGAACACTGCTCGACCCTGCGACTCCTCGGAGAGCACGCGCAGCAGCAGCGCGCGGCGGTCGGCGCGGCGCCTGAGGGGCGGCAGTTCGATGCGCATGCCGGCAAGGCGGTAGTAAAGGTCCTCGCGGAAGCGGCCCTCGCGCACGTCGGTCTCGAGGTCGCGGTGCGTGGCGCTCACCACCTGGATGTCGACATTCACCGACTGCTCGCCGCCGAGCGGCGTGACTTCGCGCATTTCCAGCACGCGCAGCAGGCGCGCCTGCAGGGCGATGGGCATGTCGCCGATCTCGTCGAGGAACAGCGTGCCGCCGTCCGCTTGCAGGATGCGGCCGCGGTAGCCCTCGCGCGCAGCGCCGGTGAAGGCGCCCTTGCGGTAGCCGAACAGCTCGGACTCGATCAGCGCCTCGGGAATCGAGGCGCAGTTGACCGCGACGAAGGGGCCGGCATAGCGGTGCGACAACTCGTGCAGCGCGCGCGCGAACACTTCCTTGCCGGTACCGGTGTCGCCGACGAGCAGGATGGGCATGCCGCGCTGGGCGAGGTGCTGGGCCAGCGCCAGGTTGTGCTTCATGGCGGGGTCGTTGCCGCAGACCCGCGCGGCGGCGCCGAGGCGGGCGCGGTGCGCCGCCAGTTCTGGCCCGTCTGGGAAAGGCGAGGCGCCGGCTGCGCAGCGGTAGGCGACGAGACGCGCCGCCATGCGCGCCAGCGCAGCGGCATAGGGCGCGGCGGCATTGGAACGGCTCAGCACGGCCAGCACGGTTGCGCCTTCGCCGGCGCCGCCCGGCACGGCCTCGGCGTGGCAATGCAGGCGGTCGACCAGTTGGCTGTGCCCCGGTTGCCAGCGCCGGCCCGGCCGCAGGTCGGCGGCGATGTCGCCGGCCATGGCCTCGCCGATGTGGGAGAACAGGATGGCGCCGCCGGCATCGGTGCACAGCAGGGCCAGGTCGCTGTCGCGCAAATCGGCGGCGAGCTTCTCGAATTCCGCGGCGGCGCCGGCCAGGACGGGACGGGGCATGCGCTCGGGCCGGATCCGCTCAGGCGCGGCGGCCACGCTCCAGCACGATGCCGACTTCGGCGCCCGGAAAGGGTGCCAGCTTGGTCAGCGTCAGGCGCACCCAGGGCACGCCGAACTCGCGCTGCACGAGCAGCGCCATCGCCTCGGCGAGCGCCTCGACCAGATCGAAATGCTGGGCCATGGACAGTTCGCGCAGGCGCGCCACGACCTCGGCGTAATCCACCGTGTCGCTGAGGCGATCGGTATGACAGGCCAGCAGGGAAGCGGTGTCGAACTCCAGGTCGATCAGCAGGGGCTGCGGCGCAGCCTTCTCCCAGTCGTAGACGCCGATGCGCGCATCCATGCGCAGGCGGCGCACGAACAGGCTGCTGCGCGTCGGCTGCGGCGCGGGGTGGGCCCGAACCTCGCCGCGCGGCGCATGGCCGTCGGCAAGGGTGCGCCAGGCCTGCGTGTGGGCGTGCGCATGCGGGTTCTGGATTTCCTGCAGGGCAAGGGCCAAGTCGTTCTGGTTCATGCGGGGATCTCCCGGGTCTTGTCCGGGAAGGACAAGCATGTCCCATGCCGACCGCTGCGGATACGAAAATGTTGCAGGAACGGAACACTCTGCGCAGGAGTGTCACGCTCTTCCGGCTCCGCGCGGCCCTGCCCTGCGCCCGACAGGCTGGCGCGCTCCTTGCTCGACGGCAGGCATGGCGCACATCCATGCCTTCATCGGGCTCGGCAGCAACCTGGACGATCCGGCCGCGCAGGTGCTGCGTGCGTTCGGCGAACTGTCCTGCACGGAGGGCATCGTGCTGCTGACGCGCTCTTCGCTCTACCGCAGCGCGCCGGTGGGCTACCCCGCGCAGCCGGATTTCGTGAACGCCGTGGCCCGGGTGGCGACCACCCTGCCGCCACGGCGGCTGCTCGCCGCGCTGCACGGCATCGAGGCGGCACACGGACGCCGGCGCGACTTCCGCAACGGCCCGCGCAGCCTCGACCTGGATATCCTGCTCTACGGCAGCGAGACGATGAACGCGCCCGACCTCGTCCTGCCCCACCCCGCCGCCCACATGCGCGCCTTCGTGCTGGAACCGCTGATGGAGATCGCGCCGGACTGCCGCATCCCCGGCCGCGGCACGGCGCGCAAGTGCCTGTCGGCGCTCGCCGAGCGCTGCCTGGGCGTGCTCGAGACGGCCTAGCGCGCCGAGGAAGGCGCGTCGGGAACGGGATCGGGATCCCCTTCCCCCTCGCCTTCGAACGGATCCTTGCCGAGGACCGGCCGGGCGGCATTCGCCACCACGAAGAGGCTGCTCGCGGACATCGCCACGGCGGCGACGAGCGGGCTGAGCATGCCGATCGCCGCGAGCGGAATGGCGATGGCGTTGTAGGCGAGCGCCCAGCCGAGATTCTGCCGGATGCGCCTGCGCGTGTTGTCGATGAGCAGGAAGGCCTCCAGCACGCGCTCGAGGCGTTTGCCGGGAATGACGATGTCGGCGGCTTCCGCCGCGAGCGCGGTGGGCGCGCCGAAGGCGATGCCGAGGTCGGCCTCGGCCAGTGCCGGCGCGTCGTTGCTGCCGTCGCCGATCATGGCGACGCGGCCCTGCGCCTTGAGCCGGCGGATGACGGCGGCCTTGGCCTCGGGCGGCACCCCGGCATGCACTTCGTCGACATGCTGGCGATAGCCCTCGGGGTTTTCCGCGCCGGTGAGGAGCACGATGCGGCAATGGCGGCGCAGCGTCTCGACGACGCGGTCCCAGGCCGGGCGCGAACGGTCGCGCGTGAGGATGGCGCCCTCGGCGGTGCCATCCCAACCGACGTAGGACACCACGCTCTCGCCGTGGCGGCCCTGTTCCGCGCGACTGGCCAGCCATTCGGGAATCGTCCAGCCGAGCGCGGCGAACAGCGTGCGGCTGCCGACGGCGACACGCTTGCCGCCGACCGTGGCAGCGGCGCCGCGGCCCGGGTGCAGTTCCACCTCGCCGGCGCTGCGGCCGGCATCGAGCCGGGCGATGGCACGCGCCACCGGATGCGGCGAGTGCCGCTCGACGGCGGCGGCCCGGGCGGCGAGCTCGGCGGAGCCGATCACCTCGACCACCGCCATCTCGCCGCTGGACAGCGTGCCGGTCTTGTCGAGGGCGACGACATCCACGCGCGGCGACTTCTCGAAAAGATTCGCGCCGGTGACGATGATGCCGCGGCGCAACGCGGTGGCGATCGCCGCCGCGGTGGTAAGCGGGATGGCCAGGCCGAAGGTGCACGGGCAGGAGACGATCAGCGTGGCGAGCGCGGCCAGCAGCGCCTGCTCGGCGGAGGCGCCAAAGAGCAGGAAAGCGGCGGCGACCAGCGCCGCCAGGACCAGCACGGTAGGCACGAAGAAGCGCGCGAGACGGTCGACGCGCGCCTGCAGCCCGGTGCTGGCGCTTTGCGTGTTCCAGAGAATGCGCGCAAGGTTGGCCATGCGGCTCTCCACCTGCGGTCCGGTCTCGATCTCCAGGTTGCCCTCGAGCAGGCGGCTGCCGCCGAGCACCCGCTCGCCTTCGCCGCGCGCGACCGGAAAGGGTTCGCCGGTCATCAGCGACTCATCCACCGCGCCGCGCCCGGAGACGATGCTGCCGTCGACGGGGACGGTCTCGCCCTGGCGCACGAAGACGCGGTCATGCGGCCGCACCTCGTCGAGCGAACAGTCTAGATACTGGCCGCCGCGCAGCACGCAGGCGCGGGGCGCCCAGGCCTGCAGAATGGACTTCAGCGCGGCGGTGGCGCGCAGGCGGGTGCTGCGCTCGAGGTAGCGGCCGATGGTGATGATCATGACCAGCGTGCCGGCCACCTCGAAATAGAGATCGATGGAATGGTTCAGGAGCTGGATGACGCTGTAGCCGTAGGACGGAAGAATGGACAGGGCGAGCAGCATGTCCATATTGGGCATGCCGGCGCGCAGGCCGGTCCATGCCCCGCGCAGGATCGGCCAGCCGACGAAGAACACCAGAACCGTCGTCAGGAAGCACAGGAAGTACGGCACGGCGCCGAAGGCAAGCCAGCGCATCTCGCCATAGTCGTCCATCGTCAGCCAGCCGCCATGCACCGGGTAGATGAAAAGGAAGGTCAGCATCATTGCCAGCGAGGCGGCGGTGACGCCGGTCACCAGGCGCAGCAGGTCGATCCCCTCTTCGCTCTCCGGCGCCGGCTCGCCGCGCAGCCGGGCGCGGTAGCCGTGGCGGCTGAGCAGCCGCGGCAACTCGGCCTCCTGCAGCCGCGCCGGGTCGTAGCCGATCCGGGCGGTGGCGGTGGCGTAGCTGGAGGCGGCGGCGTGTACGCCGGGAATTTTCAGCGCCAGCTTTGCGATGAGGAATTCGCAGGAGGCGCAGTGCATGCCGTCGATCCAGAGGAAGGCCTCGCGACCCTCCGCGGCGGGCACCGTCTCGCGGGGACTGACTTTTTCAGCGATGAAGGCCTCCTCGCCGAAAACGCGATAAACCTCGCGGCAGCCGATGCAGCAGAAGTCGTGACCGCTGTCGGTGACCGGCGGTTTTGGCAGGGGCAGGCCGCAGAGCTTGCAAGGCATCGGGATGGCTCGATCATGGGCGCCCTGCCGGGCGCGCGAATAAAAAAAGAAGCGCCCGCATCGCTGCGGACGCTTCGATTTGACGGTTCGGCTTACGCCCGCGCCAGCTCACCCATGGGCGTGGACATGTCGCGCGACTTCATCAGGTTGTATGTGTACACGATCAGCGAGGCGCCGAGGATCAGGCCGAAGAACATGATCAGGTTGCCGTAGATCATCCAGCCTTCCTGGTTCCAGGCGGCGAAGCGCCGCGGCATGCCGGCTGCCCCGCCCGCCAGCATGACGATGGCCGCACCGAAGGCACCCACGGCGATCATCTTGACATACAGGTAGCCCAGGTTCGGGTCGAGCCGGCGACCCGTCAGCACCGGATAGTGGTGATACAGGACGCCCAGCCACATCAGCGACATCGAAAGGACGACCGTCATGACGTGGCCGCTCTGCCACATGGTGCCATGCAGCTGGTAGGCCCAGACGATGTTGGAAGTGACCATGGCGCTGGCGCCGTCGAAGATGTAGAGTGCCCAGCCCAGCAGTACGGCGATGATGCCGGGCTCGGGCTTCAGGCCGTGCTGCCAGATGGTGGCAAGGATGGTGAAGATGCTGATCGCTGCGCCGATGCCGGTGCCCCAGCTCATGATGTTGCCCCAGTAAGACAGGGCCGCCGGCTGGTTCGGGTAGAAGGTGATGAAGTGATGCAGGCCGGAGGTGATGGACGTCACGAGCAGTATCCACAAGGCCAGATTGGCCAGCTTTTCGCTGTAGAGCTTGCGCGAACCGTCGGCGAGATACAGGGGCAGCGTGGCATACATCGCGCTGGCCACCATGATGGCCATGGCTTCCATCAGGTTGTGGGCGAACAGGAAGAACGCGTACTGGAACACCACCGGTTCGGCCGCCCAGGCAGCGAGCGACATCGGCAGGATCTTGTACAGCGCCAGCAGCAGCGTCGTGCCCACCACCACCAGCGGGATGCCCGTCAGGAACAGGACTGCGGCGGCGAGCAGCATGCCCAGCATGCCCGGCTCGTTGAGCGTGCGTTCGGAGAGGACCAGTTCCGCACGCTTCCTCCCGGTGAACAGCATCTTGAACACCAGCAGCGGGTAAAACAGGATCATGCAGGCCAGCACCAGGTAGATGCCGGTAAAGCCGACGATCACCGACTCCATGCTCCAGACGCCCATCTGCGCGCCGACCAGCGGCAGGGGGAACATGACAATCATGCTGACCTTGAGCCCCATGAGGACGGCGACGGTGAGGATGGCGGCGCCAAGGTTCATCGACAGCCAGGTGACCGCCGGCAGCCAGCCTGTGATGGCCTTGCCGACGCAGCCGCCCGAGCGGTGCAGGCCGACGCCCATCATGAGCTGGAAGGAGAAGGGGAAAGTCAGCGCCGCGCCGTGCAGCGTCAGCGTGGTGTAGAAGTGGTCGGAGCCGAGATCGAAAATCTGCGTCGCCGGCATGACCAGGCCGAGCAGCCCGGCCACGGCGAGCCAGACGAAGGAGCTCATGATCATCAGCGCCGGCCAGGCATTGATCTCCTCCAGGCCGGTGCTCTTGTCGACGGCGAACATCTTGCCGAAAATCGGCGTGCTCTTGACGATTGTGGTGGCGATACTCATCTTCTGTCCTCCTCCGCTGGGGTTGCGCTCAGTTGCTCTTGACGACGGTCAGTTCGTCCTGCATGGCATGGTGGGCGATGCCGCAGTACTCCAGGCAGCGCACCTTGTACTTGCCCGGCTCCGTGAAAGTGTAGGTGGCCGTGGTGGGCTTGGTGGTGTTGGGCATCATCAGCATGGTGAACAGCACCCGTCCGTCCGGATGGTAGATGGCGAAGCCGTGCTGGGTGTCGGTGCTGCGGCCGGAAAAGCGCACCGGCTTGCCGACTTCGATCTGGCGGTTGGAGATGTCATAGGCCCAGGATTTCGCCGTGAAATCGATCTGCACCTCCGGCTCGGTGTTGATCACGGCGGAGGCGGTGGCCCAGGGGATGAATTTCAGGCTGGCCAGATTGACCATCAGGAAGAAAATGAATGCGAATGTCAGCCAGATGCCCTCCAGGGGCACGAACTCGCTGGGCTGCAACGAGGTCGGTCCCGTATCGACCACGCTTTTCCTGCGGATGACGTAGTAGGCCAGCGAGGCAAACGGAACGAACATGAACATTACCGTCCAGAATGCACCCCAGCCGGTATAAACGTAATCAAAAAAGCGCATGTCCAACATGGCACTGACTCCTCCTCGGATTTATCGGTGCGGCCGAATGTCCGGCCGCTCTTCTCGGTATTGGGCGAACGATAGGCCGCCGGGGAGGCGTGGGCAATCAGGGTGTTTACTTAGGCCTACTGCGGATGTTCCTGATTCAATGGCGCCGCGGGCGGACTAGACTGGCATGGCCATCACCGCTCCGGAGGCATCCGTTCATGGCTGAAACAATCCTCACCGTCCGCCCCACCCCGGCCGAACGCCTGCGCCGCTATTGGCGCCTGACCAAGCCCCGGGTAAACACCCTGATCGTGTTCTGCGCGGTCATCGGCATGTTCCTCGCCACGCCGGGCATGGTGCCCCTGCAGATCCTCGTCGCCGGCACGCTGGGCATCGCCCTTGTCGCGGGCGCCGCCGCCGCCATGAACTGCCTCATCGAGCAGGAGATCGACGCCGTCATGGCGCGCACGCGGGGGCGTCCCCTGCCGCGCGGCGAGGTGAACTCGCTCGAGACGCTGGCCCTCTCCGCCGCCATCGGCGGCGGCGGCCTCGCCCTGCTGCACGTCTTCGTCAATTCCTTCACGATGTGGCTGACGCTGGCCACCTTCGTCGGTTACGCAATCGTCTACACGGCCTATCTGAAGCCGCGCACGCCCCAGAACATCGTCATCGGCGGCGCCTCGGGCGCCATGCCGCCGGTGCTCGGCTGGGCGGCGGTGACCGGCCAGGCGCCGGGCGAGGCCTGGCTGCTGTTCCTCATCATTTTCGTGTGGACGCCGCCGCACTTCTGGTCGCTGGCGCTCTATCGCGCCCACGAATACGCCGACGCCGGGCTGCCGATGCTGCCCGTCGTGCATGGCCGCCAGTACACGCAGCGCAGCATTTTCGCCTACACCCTGGGATTGGCCCTGGTGACCCTGATGCCGTTCTTCATCGGCATGAACGGCTGGCGCTATCTCGCCGCCGCGCTGCTGCTGAACGGCGTCTTCGTCTTCCACGCCTGGCGCATCCTGCGGCACTACAGCGACCGCCACGCGCAGGCCGCCTTCCGCTGGTCGATCACCTACCTTTTCCTCCTCTTCGCCGCGCTGCTGGTAGACCACTACCTGGCTTAGGGTCTTTCCCGACACGCCAGAGGATTCATCCGGATATAAATCCGCGGCGCAATATTCGATAGTGTGCGGGCGGCGATGTTGTGCCGCCACACAAACCGGATAATCAGAGGAGGATCGCCATGTCGCAGGAGAGCTTGAAGCAGGCGCTCGGCAAGACCGTGCAGGCCATACAGGACAACCCGGTCATGTCGCGCGTGGTGTTCGAGGCGCAGACGGCGCTGGTGGAAGGCGTGCGCTGCGCCGGCAAGGTGCGCGATTTCGCGCCCATCGTGGTGGACGAGCCGCCCGAGTTGGGCGGGAGCGACAAGGGGGCGAATCCGGTCGAGCTGGTCCTGGTCGCGCTCGGCACCTGCCAGGAAATCATGTACGCGGCGATGGCCGCGATGATGGGCATCCGCCTCGACGAGGTCAAGGTGCATCTGAAGGGCACGCTGGACCTGAAGGGTCTGTTCGGCATGGATCCGAGCATTCCCCCGGGCTACCAGAAGATCAGCTACGAAACCTTTCTCGAGAGCCCCGCTTCGGAAGAGGAGCTGCGCAAGCTGGTCGAGGCGGTCGAGACGCATTGTCCGGTGCTCGACTCGCTGGTGCGTCCGATCGAGGTGAGCGGCAAGGTGATGCTCAACAACACCCTGATGGCGGCCTGAGGGCGGCCATGGCGCGGCTGCACGAAGTCGCCGTCCCGGACGTCGGCGACAAGGGAGATTTGCTCGTCGCCGAAGTCCATGCCAAGGACGGCAATGCCGTCTGGGCCGGCGACGTGCTGGTGACGGTGGAGTCGGGCAAGGCTGCGCTCGACGTGCAGGCGCCGGTCGACGGCACCGTGGTCGCGGTGCGCGTCGCGCCGGGCGAGGCGGTGGCCGCCGGCCGCGTCGTCGCGGTGATCGAGGAAAGTCTCGAACAGCGGCCGAAAAGTCAGCCTTTGCGAGGCGGCGCACTTCCCTCCGCGCCGCCTCGTTTTTCTTTGTTCTCCGCCTTCGTTGCCGCCCAGTCGGCGCCGGCGAAGGCCTCCGCCGAAATCGTCTGCGAACTGCTGGTGCTCGGCGGAGGACCGGGCGGCTATTCGGCGGCCTTCCGCGCCGCCGACCTTGGTCTCGATACCTTGCTGGTCGAACGCCATCCCGCGCTGGGCGGCGTCTGTCTCAACGTCGGCTGCATCCCGTCGAAAGCGCTGTTGCACCTGACGGCAATCATGGAGGAGGCCTGCGCCCTGGCGGGCGCCGGCATCCGCTTTCATCATCCCGAGATCGACCTCGATGCGCTGCGGGCGCACAAGGACAAGGTGGTGGGCCAGCTCACCGGCGGACTGGCCGGCATGGCCAAGACGCGCAAGGTGCGCGTCGTCACCGGCAGCGGCCGCTTTCGCGATGCGCATTCACTGGAGGTGGAAACGGCCGAGGGCCGCCGGGCGATCCGCTTCGAGAAATGCATCATTGCCGCCGGTTCGCATCCCGTCCATCTGCCCTTCCTGCCGCACGACGAGCGCATCGTGGACTCCACCGGCGCGCTGGAGCTGCGCCGCTGTCCGCAGCGCATGTTGGTTATCGGCGGCGGCATCGTCGGGCTGGAAATGGCGACGATTTACTCGGCGCTCGGCGCGCGCCTCGACGTGGTGGAGATGCAGGATCACCTGATGCCCGGCCCCGACCGCGACCTGGCGGCGATCTGGGAAAAGCAGAACCGCCACCGCTTCGACAACATCATGCTGCGCACGCGCACCGTGGCCGCGCACGCCGGCGAAGAGGGCATCTGGGTGCGCTTCGAGGGAGACATGGCGCCGGCGGAAGCGCAGCGCTACGACCTGATCCTGCAGTCGGTCGGGCGCAAGCCGAACGGTCTGCGCATCGGCGCCGAACTGGCCGGCGTGGCGGTGGACGAGGCGGGCTTCATCCCGGTGAATGGACGCATGATGACCAACGTGCCGCACATCTTCGCCATCGGCGACATCGCCGGCCAACCGATGCTGGCGCACAAGGCGGTGCACCAGGGCCACCTCGCCGCCGAGGTCGCCGCCGGCCTGGCCGTCCGCCACGACGACATCCTGATCCCCGGCGTCGCCTACACACTGCCCGAGGTGGCCTGGGTCGGGCTGTCCGAGGACGAGGCGCGGCGCAAGGGCCTCATGGTGGAAGTGGCTCGCTTTCCCTGGGCCGCCTCGGGACGCGCCATCGCCAACGGCGCCGAGTACGGCCTGACCAAGCTGGTCTTTGCGCAAGACGATGGGCGGCTGCTCGGCGGCGCCATCGCCGGTCCCAGCGCGGGCGACATGATCGGCGAGATTGCCCTGGCGATCAGCCAGGGCTGCGATGCGGCCGCCATCGGCCGCGCCATCCAGCATCCACACCCGACCCTGGGCGAGACGGTCGGCCTCGCCGCCCACGTCGCCTGCAGCAGCTGCACCGACCTGCCGCCGCAGCGCAAAAGTCAGTCGCTGCGCTACGGCGCCTGAACTGTTTTCAGTCTGTCGGTGCAATGAACCAGATGAGAGCGGGTCCTAGCCCGCCTGGTTCTGCATGGCCATCTTCACCAGATCGGAGAGGGATCGGGCATGCAGCTTCTCCATCACCTTGGCGCGGTGCACTTCCACGGTTTTCGCGCTCAGGCCGAGCGCGTTCGCGATGGCCTTGTTCGACAGGCCGTCCACCACCAGGTCGAGGACTTCGCGCTCGCGCGGGGTGAGGCTGGCAAACAGTGTCTTGAGCTGCGCGCGCTGCTCCTCCTTGCCGCGCTGGCCGGCGTCGAGAGCGATCGCGCGCTGGATGCGATCGAGCAGGTCCTGGTCGTGAAACGGTTTCTCGACGAAGTCGAAGGCGCCGGCCTGGATGGCGCGCACCGCCATTTGCACGTCGCCGTGGCCGGTAATGAATATGATCGGCGGATAGTAGCTGCCGCGTACGGTCAGGCGCTCCTGCAGTTCCAGGCCGCTCATGCCCGGCATGCGCACGTCGAGCACCAGGCAGCCGGGCTTGCCGGCGTCATAGTGGTCGAGGAAATCCTGCGCCGAGGCGAAGGTCTCGACCTTGAGGCGCACCGTTTCGATCAGCCAGCGCAGGCTGCGGGCGACGGCCTGGTCGTCGTCAATGATGAAGACTGTAGCGTCGCTCATTGGTTATCAAGGTGCGTCCGATCAGGCGCAGGGTGAAGCGGAACGTGGCGCCGCCGCCCTCGCGCGATTCGGCGCGCAGGTGGCCGCCATGCGATTCCACGATCGAGCGGCTGATGGACAGGCCCATGCCGACGCCGTCCGGCTTGGTGGTGAAAAACTGGTCGAACACCTGATCGATGTGCTCGCTGTCGATGCCGGGGCCCGTATCGCTCACCTCGATCTCAACCGTCGCGTCGTCACGACGGCTGGTTTTCACCTTCACCTCCCGGTGTGCCGAGCGCGCCTCCGTCATCGCCTCGACCGAATTGCGGATCAGGTTGCTGATCACCTGCTCGATCATGATCGAGTCGGCCCAGACGCGGGGCTGCTCCGTCGCCAGGCTGAAGCTGACGTGTGCGTACTGCTGGCGGCTCTCCAGTTCGGTCAGCTTGACCGCGCTGCGCACGATCTGATTGATGTCGACGGCGGTCATGCGCGTTTCGCGTTTGCGCACGAAATCGCGCACGTGCCGCATGACCTCGCCGGCGCGCTCGGCCTGCACGCTGATTTCCTCGAGCGGCACGACCAGCTCGCCAGGCGCCACGTCCCCGTTGCGCAGCCGGCGCAGGCAGCCGCGCGCGAAGTTGGCGATGGCCGAGAGCGGCTGGTTGAGCTCGTGGGCGATGCCGGTGGCCATCTCCCCCATGGTCGACAGGCGCGCCACGCGTGCCAGTTCGGTCTGATGGCGCCGTGTCTGCTCCTCCGCCCATTTGTGCTCGGTGATGTCGCGGGTGATGCCGAGCATGGCGTAAATGTTGCCGCGGGCATCCCGCAGCGGCACCGCATGCGATTCCATCCAGCGCGTATGGCCGTTGAGGGTGATCGACTTGAACTCGTAGACGACCGCCTCGCCCTCGAACACGCGGCGCATGTTCTCGCGATAAACATCGCGGTATTCGGCCGCGACGACGATGAAGATCTTTTTGCCGATGATGTCCGCGGGCCGCCGGGCGCCGATCAGGGCCAGTCCGGCCGGATTGATTTCCAGCACGGTGCCGTCGGCGGACTGCAACTTGACGCATTCCGGTTCCGATTCGAAGATTGCGCGCAGGCGATTGTCGTTTTCCTGCAATTGGTCGAGGACGCCCTGGTGCTGGATTTCCATGTCGCGCACCCGCTGCAGCGCCTCCCGCAGGCGCAACAGCACATAGGCGAACACGATCAGGCCGAGCGCCAGGATCCCGCCCAGCGCGACCGTCCCCAGCAACATCGCTTCGCTCCACTCGCCCACGTGCGCCAACCGTCAATTGTGCGATGCCACAATATCAATCCTTCCGCCTGGATCAATCCGGAATAACCAGCGGCTATATAGGGAATCACCCTAGGGCCTGTTGCCTAACTGCCCGACCAATTACACCCCATATGGAAGAGGGAGTGCAAGGGTCATGACTCGGGGATTTTCTCCCACGCCGCACCGCCGGCTCTGGCACAATGCCGAAATCAATGCCGTTGCCATCAAACAAGGAGACGCCCGCCATGAAAAAGACCTTTCTTGCCCTGAGCCTTGCCCTCCTCGCCGTCCCCGCCTTCGCCGGCGACATGAAAGCCGGCCTGTGGGAGATCAAAACCGTCAAGCAGGTGATGGACGGCCGCGACATGGCCGCGCAGATGGCCGCCGCGCAGGCGCAGATGCAGCAGCAGCTGGCCAGCCTGCCGCCGGAGCAGCGCAAGCAGATGGAGGCCATGATGGGCCGCCAGGGCACCAGCCCGGGAACCACACGGATCTGCGTCAGCCCCGAGGCGGCCAGGCGCGATGAGCCGATGCTCGATCCCGAAGGACGCTGCAAGCCGACCAAGATGAGCCGCAGCGGCAATACCACCCGCTTCGAATTCGACTGCACCTCGAACGGTCGTCGCTCGGTCGGCAAGGGGGAAAGCACGGTCTCCGGCAACACCATCGGCAGCCGCATGGACATGACGACGACCGACGCAACGGGCCGCCACACCATGCAGACGGAATCGCTGATGACGTATCTCGGCCCGGACTGCAAGGGCTTGGCGCCGATCGGCGGCCGCTGAAGGCGCGATTCAGAAGGTCGGCCAGCGGCCCGAGCGCAGCGCGTAGTCGAGGGCGAGGCCGGCGAAGATCGCCGCGCCGACCCAGTTGTTGTCCATGAAGGCGCGAAAGCAGGCCATGCGTTCGCGGCCGCGGATCCAGTAGTAGTGGCGCAGCATCATGCCGGCCGCCACCGCCAGTCCCGCATAGAAGACAATCCCCCGCTCCGCCTGCGCCCCCACCCAGGCGAGCATCGCCAGCGTGATCGCGTAGCAGGCCATCACCGCCGCCACGTCGAAGCGGCCGAAGGTGATGGCGGAAGTCTTGATGCCGATCTTCAGGTCGTCGTCGCGGTCCACCATGGCGTAGCAGGTGTCGTAGCCGACGGCCCAGAAGATGTTCGCCAGCAGCATCGCCCAGGCCAGCGCCGGCACGGCGCCGAGTTGCGCGGCGAAGGCCATCGGGATGCCGAAGCCGAAGGCCACGCCCAGATACGCCTGCGGGATGGCGAGAAAGCGCTTGGTGAGCGGATAGCTCGCCGCCAGGAACAGCGCCACCACCGAGAGCGCCCATACCAGCTTGTGCAGCGGCAGGATGAGCAGGAAGGCGCACAGCGTCACGCCGCCGGCGAGCAGCAGCGCCTCGCGCTCGGAGACGATGCCCGCAGCCAGCGGCCGGTTCTTCGTGCGCTCGACGTGCGGGTCGAAGTGGCGGTCCGCGTAGTCGTTCATCACCACCCCCGCCGAACGCATCAGCAGCGTGCCCAGCGCGAAGATCACGACCAGGGACAGGCGCGGCGCGCCCTCCGCCGCGATCCACACCGCCCACATCGTCGGCCACAGCAGGAGCAGCGTGCCGATCGGCTTGTCGAGCCGCATCAGGCGTTCGTAGGCGTCGAGGCGCTGGCGCAGGGTGAGTTC
>JBDHRL010000155.1:0-4358 GCA_039807535.1 Rhodocyclaceae bacterium
GTGATGGCCATCGGCGGCGCCGACATGCCGGTGGTGGTGTCGATGCTCAACAGCTACTCGGGCTGGGCGGCGGCGGCGACCGGCTTCATGCTGTCGAACGATCTCCTGATCGTCACCGGCGCGCTGGTCGGCTCCTCCGGCGCCATCCTCTCCTACATCATGTGCCGCGCCATGAACCGCAATTTCATCAGCGTCATCGCCGGCGGATTTGGTACGGGTGGGGGGGCACCGGCGGCGGCAAGTGGAAGTCAGCCGGCGGGAGAAGTCAGTCCCGTCAGCGCGGCGGAGACGGCGGAGCTGCTGCGCGAGGCCAAGAACGTCATCATCGTGCCGGGCTACGGCATGGCGGTGGCGCAGGCCCAGCACACCGTGTTCGAGATCACCAAACACCTGCGCGAGAAGGGCGTCAACGTGCGCTTCGGCATCCATCCGGTGGCCGGCCGCATGCCCGGCCACATGAACGTGCTGCTGGCCGAAGCCAAGGTGCCCTACGACATCGTGCTCGAGATGGACGAGATCAACGCCGACTTCCCCGGCACCGACGTCGCCATGGTGATCGGCGCCAACGACATCGTGAACCCGGCGGCGCAGGACGATCCGGCCAGCCCCATCGCCGGCATGCCGGTGCTGGAAGTGTGGAAGGCGAAGACCTCCATCGTCATGAAGCGCAGCATGGCCTCCGGCTACGCCGGCGTCGACAATCCGCTCTTCTACAAGGAGAACAACCGCATGCTGTTCGGCGACGCCAAGAAGATGCTCGACGAGGTGCTGGTGGCGCTGATGAGCTGAGCGATCCTCCCCCTCTACCCGCCGGGGAGAGGGACAAAAGGCCGGGGCAATCCGGCCTTGTTGTTTCAGGCCTCAAGGGTCCAGAATGGGGTCATGGATACCGTCGGCAGGCTTCGCAAGCTCGGTTTCAGAAAGTGGTACGAGCGCCAGCTCGTCGAGGGGCACCTGTATCTGACGAGCTGTTTCCTCGGCATCATCGCCATGGCCTCGGCGATCGAGATGTTCGGCGCGCGGCATGGCTCGGCCGGCATCGTGGCGTCACTCGCCGTCGGCCTCGGCGGCGTCTGGGTGTGCCTGTTCTGCTGGGAGCGCTACAAGCGCATCATGCTGGTCGCCGAGCATATCGGCGACCATGCCCATTGTCCCGCGTGCAATGCCTACGGCCGGTTCGAGGTGCTCGATGCCGGCAGGGCCCTGCACCAGGCGCCCGCCAACATCGCCGATCCGGACGAGGTCTGGCTCAAGGCGCGCTGCCGCAAATGCGGCAACGAGTGGACGATCTAGCCTGCCGGATTCCGGTCGCCCCGCTCAGATCGGATAGTGCTGCGGGCCGGTCTGGAGGGCGATCCGGCGCCGGTCGGTGAACTCGGCAATCGCCGCCTGCCCGCCGAAACGGCCCCAACCGCTCGCCTTGACCCCGTGGAAGCGCATCACCGTGGCGACGGGGCCGAAGGACTCCTCGCCGTAGAGCCGCATCGCCGGCCCAGGCGACCGGGGCGCCGGTTTCCGCCGTCCCGGCCGCGGGAAAAGTCATCCCCCGCGGCACGGCGAATTTCCTTTTCAGCGCGAAGCGACGATGCGCTGTTCCTGCGCGCCGAGGCCGTCTATCCCTAAGCGCAGGGTGTCGCCGGGCTTGAGGAAGCGCGGCGGCTTCATGCCGAGGCCGACGCCGGGCGGGGTGCCGGTGACGATGACGTCGCCGGGCAGCAGCGTCATGAAGCGGCTGATGGTGCTCACCAGTTCGGCGCAGCCGAACACCATGTTGGCGGTCGAGCCGTCCTGCACGCGCCGGCCGTTGAGCTCCAGCCAGAGGTGCAGGTCCTGCGGGTCGGTGATTTCGTCGGCGGTGACCAGCCAGGGGCCGAGCGGGCCGAAGGTGTCGCAGCCCTTGCCCTTGTCCCACTGCGTGCCGCGCTCGAGCTGGTATTCGCGCTCGGAGACGTCGTTGGCGACGCAGTAGCCGGCGACGTGGCCGAGCGCCCGTTCGACGGGTACATGGCGCGCCAGCGTGCCGATGACGATGGCGAGCTCGACTTCCCAGTCGGTCTTCACCGAGCCGGGCGGCAGCACGATCGGATCGTTCGGCCCGCCGATGCAGGTGGTGGCCTTCATGAAGAGGATCGGCTCGCCCGGGATCGGCATGCCGGCCTCCTTCGCGTGGTCGCGGTAGTTGAGGCCGACGCCGACGATCTTGCTGATGCCGGTGAACGGCACGCCGAGGCGCGGATTGCCCTTGACGCGCGGCAGCGATTCCGGCGCGATGCTGCGCAGGCTGTTCAGCCCCTGCGGCGAGAGCGTGAGCTGATCGATGGTATCAATGGCGACCGACAAATCGCGCAGCCGGCCCTCTGCGTCGATGAGGCCGGGCCTTTCGCGGCCGTCCGTTCCGTA
Source organism: Rhodocyclaceae bacterium (assembly GCA_039807535.1). Taxonomy (GTDB): domain Bacteria; phylum Pseudomonadota; class Gammaproteobacteria; order Burkholderiales; family Rhodocyclaceae; genus Desulfobacillus. The sequence goes on from JBDHRL010000155.1 coordinate 2,401, forward strand.
GCGCACCAGTTTCATGCTGCCTCCGCTGGGCCGCCCCGAGGAGGCAGCCAGTCAACACCCGGAAGCCGCGCAAAGCGCGGCTGAACCGTTGCCACCCCTTTCCTCGGGAAAGGGGGCGGGGGAAAGGCTCCCCCTACCAATAGGTTTCCGTGGTGATCTGTCCCGCTTCCCGGCGCCGGTGCTTGCGCAGGCCGCGCGCGGCGAGCGCGGCGGCGGCATCCTCGACCATCGCCGGGTTGCCGCAGAGCATGACGTGGGCGTGCGCCGGATCGAGGGCGAAGCCGGCGCGCGCTTCCAGCCGGCCGTCGGCGATGGCCTGCGGGATGCGGCCGGCGAGCGCGTAGTCGGCCGGCTCGCGGCTGAGGAAGGGGATGTAGGCGAAGCGCTTCGGTTCGGCCTCGGCGATGCGGGCGATGGTGCGGCGGTAGGTGAGCTCGTTGGCCGTGCGCGCGGCGTGCACCAGCACGATGCGCTGGAAGCGCTGCCATGGCTCGGCGGTCTTCAGGATCGACAGGAAGGGACCGATGCCGGTGCCGGTGGACAGCAGCCAGAGGTGGATCGCCGGCGGCACCTCGTCGAGGACGAGAAAGCCGTTCGGCTGCGGCGCCACCAGCACGGCGTCGCCCGGCCCGAGTGCCGACAGGCGCGGCGAGAGCGGGCCCTCCGGCAGGAGGGAGAAATAGAATTCCAGGACGGGATCGCCCGGGGCGTTGACCATGGAGTAGGGCCGGCCGACGGTTTCCCCGCCGATTTGCAGGCCGAGCTTGGTGAACTGGCCGGCGCGGAAGGGCTCGATCCGTGCCTCGACGCGCAGCGAATGCAGGCGGTCGGTCCAGTCGATGCGCTCGACCACGCGGCCTTCGGTCCATTGCGCCATGCTGCCTCCGGCTTTCTCCCTCTCCCGCTGGCGGGAGAGGGGTGGGGAGAGGGTGGGTTTGCCGCCGGCCCCTCTCCCTGGCCCTCTCCCCGCATGCGGGGAGAGGGAATTGGGGTTACTTCTCGGTTTCGGGCTTCGGCAGCCCGCCGAGCAGCGCCGGCACCGGGCGCTTTGGCCGGTGGTGGCTGCGCTTAGGCTCCGGCGCCGCCGTGCCTCCGGCACTGACTTTCGGCTCGTAGGGCTTGCTCGGGTCGAAGTCGAGCCTGGGCAGCTTCGGCTGCGCCGGCTCGACGCGGCGCGGTTCGCGCGGCTCGCGCTTCTCGCGCGCTTCGCGACGGAGGGGCTCCTTCTCGCGGCGCGGCGCTTCCTTCCTGCCGCCGCGTCCGCGCCGCCCCTTTTCCGCGGCACCGTAGAATTCCGCCTCCGGTTCGAAGCCCTCGATCACCACCTGCTCGATCTGGCGCTTGATCAGTTTCTCGATCTCGGCCAGCTTGATGCGTTCCTCGGCGCAGACCAGCGAGGTGGCATCGCCCTCCTTGCCGGCGCGGCCGGTGCGGCCGATGCGATGCACGTAGTCCTCCGGCACATGCGGCAGCTCGTAGTTGATGACGTGCGGCAGGTCGTCGATGTCGAGGCCGCGCGCGGCGACGTCGGTGGCCACCAGCACGCGCACCTTGCCGCTCTTGAAGGCTTCCAGCGCCTCGGTGCGCTGCTGCTGGCTCTTGTCGCCGTGGATCGCCGTGGCGTCGAGGCCCTGCCGGTCGAGGTAGTGGGCGAGCCGGCTGGCGCCGAACTTGGTGCCGACGAAGACCAGCACCTGGCTGGCGTTGCGGGTCTTCAGCAGGTGGGCAAGCAGGGCGCGCTTGTCGTCCTGCGCCACCGGATGGATGCGATGGGTGACGGTGTCGGTGAGCGCGTTGCGGCGCGCCACCTCGATCAGCACCGGCGCGCGCAGCATGGAATCGGCCAGCTTCTTGATCTCCTCGGAGAAGGTGGCGGAGAAGAGCAGGCTCTGGCGCTCCTTCGGCAGCATGGCGAGGATGCGCTTGATGTCGGGGATGAAGCCCATGTCGAGCATGCG
>JBDHRL010000156.1:0-4347 GCA_039807535.1 Rhodocyclaceae bacterium
GTCGCATACAGGCGCGGCGCGTTGAGCAGCTTCTCGGCGGCCAATATGTTGATCACGCCGCGGCCCGCATTTTTCCCATCTCCGTCGGTCTGCATCAGGTCATTGATGTCGAGCATCGGCTCGCCGAAAAACTTCTCTCCGCCCTGCGCCTCCAGCACCAGCAGGCTGCGCTGGATGGCGCCGACCGAGGCGGCGGAGATGTTGCCGTACTCGGTGGTGAATTGTTTTGCGTTGTCGCCGGCGTATTGCACCATCGCCCGCAGGTCCTTGAGATCGAGCAGCAGCAGGCCGTTGTCGTCGGCGATCCTGAAGACCAGCTGCAGCACGCCGGCCTGGGTCTCGTTGAGGTTGAGCAGGCGCCCGAGCAGGAGCGGCCCCATGTCGGAGACGGTGGCGCGCACCGGGTGCCCCGCCTCGCCGAAGACATCCCAGAACACCGCCGGGAAGGCGGCGGGCTGCGGCGCTTCGATGCCGAGCGAGTCGAGGCGCGCCTTCAGCTTCGGCGTCAGGCTGCCGGCCGCCCCCAGGCCGGAGAGGTCGCCCTTGACGTCGGCCATGAACACCGGCACGCCGGCGGAGGACAACCGCTCGGCCAGCACCTGCAGGGTGACGGTCTTGCCGGTGCCGGTGGCGCCGGTGATGAGGCCGTGGCGGTTGGCCAGCGCCGGCAGCAGCGCCAGTTCCTGATCGCCGGATTTCGCAATGACGAGCGGCTGGGCCATCGTGCGCCTCCTCGGAAGTGTAAAATCGCATTTTATCAGCAGCATTTCGACGAGAGGTTCCACATGGCCGGCCATTCCAAATGGGCCAACATCCAGCACCGCAAGGGGCGCCAGGATGCCAAGCGCGGCAAGGTCTTCACCAAGCTCATCAAGGAGATCACCGTCGCCGCCAAGATGGGCGGCGGCGACCCGGGCGCCAATCCGCGCCTGCGCCTGGCCGTCGAGCGGGCGAAGGCGCAAAGCCTGCCCAAGGACAACATCGACAACGCCATCAAGCGCGGCACCGGCCAGCTCGAAGGCGTCACCTACGAGGAAATCCGCTACGAGGGCTACGGCATCGGCGGCGCCGCGGTGATGGTCGACTGCCTCACCGACAACAAGACGCGCACCGTCGCCGAGGTGCGCCATGCCTTCTCCAAGCACGGCGGCAACATGGGCGCGGAAGGCTCGGTGGCCTTCCAGTTCAGGCACTGCGGCCAGTTCCTCTTCGCCCCCGGCACGAGCGAGGACAAGGTGATGGAGGCGGCGCTGGAGGCCGGCGCCGAGGACGTGCTCGCCAACGAGGACGGCAGCGTCGAGGTGATCTGCGCGCCGCACGACTTCCATGCCGTGAAGAGCGGGCTGGAACAGGCCGGACTCAAGGCGGAAATCGCCGACGTCACCCTGAAGCCGCTCAACGAGACCGAACTGGCCGGCGACGACGCCGCCAGGATGCAGAAGCTGCTCGATGCCCTCGACGCGCTGGACGACGTGCAGGAAGTGTACACAACCGCGGCCATCGACGAGGCCTGAGGGCGTGGGAGATCCGGCCACTTCCGTCCGCATCCTCGGCATCGACCCCGGCCTCAGAATCACGGGCTTCGGCATCATCGAGAAAACCGGCAGCCGCCTCGCCTACCTCACCAGCGGCTGCGTCAGGACGCCGGAGGACGGCAGCCTGCCGCTGCGCCTGAAGACCATCCTCGGCGGATTGCGCGAGGTGATCGCCGAACACCGGCCGCAGCAGATCGCCGTCGAGATCGTCTTCGTCAACGTCAACCCGAAGTCCACCCTGCTGCTCGGCCAGGCGCGCGGCGCCGCCATCTGCGCGGCGGTCGACGCCGACCTGCCGGTGGCCGAGTACACCGCGCTGCAGGTCAAGCAGTCCGTGGTCGGCAACGGCCACGCCGCCAAGGAGCAGGTGCAGCACATGGTGCGACGCCTGCTCGCCCTGCCGGGCGACCCCAGCCCGGACGCCGCCGACGCGCTGGCCTGCGCCATCTGCCACGCCCACGGCGGCCAGGGGCTGGGCGCCCTGCCCACCGCCGGCCTGCGCGTGCGCCGCGGCCGCCTGGGATGACTTTACGGCCTGCGGCTAGAATGGCGCCTTTGGCCTGCGGAGTCCCTCCATGATCGGCCGCCTCACCGGCATCCTCGTCGAAAAGAACCCGCCGCAGATCACACTGGACGTGGCCGGCGTCGGCTACGAGGTCGACGTACCCATGAGCACCTTCTACAACCTGCCCGCCGCCGGCGAGAAGGTGTCCCTGCACACCCACCTGGCGGTGCGCGAGGACGCCCACCAGTTGTTCGGCTTCGCCACGGAAGCCGAGCGCGCCGCCTTCCGCCAGCTGCTGAAAATTTCTGGCATCGGCGCCCGCACCGCCCTGGCGGTGCTCTCGGGCCTGTCGGTGGCCGAGCTCTCCCAGGCGGTGGCGGCGCAGGAAACCGGCCGGCTGACGAAAATCCCCGGCATCGGCAAGAAGACGGCCGAACGCCTGCTGCTGGAACTGCGCGACAGGCTGAAGGGCGTCGTCGCCGTCGCCCCGGCCACGGCCGCCTCGCCGTCGCACGACATCCTCAACGCCCTGCTCGCCCTCGGCTACAACGAGCGCGAGGCGCAGGCGGCGCTGAAAGCCCTGCCCGCCGACGTCTCCGTCTCCGACGGCATCCGCCAGGCGCTGAAGGCCCTGTCGAAAGCCTGAGAGGTGACGACCTATCCCCCGCCCCCTTTCCCAGGGAAAGGGGTGACGGCAGTTCAGCCGCTACGCGGCTTCCGGATCTTTGACTCCAGGCCCCCGCGGGGCGGCCCGGCGGAGGCCTGAGAGGTACAATCCCCGCAGCATGGACAACAAACGCATCGCCCGCATCACGCTGGTCACTCTGCTGGCACTCGGCTGCTTCCTGATCCTGCAGCCCTTCGTCGCCGCGATCCTGTTCGCCGCCATCGTCTGCGTCGCCACCTGGCCGATGCACGTCTGGCTGCTTGCCCGGGTCGGCGGACGGCCCGCCCTGTCCTCGGCGCTCATGACGCTGCTGCTCATGCTGGTGGTGCTGGTGCCGATGATCTTCCTCGCCATCAGCCTGGCCGATGCCGTGCCGCCGCTGATCGAGAAACTGCGCGGCGCCGTACTGCGCGCCGCCATGGGGCCGCCGGAATGGCTGGGGCGCATCCCCTTCGTCGGCGAGCAGCTCGACACCTACTGGCACAGCCTCGCCGAAAGCCGCGAGGAATTCAACAAGCTGCTCAAGCAGCTCTACGACCCGGCGCGCACCGTGCTGCTGAAGACCGTCGCCCTGACCGGGGAGGGTCTGCTGCAGATCGTCCTGGTGCTGTTCATCGCCTTCTTCTTCTACCGCGACGGGCCGGCCCTGGCCGAGCGCCTGAAGAGCGGCAGCCGGCTGCTGGCCGGCAACCTGGGCGAGCAGATGCTGGCCCTGGTCCGGAGCACCGTCATGGGCGTCATGGTCGGCATCGTCGGCACCGCCGCCGCCCAGGCACTGGTGGCGCTCGTCGGCTTTCTCATCGCCGGCGTGCCCGGCGCCATGCTGCTCGCCGCAGCGACCTTTTTCCTCTCCATGATCCCGATCGGGCCGCCGCTGATCTGGGGCGGCGCGACCTTCTGGCTCTACGACCAGGGACAGACCGGCTGGGCGATCTTCATGGCGATCTACGGCGTGGCGGTCATCAGCAGCGTGGACAACGTCGTCAAGCCGCTGCTCATCAGTCGCACCGCCAGCCTGCCGATCCTGCTCATCGCACTGGGCGTTTTCGGCGGCGTGCTCGCCTTCGGCTTCATCGGCATCTTCCTCGGCCCGGTGCTGCTGGCGCTCGGCCATGTGCTGGCCGCGCGCTGGACCGAGGCGCGCAATGGCAACGGACAAACCGCATGATCGAAACCGACCGCCTCATCTCCGCCGCGCCCGAGTCCTCGCAGGAGGCGCAGATCGAGCGCGCCCTGCGGCCGCGCAAGCTGGAGGAGTACGTCGGCCAGCAGAAGATCCGCGAGCAGCTTTCCATCTTCATCGCCGCGGCGAAAAAGCGCGGCGAGGCGCTCGACCACGTCCTGCTGTTCGGCCCGCCCGGACTGGGCAAGACCACGCTGGCGCACATCGTCGCCCACGAGATGGGCGTGAATCTGCGCCACACCTCGGGCCCGGTGCTGGAGCGGGCCGGCGACCTCGCGGCGATGCTGACCAACCTCGAGCCGCACGACGTGCTCTTCATCGACGAGATCCACCGCCTCTCGCCGGTGGTCGAGGAGATCCTCTACCCGGCGCTGGAGGACTTCCAGATCGACATCATGATCGGCGAGGGTCCGGCGGCGCGCTCGGTGAAGCTCGACCTGCCGCCGTTCACCCTGGT
>JBDHRL010000157.1:0-4337 GCA_039807535.1 Rhodocyclaceae bacterium
AACTACCTGGCGCGGCTCGGCTGGTCGCACGGCAACGACGAGGTGTTCTCGCTCGAGCAGTTTGTCGACTGGTTCGATCTCGAGCACATCAGCCGCTCGCCGGCGCAATTCAATCCCGAAAAGCTTGCCTGGCTGAACCAGCAGCACCTCAAGGCGCGCGACGACAGGATGCTGGCCGAGGAAGTGGCGCCGCGTCTTGCCGCGCGCGGCATCGGCACCGCCGCCGGCCCGTTGCTGGAAAAGGTGGTGGCGCTCTACAAGGACCGTGTCACGACGCTGAGCGAGCTGGCCGATGCGGTCGGGCCTTTCTACGTCGAGGTCTACCCCGGCGCCGAACTGCTGGCGCAGCAGGTTACCGAGGCGGCGCGCGAAGCGCTGCGCGATCTGCGCACGCGGCTGGAGACGACGGTGTGGGAGAGGGCGCAGCTCAACCAGGCGCTGAAGGACGTCGTCGCCGCGCGCGGCATGAAGCTGCCGCAACTGGCGATTCCGCTGCGCGTGGTACTCACCGGCCAGCCGCAGACGCCCTCGATCGACGCCGTGCTGGAAGCCTTCGGTCGCGAGGCCGTGCTGGCGCGGCTAGGGCGCCACGCCTAGACGCGCCGCCGGCGTGAGACCGGCGGCGAGATCCCTTTCGAGCGGCAACGGCTCGCCTTCGATTTCGCAGGCGAGCAATTCCGCGCACAGCGGCGCGTAGACCAGACCGCGCGAGCCGAGGCCGAGCAGGCCGAACAGCCCTTCCTGGCCCGGAAGGGCGCCGACCAGCGGCAGGCGGTCCGGCCCCACCGTGCGGATGCCGGCGCGCCCCGCCACACGGGCGGCATCCACCGTCGCGGCGAAATCCGGCAGGAGCTGCTTGAGGCGCGCCAGATTGGCGCGATGGTCTTCCTCGCGCGCCAGTTCGTCGGTGGAACCTTCCTCGTAGGTGGCGCCGACGACATGCACGCCGAAAGAGGTCGCTGGCGTGACATAGCCTTCGCGCGAGACCACTGCTTTGACCGTGCGGCCCGGCTCGGCGGAGATGCAGGTGATCTGGCCGCGCACCGGCCGCAGCGGCAGGGCGGAAGACACGGCGAAGCGCTTTGCCAGATGACCGTTGGCGAGGATCGCCACGGGCGCCTCGGCGATGACGTTTCCCGATGCATCGATGGCGCGCCAGCGGTTGCCGACGCGCAGCAGCTCGGCGACCTCGCATTGCGTGTGCAGCCGCACCGCATCGCCGGCCGCGCGCAGCGCCGCGTCGCACAGCGCCGGCGGATGGACCCAGGCGCCCTGTGCAAACCACCAGCCCGGCGCCGGCACGCGCCAGCCGGCGAGCGCCGAGGCTTCCTCGGCGTCCACCCAGCGCAACACCTCGGGCGGCAGCAGGCCGCTGTCCACGATGCGCCGCTGCCGTTCGGCCTGCTTTTCGTCGCGCGCCAGGCGCAGCACGCCGCACTGCTGCCAGATGAGCTTCGGGTCAGATGAAAACGCTTGCAGCCGTCGCAGAGCATAGTGGAAGCCGGCCAGCGTCAGGCGCGACAGGCGGTTGCCGTCGGCGGAGGGCACCGGCTGCAGCACGCCGGCCGGGTTGCCGGATGTTTCGCGGGCAAGGCCGTCGCGCCGCTCGACGAGTTCGACGGACCAGCCGTGCGCGGCGAGGCGCTCGGTGACGAGGCAGCCGGCGATGCCCGCGCCGATGACGAGGGCGCGACGTTCGCGTGCCGTTTCGGCGGGCGCGGTGCCGGCGATGCGGCCGCGGAGCATCTCGCGCTTGCGGCCAAAGCCCGCCTGCTTTTCGACGGAGAAGCCGGCCGCCGTCATGCCGCGACTGACTTTTCCGGCGGCGCTGTAGGTGGCGAAGGTGGCGCCCGGCGCGGCCAGGCGGCCGAGCTGCGCGAACAGCGCCTCGCTCCACATGTCGGGATTGCGCGAAGGCGCGAAGCCGTCGAGGAAGAAGGCGTCGATGCCGCCTTCGACCCGCGCCAGCATCTGCGCTGCCTCACCCCACAGCAGCGTCAGCGCGATGCGACCGCCAGCGAGATGCAGGCGGTGGAAACCCTGCACGAGCGGGGGATAGCGATCCCGCAGTTCGGCGCCGAGCGGCGCCAGCGCCGGCCACTGTCCATGAATGCGTTCGAGGTCCTCGCGGCGGAAGGGATGCTTGTCGACCGAGAGATAATGCAGGCGTGCCCCGGCCGGCGCCGTTTCGCGGAACAGTTGCCAGGCACAGAGGAAATTCAGCCCGGTGCCGAAGCCGGTTTCGAGGATGGCGAAGCGTCCGCGCGCCCGCCAGCGCGCGGGCAGATCGTTGCCGGAGAGGAAGACCTGGCGGGTTTCGTCGGGCCCGCCATCCAGCGACCAGTAGGTGTCGCCGTATGCTTCGCTATGGACTGCGCCGTCCCGGAAGGACGGCGCAGCGGGAACGATCGGACTGATCAACGCGTCACGAGGATGCCGTTTTCCAGCTTCACGCGATCGCCGATGCGCCAGGCGGGCATGGAGTCGTACTGGAACGTGCGCGTGCTGCCGTCCTCGAAGCGTACGATCATTTCGTATTTCTTGGCCGAACGCACGTTCTTCTCGATCTGATGGCCGGCATAGCCGCCGCCGACGGCGCCGACCACGGTGGCCGCAGTCTTGCCTTTGCCCTTGCCGATCTGGTTGCCGAGCAGGCCGCCGACGACGGCTCCGCCGACGGCACCGACACCGGTGCCTTCGCCCTTCTGCTCATACTCGCGGACGGAGTCCACCGTGCCGCAATTCAGGCAGATGGCCGGTGCGGGCGGCGGGGCGGGCGGGGCGGCAGGCGCCGTCTGTGCGATGGCCGGCTCGGGTTCGGCTTTCGGCGCCGGCTTAGGCGGGCTGGTTTTGGCGGCGACTTTCCTGACGGGGGCCGGCTTGTGTTCCTGGTGTTCCTGCACTGCCGGCTCTGCCGGCTTCACGGCTGCCGGCGCGGCGGTCTGGACGGTCGGCGCCGGAATGGCGGCGGCGACCGGCTCGGCCTGCTTCGATGAGCTGCCGACGGTCGGGATGACGCCGAAAATGGCGGCGACGCCGGCTGCCGAGAGAATGATGATCGCGACGGCGGCGACCCAGAGGACGGGATGCAGTTTGCTGCCTGTGGCTTGGGCTTCCATGCTGGTCTCCTGTGCAGTTCGAAGGTCGGGCTTCAGCCCGACTGCGGCGGCTGATCGACCGATCAAGTCGGCCTGAAGGCCGACCTGCATGAACAAGAATAACGCATCGGCCGAGCCCGGGCTGACGCCTGAAACAACTCCTTACACTTCCCGCCGCAGTTGCGGGAAGAGGATCACGTCGCGGATGCTCGGGCTGTCGGTGAGCAGCATCACCAGCCGGTCGATGCCGACGCCGCAGCCGGCGGTCGGCGGCAGGCCGTATTCGAGCGCGCGGATGTAATCCGCATCATAGTACATCGCCTCCTCGTCGCCGGCTTCCTTGGCCTTGGCCTGCTCGAGGAAGCGCGCCGCCTGGTCCTCCGGATCGTTCAGCTCGGAGAAGCCGTTGGCGATTTCGCGCCCGGCGATGTAGAGCTCGAAGCGCTCGGCGATCTCGGGATTGCTGTCGCTGCGGCGGGCGAGCGGGCTCGCCTCGGCGGGCCAGTCGACGATGTAGGTCGGATCGAACAGTTCGCTCTCGGTGGTTTCCTCGAAGAGCGTGAGCTGCAGCTCACCCAGCGTGGCGCTGCCGTGTTTCGGCTCGACGTGCAGCTCCTTCAGCTTGGCGGCAAGCCAGTCACGGTCGTTGAGCTGCGCCAGCGAGTAGCCCGGATGGTGCTTGTGGATGGCTTCGACCGCCGTCATGCGCGCGAAGGGCCTGGCGAAGTCCAGGGTGCGGCCCTGGTATTCGAAGGCCTCGGCGCCGAGCGCCTCGCGCGCGGCGTGGCGCAGCAGGCCCTCGGTGAAGTTCATCAGCAGCTTGTAGTCCGAGTAGGCCTCGTAGAACTCCATCATCGTGAACTCGGGATTGTGGCGCGTCGAGATGCCCTCGTTGCGGAAATTGCGGTTGATCTCGAACACCTTCTCGAAGCCGCCGACCACCAGGCGCTTGAGGTAGAGCTCCGGCGCGATGCGCAGGAAGAGTTCCATGTCGAGGGCGTTGTGGTGGGTCTTGAAGGGCTTGGCCGAGGCGCCGCCGGGGACGGGGTGCATCATCGGCGTTTCCACCTCGAGGAAGCCGTGCCCGCTCATGTAGCCGCGGATCGAGGCCACCAGGCGCGAGCGGGCGGCGAAGACCCAGCGCGTGCGCTCGTTGGTGATCAGGTCGAGGTAGCGCTGGCGCACCTTCTGCTCGGTGTCGGTGAGGCCGTGGAACTTCTCCGGCAGCGGGCGCAGCGA
>JBDHRL010000158.1:0-4316 GCA_039807535.1 Rhodocyclaceae bacterium
TACTCGCGGTCGACGGCGTGCGCCGAGGGCAGCAGCTTGCCGGGCGGCTTGCGCCGCATGACGTATTTCCTGTTGCCCGCCGAGAGCAGAAAGGTCGGATTCGACTGGCCGCCCTTGAACTGCTCGACCGTCAGCTCGCCAGAGAAGCCCTCGACGTGGGCACGCAGCCAGTCGGCCAGGCGGCCGCTGTCGAAGGCGTGCTGCGGCGAGACGCCACGCGTGCCAGTGAATTTTTCACTCATGGAACAAAACCTGTTTCACCACAGAGACACAGAGGCACAGAGAGGAAAAGAATTCGCTGTTGCAGTTCTCTGTGTCTCTGTGCCTCTGTGGTTAATGGTTGTTTTCATATCAACTTCACCAGCTGCTTGCCGAGGTTGGCGCCCTTGAGCAGGCCGATGAAGGCCTGCGGCGCGTTCTCCAGCCCCTGGGCGACGGTCTCGCGGTACTTGATCTTCCCTGAGGCGACGCCCTGCCCCAACTCCTGCAGCGCGACCGGCCAGCGCTCCATGTGCTCGGAGACGATGAAGCCCTGCATCCTGATGCGGTTGATCAGCACCGAACCGATGTTCTTCATCGGCCAGGGCTCGGTGTTGTATTGCGAGATGAGGCCGCAGAGGGCGATGCGCGAGAAGGCGTTCATGCGCCCGAGCAGGGTGTCGAAGATCTCGCCGCCGACGTTCTCGAACAGGCAGTCGATGCCGTCCGGCGTCGCCGCCTTGATGTCCTGCCACAGCTTGCCGGCCTTGTAGTCGACGCAGGCGTCGAAGCCCAGCGCGTCGACCACGTAGCGGCATTTCTCCGCCCCGCCGGCGATGCCGACCGCGCGGCAGCCCTTCATCTTCGCCAGCTGGCCGACCACGCTGCCCACCGCACCCGAGGCCGCGGTGACCACCACCGTCTCGCCGGCCTTCGGCTGGCAGATGTCCATCAAGCCGACCCAGGCGGTGACGCCGGGCATGCCGACCGTGCCGAGGTAGGCCGAGAGCGGGATGTGGCGGTCGTCCACCTTCATCAGCTGCGTGCCGTCGCTGACGCCGTAGAGCTGCCAGCCCAGCATGCCCACCACCTTGTCGCCGACATTGAACTTCGGGTGCTTCGAGGCCACCACCTCGCCCGCCGTGCCGCCGATCATCACGTCGCCGAGCTTGACCGGAACGGCGTAGGACTTGGCGTCGTTCATGCGGCCGCGCATGTAGGGGTCGAGCGAGAGGAAATGGTTGCGCACCAGCACCTGACCGTCGGAGATCGCCGGCACCGGCGTTTCGACCAGCTTGAAGTTCGACGGCTCGACCCAACCGATCGGGCGACTGGCCAAAAGGATCTGCCTGTTCGTTTCGCTCATATCGTCCCCCATCTTGTTCCCTCTCCCCGCTCGCGGGGAGAGGGCCAGGGAGAGGGGCCGCCGTTCGACCACCCTCTCCCCATCCCTCTCCCGCCAGCGGGAGAGGGGGTTGCGTTAACCCGCCGTCTCGCCGGGACTGACTTTGCGTTTCACCTTGAAGGAGGCCATCGCCTTCGCCACCAGTTCGCCGGCCTCGTCGCGCATCTCGCCCTCGCAGAAGACGATCGAAGCGCCGCTCCTCAGCACGCGCGCCTCCACCGTCAGGCGGCCCTGGCCGGCGGAAACGAAGCTCACGCTCATGTCCACCGTCACCACACCGGCAGCGTGCGGCACCACGCTCCTCGCCGCCGAACCCATGGTGACGTCGAGCAGCGTCATCACCACGCCGCCGTGGGCGGTCTGCCAGCTGTTGTACAGCTCGGGACGCACGACGATGGAGGCCACCGCGCGGCCTTTCTCCCAATGCTCGGCCTTCGCCTGCAGCAGGTCGATGAAGGGAATGTCGAGGTTGAAGAATTTCTCTTTTTTCACGCGCTCACTTCGCGACACTGGCGCCGCCGTCGACGACGACGCACTGGCCGGTGATGTGGCGCGAGGCCTCCGAGGCGAGGAACACCACGGTACCCATCAGATCCTCGTCGCTGCCGAGGCGGCCGAGCGGTGTCATGTCGACGACACGGTCGCCGAGCTGGCTGAGCAGGCCCTGCGACATCTTCGAGGGAAAGAAACCCGGGCAGATGGCATTCACGTTGATGTTGTAGCGGCCCCACTCCGAAGCCAGCGTGCGGGTGAAGTTCACCGCCGCGCCCTTGCTCGTGTGATAGGCGATCGCATGCATGCCCTTCGGGCTGCCGGAGAGGCCGGCCACCGAGGCGATGTTGATGATCTTGCCGGACTTCTTCGGAATGAAGCAGCGCTTGCCGACCTCGCGGCTCAAAAAGAACATGGCGTTGATGTTGAGGTTCATCACCTTGTTCCAGGCTTCGTCCGGATGGTCCTCGGCCGGCGCGCCCCAGGTGGCGCCGGCGTTGTTCACCAGGATATCTATTGACCCGAACTTCGCCACCACGGCATCCACCATGCCCGGGATCTGCTCGAACTTCGAGAGGTCGTTGGTGACGGTGAGCACCTCGATGCCCTTGGCCTTGAGGTGGGCCTCGGCCTCCTTCAGCTCGTCGGCCTTGCGCGCGGTGATCGCCACCCTGGCGCCCATCTCGCCCAGCGCCTCGGCCATCTGCAGCCCGAGGCCGCGCGAGCCGCCGGTGATCAGGGCGACCTTGCCGGTCAGCTCGAACAGGTTCTTAACGCTCATGGAAGTCCTTTCTAAACCATTAACCACAGAGGCACAGAGACACAGAGAACTGCAACAGCATTCATGTTCTTGTTCCCTCTGTGCCTCTGTGTCTCTGTGGTGAAATAGGTTCTGGGTCTTTAGCAGACTTCGAACAAACCGGCCGCGCCCTGGCCGCCGCCGATGCACATGGTGACGACGACGTATTTCACGCCGCGGCGCTTGCCCTCGATCAGCGCATGGCCGACCAGGCGGGCGCCGGAGACGCCATAGGGATGGCCGACGGCGATGGCGCCGCCGTTCACGTTGAGGTACTCATCCGGGATGCCGAGCCTGTCTCGGCAGTAGATGACCTGCACGGCGAAGGCCTCGTTCAGCTCCCACAGGCCGACGTCCTGCAATTTCACGCCGGTGCGCTCAAGCAGGCGCGGAATGGCGAAGACCGGGCCGATGCCCATCTCGTCCGGCTCGCAGCCGGCGACGGCGAAGCCGCGGAAGATGCCGAGCGGCTTGAGGTTGCGCTTCTCGGCGAGCTTCGCGTCCATCACCACGCAGGCGGAGGCGCCATCCGAGTATTGGCTGGCGTTGCCGGCGGCGATCACCCCGCCGGGGATCGCCGGGCGGATCTTCGAGACGCCCTCGTAGGTGGTGTCGGCGCGAATGCCCTCGTCGGCGGACACGGTGACTTCCTGGGTGAACAGGCGGCCCGAGGCCTTGTCGGCGATGCCGGCGGTGACGGTGATCGGCACGATCTCGTCGGCGAACTTGCCGGCGGCCTGGGCGGCGGCGGCGCGCTGCTGGCTGCGCGCGCCGTACTGGTCCTGCAGCTCGCGCGGGATGTTGTAGCGCTTGGCCACCGTCTCGGCGGTCTGCAGCATCGGCCAGTACACCTCCGGCTTGTTCTGCGCAAGCCAACTCTCCATGATCATGTGGCGGTTGGCCTCGTTCTGCACGCAGGAGATGGACTCGACGCCGCCGGCCACCATCACCGGCACGCGGTCGACGATGACGCGCTGTGCCGCCATGGCGATGGTCTGCAACCCCGAGGAACAGAAGCGGTTCACCGTGACGCCGGCAGCGGTCACAGGCAGGCCGGCGCGCAGGGCGATCTGCCGCGCGATGTTGGAGCCGGTGGCGCCCTCGGGCGTGGCGCAGCCCATGATGACGTCCTCGACCTCGGCCGGGTCGACGCCGGCGCGCTCGACGGCAGCCTTGACGACGTGGCCGCCGAGGGTGGCGCCGTGGGTCATGTTGAAGCTGCCGCGCCAGGACTTGGCGAGGCCGGTGCGGGCGGTGGAAACGATTACGGCTTCAGTCATTTTTGACTCCAAGAAAAAGCATTTACCACGGAGTACACGGAGAACACAGAGAATTCATAAAAAATTGCCGTTTCTCCGTGCTCTCCGTGTTCTCCGTGGTTAAAGCTGTTCAATTAAACGTTTTCCCTTCGGCGGCGAGCTTCGCCAGCAGGGGCGCCGGCTGCCAGAAGGGGTCGCCCGACTCGGCGGCGAAGCGCTGCGCGGCGCGCACGACGTTGTAGAGGCCGACCTGGTCGGCGTAGAGCATCGGGCCGCCGCGATGCAGCGGGAAGCCGTAGCCGGTGAGGTACACCATGTCGACGTCGGAGGCGCGCTGGGCGATGCCCTCCTCGAGCAGGCGCGCCGCCTCGTTCACCAGGGC
>JBDHRL010000159.1:0-4309 GCA_039807535.1 Rhodocyclaceae bacterium
CTGCTCGCCCTGCTGCCTTACGTGTGGCTGCATCTTTTCCTGCGCAGCAGGAAACAGCCGGAGTACCTCGAACATCTCGGCGAGCGCTTCGGGCGTTACCCCTCTCCCCGGCCCTCTCCCCAGGGGGGAGAGGGAGCAGGCGGGTTGCCCTCTCCCCGCGGGGGAGGGGGCGTTATCTGGCTGCATGCCGTCTCGGTCGGCGAGACGCGCGCGGCGGCGCCGCTGGTGGCGGCGCTGAAGGCGCGCTACCCGGGCCATCGCATCCTGCTCACGCACATGACGCCGACCGGCCGCAGCGCTTCCGAGGAGCTGTTCGGCGACGGCGTTCTGCGCGCCTACCTCCCTTACGACTACCCGCTCGCGGTGCGTCGCTTCCTGCGGCATTTCCGGCCGGCCGCCGGCGTGATCCTGGAGACCGAACTGTGGCCGAACCTGGTGGCCGAGTGCCGGGCGCAGGACATCCCGCTGCTGCTGGCGAACGCGCGCCTCTCGGAGAAGTCGGCGCGCCGCTACGCGCGCTTTCCGAACCTGACGCGCGGCGCACTGCAGGGCCTCGCCGCCCTCGCCGCGCAGACGGAGACGGACGCCGCCCGCCTGCGTGCCCTGGGCGCGCCGCAGGTCGAGGTGCTCGGCAACGTGAAGTTCGACATCCTGCCGCCGCCGGAACAGCTGGCGCTCGGCGAGGCGCTGCGCCAGGGGATGGGCGCGCGCCCGGTGCTGCTGGCCGCCAGCACGCGCGAGGGCGAAGAGGCGCTGCTGTTCGCGGCGCTGGCGAGGCATCCGCTCGGCGAGGCGCTGCTCGTCGTCGTGCCGCGCCATCCGCAGCGCTTCGAGGAAGTCGCTGCCCTCGCGGCCAAGGCCGGCTTCACCGTGCAACGCCGCAGCGAAAACGCACCGGTCTCTGCGCAAACGCAGGTACTGATCGGCGACAGCATGGGCGAGCTGTTCGCCTACTACGCCGCCTGCGACGTCGCCTTCGTCGGCGGCAGCCTGCTCGACTACGGCAGCCAGAACCTGATCGAGTCCTGTGCCGTCGGCCGGCCGGTGCTGATCGGCCGCTCGACCCACAACTTCTCGCTGGCGGCCGAGCAGGCGCTGGAATGCGGCGCGGCGAAGCGGATCGGCACGGCGGAGGCGTTGCTGGAAGCAGCGAAGGCACTGCTGCGCGACGAGGCTGCGCGCCGGCGCATGGAGGAAGCGGGAAGGGAATTCGCCGCGCGCCACCGCGGCGCGACGGCGAAAACAGTAGCGCTCATCGAACGCCATCTGCCACCGTTGTCGGGCTGAAGCCCGACCTACGGGGATTCGTGTTTCGCCGTGATGCCATCGTAGGTCGGTCTTCAGGCCGACACAAGCGCTAAACCAGCATGACCTACAACGCGCTGCGCAAGGGCAGGTTCTCCGAGCCGAACCGCGCCTATTTCATCACCGCCGTAATCAGAGACCGGCGCCCGGTTTTTTCTGATCTGTACATCGCCAGGATGCTGGTCAGACAAATGCGTGTGCTGCACGACGAAGGAACGGTCAGTTCCCTGGCATGGGTCGTCATGCCAGACCATCTTCATTGGCTGTTCCAACTCGGGGACAGCGTAAGCCTGGAGAAAACCATTGGTATGTTGAAGGGCCGCAGCAGTCGGCAGATCAACAGGCATCTGGGCCATGAGGGCGTCCTTTGGCAGGCTGCATTTCACGACCATGCACTGCGGAAGGAAGAGGACTTGCGCGAAATCGCCCGCTATATTGTGGCCAATCCACTGCGGGCCAAGCTGGTGGCGTCGCTGTCGGAATACCCGCACTGGGATGCGGTCTGGCTGTAAAGCTACCGTAGGTCGGCCTTCAGGCCGACATTAGCGGCGGGCCAACCGTCCAAGTCGGCCTGAAGGCCGACCTACAGCAACACTGATATTGAATTGCGTTAAGTGCTACCAAACGCAATATTGCTGGCGTTTAGTATGGGCGATTATTTCTCGAGCAATGCGTTGACCGCCTGGACGTCGTCTTCGCCCAGGCTGCCGGCGGCGGCCTTCAGGCGCAGTTGCGCGATCAGGGTGTCGTAGCGCGCCTTCGCCAGGTCGCGGCGGGTGGCGAAGAGCTGCTGCTGGGCGTTCAGCACGTCGATGTTGATGCGCACGCCGACTTCATAGCCCAGCTTGTTCGAATCGAGGGCCGACTGGCTGGACACCAGCGCCTGCTCGTAGGCCTTCACCTGGGCCATGCCGTTGGTGACGCCGAGATAGGCCTGGCGCGCACTCAGGGCGGCGCTGCGCCGGGTGTTGTCCAGGTCCGCCCGCGCCTTCTCGCGCAGGGCGACCGCTTCGCGGTCCCTCGACATCACCGCGCCGCCGGCGAAGATCGGCAGGTTGAGCTGCAGGCCGACGGTGCCGGCATGCGAATCGTAGCCAGGCCCGACGATGCCCGCCGTCAGGGAGCCGGTGGCAGAGCTGCGGCCGCGCGTGGCCACCAGGTCCAGCGTCGGCAGGTGGCCGGCGCGCTGCTTGTTGATTTCCTTGTCGGCGATTTCCAGCGCCGCTTCCTGCGCCTGCACCAGCGGACTGCCGGCTTCGGCGGCTTCCACCCATTTCGTCATGTCGTCGGGCTGCGGGCGCTGCAGCTGCACCTGGCTGCGCAGCGCGGCGAGCGCCGCGGGCACCTTGCCGATCACCTGGCGCAGGGCCTGGCGCTTGATTTCCAGATCGTTCTGCGCGGACAGTTCCTGCGCGGTGGCGAGGTCATGGCGGGCCTGCGCTTCGTGCGTGTCGGTGATGGTGGCGGTGCCGACCTCGAAGTTGCGCTTGGCCGCTTCGAGCTGCTCGGCGATGGCCTTCTTCTGCGCCTGCGCCAGGTTCAGGCTGTCCTGCGCCAGCAGCACGTCGAAGTAGGCCTGCGAGGCGCGCAGGACGAGGTCCTGTTTCGCCTGGGCGAACTGCGCGTCGGCCACCGCCACGGCCAGCTTGCCCTGGCGGTACTGCTCGAAGTTCTGCCAGCGGAAGATCGGCTGGCTCAGGGTAAGCTGGTAGCCGTTGGTGTTGTACTTTGCATCCATCTGCGGCGCGCCCGGTGGCGAGCGGCGCTGGAAGTCGACGTCGTTCCAGGTCGTGTTGGCCGAAGCCCCGATCACCGGCAGCAGGCCGGCGCGGCCCTGGGGCAGCTTCTCCTGCCCTGCTTCCCAGGCCGCCTTGGCCGAGGCAAACTGGGCATCGTAATCGATGGCGTCGCGATAGACCTGCAGCAAATCGGCACCGAAGGACGGCGCGGCGGCCAAGGCCAGGGAAAGCAGGAACGGAGACTTCTTCATGTGGCGGCCCTCCCGGGGCGTTAGGCGGCGGCGGGTTCGACGTCGCGCGACCAGGCGATGACGCCGCCGGCCAGGTTGTAGACGCGCTCGAAGCCGTTCTGCTTGAGGAACATCCCGGCGTGATGGCTGCGCGCGCCGGAGCGGCAGATCATGACGACGTCGGTGCGACGGTCGAGTTCGTGCAGGCGTGCCGGAATCGCGCGCATCGGGATCAGCGTCGAACCTTCGATGCGATAGGCGGCGAATTCGTCGGGCTCGCGCACGTCGAGCAACAAGGGATCGGGCCGCGCCGCGTCCTTCAGCCATTCGTTCAGTTCAAGCGCGCTGATCTGTACCATTTCATGTCTCTCAGAAAACGAATTTGCTGCGCTCCGGCACGTGGCGCAGGCGCGGGATGCTGGTCTCGAACAGGTTCACGCTCTGGAAGAGCCCCTCGGCGGCGCAGGTGACGAGGCGCACCTGCATCAGCGGCGCCTCGCCGACCACCGCCAGCAGGCGGCCACCGACCTTCAGTTGCGCCAGCATCGCCTGCGGGATTTCCCCCACCGAGCCGGACAGCAGGATGGCGTCATAGGGCGCCTGCGCCGGCCAGCCCAGGGCGCCGTCACCCTCGATCACGGTGACGTTGTCGGCGCAGTGGCGTTCGAGATTCTCGCGTGCCTGCGCCGCCAGCGCCGGCTCGATCTCGACCGTATACACGCGGTCGCTGCGCGCGCCGAGCAGGGCCGCCATGTGGCCGGAGCCGGTGCCGATCTCCAGCACCTTGTCGGACTTGCGCAGTTGCAGCGCCTGCAGCAGCTTCGCTTCCAGCGCCGGCGGCAGCATGGACGCGCCATGACCCAGCGGGATCGCCGTGTCGGCGAAGGCCAGCTTGAGGCAGGCCGGCGGCACGAAATCCTCGCGGCGGATGGTCATCAGCAGATCGAGCACGTCCTGATCCAGCACCTCCCAGGTGCGGATCTGCTGCTCGACCATGTTGTAGCGGGCTTGTTCCAGGTTCATGACCTTGCTCCG
>JBDHRL010000160.1:0-4233 GCA_039807535.1 Rhodocyclaceae bacterium
CCTTCTTCGCGCGCCTGTTCCAGGCGCCGCGCAGACGCAGGTTCGGTTTTTTCGAGATCGGAATCTTCAGCCATGGCCCCGTTCCATTTGTCGCGTAGCGATCACAACGCTCCCCTCTCCACGCGGGGAGAGGGGTTGGGGGTGAGGGCTACTCCATGGCGGCGATTATTGCCGCCCCCGGCAAGGGGCGACGGTGGGAAAAGACGGGGATTAACCGCCTATTTCGGGGAATGGCCGCAAGAATCCTGCCGCAGCAAGGCTCCGGCGATGAGCGGCAGCGGCATGATCCGATCGACCGCGCCGAGTTTGACGGCTTCCTTCGGCATGCCGTACACGACGCAGGTCTCCTCGTCCTGGGCAATGGTGCGGGCGCCGGCCTCGTGCATCTCTTTCAAGCCTCGCGCGCCGTCGTCGCCCATGCCGGTCATGATCACGCCCAACGCGTTGCGCCCAGCGTACTTCGCCACCGAACGGAACAACACATCCACCGACGGGCGGTGGCGATTGACCACCGGGCCATCAGCCACCTCGACGTGATACTGGGCGCCGCTGCGCCTGAGCATCATGTGCTTGCCGCCCGGCGCGATGAGGGCGCGGCCGGGCACGACGCGCTGGCCGTCCTTCGCCTCGAACACATCGATCTCGCACAATCTGTCCAAGCGCTCCGCAAACGCGGCAGTGAACTTCTCCGGCATGTGCTGGACGATGACGATGCCAGGCACCGTCGGCGGCAGCCCCGTCAGCAGCACTTCGAGTGCCTGGGTGCCGCCGGTGGACGTGCCGATGGCGACGATGCTGTCGGTGGTCTTGGCCATGGCATGGCTGCCGCCCACGCCCTCGATCGGATCGGCTGGGACCGTCGGCACCGGGCGCGCAGTCAGATTGCGAACCTTCGATACGGCGGCGGCACGCACCGCCGCGACCACGTCATTGGACGACTCGCGCAGGAAATCCTTCAGGCCGAGGGTGGGTTTGGTAATGATCGACACGGCGCCGGCCGCCAGGGCCTGCATGGTCGTCTCGGCGCCGGCCTGGGCCAGGGAAGAGCAAATGACGACTGGCGTCGGCCGTTCAGCCATGATTTTCTTCAGAAATGTGACGCCGTCCATGCGCGGCATCTCGACGTCCAGGGTGATGACGTCGGGCCACTCCCGGCGCATGCGTTCGAGCGCGAAGATCGGGTCGGGTGCCGCGCCGATGACGCGGATGCCGGGCTCGCGGCCCAGGATATCGCTCATCACCTGTCGCACGACCGCCGAATCGTCGACGACGAGCACTCTTATCTCACCGGCCACTGGATGCTCTCCACGATGGCTTCCGTCCTCGTTGCGAGTGTGGCATCCGCCAAAGATACGAAAATGCGGTCACAGGTCAGGATATGCTCCAGCCACCAGTCGCAGACGAAGGCCAGCACCTGGATCGGGATCAGCCGTTCACCGTCTTCGTGGCGTGCCTTAAGATCCTCGATGCGGCGCCGGTACGCCATGTGCCGGATGACGTGCTCGGCCTGGTGGTGGGGCGTCACGGCCTGCTGCTTGAGCAGCCGTTCCTCGGTGTCGAAATGGTAGTCGGCATAGCGCTGCAATTCGCCGAAGATGCCGTGCAGCGCGGCGTCGCCGCGCCCCTCGCCGATGCTCTTGTAAAGCCCATTCAGAATATGGATCAGGCCGCGATGCTGCTTGTCGACGATCTCGACACCTGTCGCAAATTTTTCGTCCCACATGACGTACATGCCTACCTCCAGTCCGGTCGCCGCCCACTCGTTCATGCCACATCCCTCAGTCCGGCCTGCTCCGGCATATGGCGCACCCACACGTCACCGCTCGCCACGTCGAAGACGATGCTCCTGTGCCCGACTCCGGCCAGATGCTGGCTGGCCGGTTCCAGGCCGTGCCTTCTCAGCAGCAGCCGTCCGACCTCGATGTTGCGATTGCCGATGTCGAGCGCGCCACGGCCGGCGGCGAACGAGAACATCCGTCCGCCGCCGAAGATCTTCGCCTCATAGTCACGCGGCTGCGTGCCGGCGGCGAGCATCTCTTCTATGAGCAGATCGAGGGCCTCGTCGGCATAGCGTCCGTCGCGGCGGTCGTCCGCAGCGCCGGCCCTCTCTGGCAGCATGTAATGGCACATCCCGCCGAGCAGCAGGCGGGGATGCCAGAAGGTGATCGACACGCAGGAGCCGAGCACCGTCCGCAGGCGCGTGCCGCGGTCGCCGAAATAGACGTCCCCGGGCTGCAGAAAGATGTCGATCGCCGCCGGATTGATCGGCGTCATCACCGGCGCTCCTTGCGATAGACGGTCGGCCGCATCTGCCTGAGGCTGTCGTTCACCCCGTTCAGGCTTTCCGAATGTCCTATGAACATCCAGCCGCCCGGCCTGAGCTGCCGGTGCAGGGCCGCCACGACGCGGCGCTTCATGTCCATGTCGAAATAGATCATGACATTGCGCAGGAAAATCACGTCGAATTCGCCGGCGCTCTTCAGGTCGCCGTTGAGGTTCAGCTGCGCAAAGCGCACCCGTTCCCGCACGGCCGCATCGACGCGCAGCTTGCCGGCCATGGCTCCGGCGCCGCGCAGGCAAAAGCGCCGGCGGTAGTCCGGCGGGATTCCCTCCTCGTTGCGCGTGGTCGCATAGGTGGCGGAGCGCGCGATGTCGATGACCCGGCTGTTGATGTCCGAGCCGAACACCTCCCAGGGTATGGACTCTCCCAGCTTGTCCATCAGCACCATGGCGATGCTGTAGGCTTCCTCGCCGGTCGAGCTGGCCGCGCTCCAGACCCTGAAGCCGGCACCGGGACGCAGGTCCGGCAGGACCTCGCGGGCCAGGAAATCGAAATGCCCCGGCTCGCGGAAGAAGTAGGTTTCGTTGGTCGTCAGCAGCTCGATCGCGGTCTGCAGCTCGGCGGGATCGCCGCCACCGACAATGTGGCGGTAGTAGTCGCCGAAGCTGTCGATGGCGCGCTCGCGCAGACGCTTCGACAGGCGCCCGCTCACCAGGGGCTTTTTCGAGGGCGGCAGGTGGATGCCGGCCACCCGTTGCATGAGGGCCTGGAACCGGCTGAACTCCGCATCGGTGATCATATACTCCATGTTTCCGGTCCCTGCCGCCTCATCCGGCAAAAGTCAGCTCGGGCCGCACGGCGCCACCCTCCGCCTCGCCGGCGACGCCGACAATATCCACGAGTTCGTCGACCGACAGTACATGCTGCAGGTTCAGAAGAATGACGAACTTGCCGGCCACCTTGCCCATGCCTTCGACGAAGTCGCTGCGGATGCGGGCGCCGAACGAGGGCGGCGGCTCGATGTCATGTGCCGGGATGTCCAGCACCTCGTTGACGGCATCGACGATGACGCCGATCACATGGCTCGCCCCCGGCTGCGCCGCGATCTCGACGATGACGATGCAGGTGCGGCGCGCGATGGCGGTCGGCGCGCGGCCGAAGCGCACCGTCAGGTCGACCACCGGCACGACGGCCCCGCGCAGGTTGATCACGCCGCGCACCAGGTCCGGCATCATCGGCACCTCGGTCAGGTGGCCATATTCGATGATTTCCTTGATGCTGCGGATTCCGATGGCGAAGGTTTCCCCGCACAGTGAAAATACCAGGTACTGCTGAGTCTCGCCGACGCCCGTCGGCAAGCCCGCGGCCGGTGGGCTGCCGGCCGCAACCGCGAGTTGGGTCTGGGACATGGTCGCCTCCGCTCAGTAGCGCACGAACTCAGCATCGGCCAGGGCCAGCCCCGCGGGGGCCGCTTCCTCGCGTGCCCGCTTGACGGCCCTGCGGGCGGGCTTGGCCGCCTGGCGCGCCGTCGCCGGCATGGCGGCCGCCTCGCCTTCACCGACGCGGAACATCGTCATCATCTGCTGCAGCTGCTGGGCCTGGCTGCTCATCTCCTCGGCGGTGGCAGACAGCTCCTCGGAAGCCGAGGCGTTCTGCTGCGTCGTCTGGTTGAGCTGGCTCATCGCCGAGTTGATCTGGCCGGCGCTCTGCGACTGCTCTTCCGAGGCTGCCGTGATCTCCTGCACCAATTCGGCGGTACGGCGGATGTTCGGCACCATCTCCTGCAGCAGCTGGCCGGCCTTTTCGGCCGTCTTCACGCTGGTGCCCGCCAGTTCGCCGATTTCCTGCGAGGCGATCTGGCTGCGTTCGGCCAGCTTGCGCACCTCGGCCGCCACCACGGCGAAGCCCTTGCCGTGCTCGCCGGCGCGTGCCGCCTCGATGGCCGCATTCAG